>JANOBW010000096.1:0-5528 GCA_031411855.1 Opitutia bacterium
CGCAGCCGCAAACGCCTCACCTACGAGCAGGCCCTGCAAATCCTCCGCGACGACAACCTCGACAACATCCGCGCCCTCCCGCTGCCCCCGGCCCACCAGACCGGCTCGACCGGACGCGCCCTCTCCTCGTTGACCGACAGCGAGTTGCACGAACTCCAAGGCGCCCTCCGCCACTTCTGGGGCATCGCCAAGGTGCTCCGCGCCCGCCGTTTCAAGGATGGCGCGCTTGATCTGGAAATCCCGGAGGTCCGCATCTACTGCGACGCCAACGGCTACCCCGACCGCATCGTCAAGGAGTCCGGCGACGAAAGCCACTGGTTCATCGAGGAGTTCATGCTGGCCGCCAACGAGGCCGTGGCCCGCGTGCTGTTTGAGGCCAAGATGCCCGCCCTGGCCCGTGTCCACGAGGCTCCGCTGGCCCCCAAGCTGGAGGCCTTCTGCGACTTCTGCGCCCAGTTCGACATCACCCCCGGCGACCTCTCCGTCCGCAAGCACGTCATCGCCCTGCTCCACCAGATCCGCGAGCACCCCCAGGCCTACGTCCTCCGCACCGAGTTTCTCAAGAGCATGCAGAAGGCCTGTTACAAGCCCGAGCCGCTCGGCCACTACGGCCTGCACAAGAAACACTACCTGCACTTCACCTCTCCAATCCGTCGCTACGCCGACCTCGTCTGCCACCGCGTGCTCGACAATTACCTGATCCGCAACAACTTGCCGACCGCGCCTGTCGGCGGCCATCCGGAGAGTTACTCCATGTCGCGCCTCTCCACCATCGGCCGCCACATCTCCGCCACCGAGGCCGAAAGCGCCCAGGCCGAACGCGAGTCCCGCCGCAACAAGCTCCTGGAATTCTTCGAACGCCAGGCCGCCGCCAAGGACAAGCAGCACTTCCCCGCCATCATCACCGACATCAAGAACCACGGCCTCTTCCTCGAACTGCCCGACCACACGGTGTTTGGTTACCTCCCGGCCTCCTCGCTCACGGACGACCTCTACATCCTCGCCGGCGACGGCCTCAGCCTGACCGGTCGCAAGACGAAGCGCGTCCTCGCCCTGGGAGACCGTATCGAAGTCACCGCCTTCCGCGTGGACCGCTTCAAGCGCCAGTTCGACTTTCACCTCGCCCCTCAGGCGAAGTGATGCTGCCCCATGCGACTTCCTCCGGCTAACCCGGCGTGCCAAGAAACACCAGGCGGTTGATCCCGGGCGATTTCCCGCCCCTGGGTCGAAACCACCCCCATGGGGACCTTGGGGCGCAAAAAAGGGGCGGAGTTCGAAAACTCAGCCCCAAAATTTGCTTCTCAAACCGTTCAGGAACGGATTTCGGGACGGGCGGGAGCCACCGGAGCCGGAGACTTGGCGGCGGCGGCCTTGGCAGCCTGATCGCGGTCCGCGGCATCCATGGCGGTGCGGAACTCATCCTCCACCTCATTGGTGGCTTTCTTGAATTCCTTGACGGATTTGCCGAGACCTCGCGCGAGTTCGGGAAGTTTTTTGCCTCCGAAAAGGAGCAGCAGAACGGCGAAAATAAGGACGAGTTCGCCCGTGCCGAGGCCAATGGCCAAAAGTGAATGCGTTTGCATGACGAGGTGGGACTGTAAACCGAAGGAAAGGTTCGGCAATGAAAATCAGGCTTTAATTGCCGGGTGAACCAGGGTTCACCCGGAGTAAACTCAGGCCTTCCTCCGCGCCAGGGAATGGGCTTTGACGGTGTTTTTCATCAGCATCGCCACGGTCATGGGACCGACACCGCCCGGCACCGGGGTGATTTTGGCGCACTTGGGGGCGACGCCCTCAAAATCCACGTCCCCCACGAGACGGAAACCGGTCTTTTTGGAGGCGTCGGCGATACGGTTGATGCCCACATCAATCACGACGGCTCCGTCGCGGACCATCAGGGAGGTGATCAGGCCGGGTTTGCCGATGGCGGCGACCAGGATATCAGCCTGCCGCGTGATGGCACCGAGATCGCGGGTGCGGGAGTGGGCCACAGTCACGGTGGCGTTTCCTCCCAGCCCTTTTTGCAGAAAGAGGAGGGCTGCAGGTTTGCCGACAATCAGGCTGCGCCCGACCACGACCACGTGTTTGCCGTCCGTTTCCACGCCGGAACGCTTGAGCAGTTCGACCACACCGGCCGGGGTGCAGGCCACAAAGGCGTTGGGGTCCTCCTGGCAGAGGCGGCCCAGATTGGCGGAACTGAAGCCGTCCACGTCCTTGGAAGGTTTCACATGGTTGAAGACCACGGTTTCGCTAACATGCTTGGGCAGAGGCGCTTGCACCAAAATACCGTGGATGGACGGATCGGCGTTGAGTTTGTCGAGTTCGGACAGCAACTCCGCCTGGGTGATGGTTTCGGGAAACAGGAGCAGAGTGCTTTTGATGCCGATCTGCTCGGCTGATTTCTGCTTCTTCGCCACATAGGAAACGGAGGCCGGGTCGTTTCCCACGCGGACAAACGCCACGCCGGGCCGATCGCCGGCAGGGAGGGCAGCCACCTCGCGGGTGAGCTCCGCGATGATGTCCGCCGCGATCTGGTTTCCGTCAATCAGCTGGGTCATGATAATTTCCTAAAGCGCTAAAAATCAATGGCTTGATAAATCAAGAATCAAGAATCTTAAATCAAAAATGGCCTCATTCCCCGTCCTCAAACGGCACCGAGGGACCGTCGGCAAACGGCGCGCGGATTTCCTCGGCGGCTCCCTTGTCCTTGATCGCTCCGGCGGAAAGCAGGCGGATTTCGCGGGGGGTGAGCTGGCGCACGGAGCCGGGGCCCATGCCCTTGATCGTGACCGCGCCGATCTGGACGCGCTCCAGACGCTCCACAAAATAGCCGAGACGCTCCATCATGCGGCGGATCTCGCGTTTGCGGCCCTGGTGAAGGTGGATCTCGATGCGGCGGTTGGCATCGCCCGGCTTGTCCAGCCAGAGCACCTCGTCGGCCTTGAGCATCTCGCCCTCGACCATCACGCCGGCCTTCATGACCTTGACGTGCTCGCGGTCAAAGGGACGGGAAAGCAGCACGCGGTAGCGTTTGACCACGCCGCTGGACGGGTGGGCCAGGGTATGGGCCAGCGCGCCGTCGTTGGTCAGCACCAGCAGGCCCTCACTCTCCTTGTCGAGACGGCCCACGCAGAACAGGCGGAGCTTGCGCCACACGGGCGGCAACACCTCGAAGACGGTGCGGTCGTTGTGAGGGTCGTCGTTCGAGCAGATGAGACCGCGCGGCTTGTTGACCAGCAGCACGATTTTGACGGGGTTTTTGAGGGTCACGAACTTGCCGCGCACGTTGACGCGGTCCACCCCGGGAACGACCTTCTGGCCGAGTTTGGCGGGCTGGCCGTTGACCAGGACCTCGCCGAACGCGATCATTTCCTCCGCGTGGCGGCGGGAACACACGCCCTGATCGGCGAGAAACTTTTGCACGCGGACAGAGCCGTCGGACGACGCCTCCTCACCCTTGTTGGAACGACCGGAAATCATGGTCTGCCACAACGCCCGACTGAGCCCAAGGCGCAAGGGGATATTGATTTATGATTTATGATTCTTGAACCGCACCTGCGGAGGGGAACGCGGGGAGACCACGGATGCGGACCGATCAACCGGCCGGGGAAACCTCCGGGGCGGACTTTCGGGCGGTGGCTCCGGCGAAACCGCCCCCCGGCAACGTGTGCTTTCACACCGGAACACTTCAGCTTCCCGAGGCCGCCTTGAGGGCGCAGGGACAGGCGGCGACGGAGTGGCCGGTGGCAATCTGACTGAGGGCGAGGTCGCAAGTCTTGGAGGCCTCGTGGTTGACGCAGCGGGTGCGCTGGCCGAAGGCGCAACCGGGCGGGGGATCAATGGGCGAAGGGATGTCGCCCTCGATCAGGATCCGGGGGCGTTTCGGGGCGCCGGGAAGCTGCGGGATGGCGCTGAGCAGGGCGCGGGTGTAGGGGTGCGTGGGCCTTTCGTAAACCCGCGCGGTCGGCCCGGTCTCGACGATCTTGCCGAGATACATCACGGCGATGCGGTCGCAGATGTGCCGGATGACGGAGAGATCGTGGGAGATGAAAAGGTAACTGAGGCCGAGCTCCTGCTGCAAGTCCATGAGCAGGTTGAGGATCTGGGATTGGACGGAGACGTCCAGGGCCGAGACCGGCTCGTCCAGGACGATCAGTTTGGGCCGCAGGGCGATGGCGCGGGCCAGACCGATGCGCTGGCGCTGGCCTCCGGAAAACTCGAACGGATAGCGGTCCGCGGCGGTGGCGGGAAGGCCGACCTTGCCCAGGAGTTCGCGGACCCACTCGCGGCGCTGCGTGGGCGTCCCCATGTCGTGGATCACAAAGGGCTCCTCCAGCAACTGGCCGACGGCGAGCCGCTGGTTGAGGGATTCGGCCGGATCCTGAAAGACCATCTGGAAACTTTTCCGCAGTGGGCGGAGCGCGGACTGGCTGAGACGGGTGATGTCCTTGCCCTCGAAGGAGATGGAACCGGAAGTGGGGTCATAAAGGCGGATGACGGACTTCCCGAGGGTGGTTTTGCCGCAGCCCGATTCACCGACCAAACCGAGAGTCTCCCCCGGGCCGACCTCAAAGGATACCCCGTCCACCGCCCTGAGGTGGGCCACCGTGCGTCCGAGGATGCCGCCGGAAATGGGAAAATGCTGGGTGAGGTTGGAAACCTTTAACATACAAAGGAAGAGTTATGAGTTATGAATTATGAGGGAGTGGCAGGACGAAACAGAAGCGGGGAAAGGGGAGGAAGCGAAGAGGGGATGAAATGATACGAGTGGTAGGTGTCTTGTTTTCATGACTCATAATTTCGATTCTGCCCCGCAGAAACACTGGCAGGCTTCGATCCAGTGCCCTGGTGCGGCCTCTTTGAGTGCGGGACGCGTCCGAAGCACGGAATCATCGTGCGGGTTTTCGCAGCGGGGGGCAAAACGACAGCCAGCCGGCATGGCATGGAGGGCTGGAACCATGCCCGGGATAGTGGCAAGGCGGGTCTTGGGGACACGCGCGGCGGCCGGAATGGAACGGAGAAGACCCCGGGTATAGGGATGGAGCGGGTTGGCGAAGAGTTCGGAGGCCGGGGCACGCTCGACCACGCGGCCGGCATACATGACGACCACCTCGTCGCAGGTTTCGGCGATGACCCCGAGGTCGTGGGTGATAAGCAGCACGGCCATGCCGAGCTCCTTCTGGAGGTTCTGGATCAGGTCGAGAATCTGGGCCTGGACGGTGACATCAAGGGCCGTGGTGGGCTCGTCGGCGATAAGCAGGGCCGGGTTCATGGCCAGGGCCATGGCGATGACCACGCGCTGCCGCATGCCGCCCGAAAGCTGGTGCGGGTATTCCATGGCCCGCATTTCGGGAGACGGAATGTTGACCTTGCGAAGCATCTCCACGCCCTTGTTCCAAGCCTCCTCCTTGGACATCCTGGTGTGCAGCAGAAACACCTCCTGGATCTGTTTGCCGACACGCTGGGTCGGGTTGAGGGCCGTCATCGGCTCCTGGAAGATCATGCCGATGCGGGCCCCGCGGATGGAG
>JANOBW010000097.1:0-5813 GCA_031411855.1 Opitutia bacterium
CGCCCAACTCATGGGGGCTGGAAGGGTGTTGGCCAAACCTTTCTCCACCGCCGAGATTGAGAAGGCGATTCGCGAGCTTTTGACCGAAGGCGGCTGAGAACAGGGGCGGCGATGGTTTGCCCCTGGGAGCGCCCATCCGGAGGGTGAAGAGCTTCAGGAGTGCAAGTGATTACCTGCCTCTTGCTTGCCATGTGGCCTGCCGTTGCATCGCCGGATTTGGCCTAAACAATGCCGCCGGAGCTCGTTGCACTCCCGTCGAAAGGCGTTGCAACGATGTCAAAGCCGCTTGCAGCCATGTCGAAGTGGTTTGCAACGATGTCAGTGGCAATTGTTGCTCAGTTTGAGGCGTTTGCAGGCATGTCAGTCTCAATTGCAGCCCTGTTTGTCTCATTTGCAACGGTGCAGAGGTGCTGTGCAGTCTTGTCAGTCTCAATTGCAGGTGTGTTTGTCTCAATTGCAGCCCTGTTGATGATCATTTTCGCTCAGTAAGTCTCAATAGCAGCCGTGTTGGTCTCAATTGCAGCCGTGTTGTGGATCTGCGGAGTCTGGCAGGTGCCAGGTGCGAGCATCTCGGGTAGGTTACTAGGCTGATCGGGGTTACTGGTCAAAGGAAGAGGGCCGCGCCCGGCCTCCTTAGTGATACCCTCAGCGCGGCGGCGGCATTTTCTGTAGTTTGCGCTGAAGAGACCGCCGGTGCAGGCCAAGCATCCGGGCCGCCTGACTGACGTTTCCCCCGCAATCGGCCATGACCCGTTGCAGGTGTTCCCACTCCACCCGTTCCAAACTCGCCGGCGCGGCTGAAACCGCCCCCTCCCCTTCCTCGTTTCTGGGCTCGTCCCTCGCCAGCACCGCCATGAGTTGGTCGGCGTCCACCGGTTTGGTCAGGTAGTCCCAGACTCCGCCCCGCACGGCCTCCATCGCGCTCGCGATACTGCCGTAACCGGTCAGAATCACGACCCTCACCTCGGGGTGCCGGGCAAGCAGACGGGGCAGGCAGGCCAGGCCGTCCTCACCCGGCATCCGCAGGTCCAGCACGGCCGCATCAGGCTCGAAACTGTCCGCCAGGACGAGGGCGGCGGAGCCGTCGGGGGCCGTCGCCACCTCGTGGCCCCGGTCCCGCAAAGCCCGGGCCATGCGCTCGCGGAGCACCGCGTCGTCATCAGCCAGGAGGACGCGCCAGGATCGGGCCGGGTTTGCGCTCATGAAAGGGTGGAAAGGGGAAGTCGGAGAGTGGCCCGGAGACCGCCCCGGGGCAGGTTCTCCAACGTGAGTTCACCTCCCAGGCGGGCCGCCAGGGTGCGCACGAGGAAGAGACCCAGGCCCATGCCGGCCCCGGGTTCCTTGGTGGTGAAAAAAGGCTCGCCGGCATGGACGGCGGCCACGGGGTCAAGACCGGGACCGTGGTCGCCGACGGCAAACTCCACCGTCGCGCCCCGGGTCCGGACGCGCAGGTCCACCTCCCGGCCCGAGAGGTCCGCGTCACATGAGTTTTTGACCAGGATTCCCAGCGCCTGCACCACCGGGGCCCGGGGCAGAAGCAGGAGCGCCCCGCCCGTCTCGTCGGAAAGGGCCACCCGGTCGCGTTGGCCCGGGCCAAGGCCGGACTTCAGTTCGGCGAAAAGCCGGGCGGCCGCCACCGCTTCCGGAGCGTCCCCCACCCCGCCCGTGGCCTGGTCCGAAAGGCGCTCCAGAATGGCGCGGCAACGGTCCACCTCGGCCCGGATCAGCCGCGAGTCCTCCAGGGCGGAGGGCTCGCGGCCGGAGTTTTCCAGGTTCCGCACCAGCTCACGGCTGGCCACGGCGATGGTTCCCAGCGGGGAACCCAGTTCGTGCGCCACTCCGGCGGAAAGGGTGGCAAGCGCGGCAAACTGCTCGCTCCGCGCCGCCCGCAGCCTGGCCTCAGCCAGTGCGATGTCGCGGTCCTGCAAGGCCTTGTGCAGTCGGGCCACAAACGCGGCCACAAACGCCGCCGTGATGACAAAGGCGATGGCCATGCCGTGAAGATGCCAGGAGTAACTCGGGCAGGCCACCTCCACAGGCGATCCGTCCACAAAAAGCGGGCGGTAAGTGACAAAGAGCAGCGCGTAACCCGCCGCCGAAGCGCCCACCAAGGTCCACAGCCAGCGCGAGGTCAAAGCCATCGCGGCCAGCGCCACATGCACCAAATAAAAGGTGGTGAACGGGTTGTGCGGCCCGCCCGTCCAGTAAAGGATGACGGTCAGCGCCGCCACATCAAAGCCCATGACCCCGGCCAGCAGCGCGGGGGGAAGCGAAATGGAGGCCGAGGGCCGCCACAGCAACCAGAGGTTCGTCGCCACCGTCAGCCCCAGCACCAGCAGGAGTGGTGTCCAGGGCAAAGCCACCTTCATGACTAGCGCGGCCAGGGCGAAGCCCAGGGCCTGCCCCGCGATGCCAAACCAGCGCAGACGCCGCAGCCAGTCGAGGGTCAGCGTCTGTGGAAGGGAAGGCGGAGCGGAGCTCATGGATTCGTTGTGCGCAAACAGCCCCGGAAGAACCAGCCTAGGTTGCGCGGCAATTTGCCGCAGGCTGTTGGCTCCAACTTTAATGCAAAAGTATTGCCTTAAGACTCGGACGCCTTTTCACTCAGCTTTTATGCGCAAAACATTTGCAACAAAAACCCTAAGCCTGATGTTGATTCCTGGTTTCGTCCTGGCCCAGACTCCTCCCCCGCCGGCCCCGGCCGGTCCTCCTTCCGCGTCGCCGACGGCAGCTCCAACGGGCCTGCCCTCCCTCGTGGTCACAGCCAGCCCCATCGCGAGTTCCCTTAATGATCTGGCCCAACCAGTTACCGTGTTGGACGAGGCCAAACTTCGCCAGTCGCTCGCCCCCACCCTGGGGGAAACCCTGGGGCGCGAACCCGGCGTGAGTTCCTCCTCCTACGGCCCGAATGCCAGCCGTCCCGTCATCCGTGGCTTGGATGGCGACCACATCCGCTTGTTGCAAAACGGTGTCGGCACGATGGATGTTTCCGGTGCCAGTGTGGATCATGCGGTTTCCCAGGATCCGCTGACCTTCACCAGGATTGAGGTCGTGCGGGGGCCGGCCGCCCTGCTCTACGGTCCCACCGCGGTGGGCGGGGTCGTCAACGTCCTCGACAACCGCATCCCCGCTCAAAGGAGCGACCGGCTCCTCTCGGGCCAGGTGGAGGGGAGGCTCACCTCCCAGGACTCCGGCCGCAGCGGCGCCATGGTCCTGGAGGGCGGACGCGGCGGCTGGAATTACCACTTCGACGCCTTTGCCCGCGACAGCGATGACCTGGCCATCCCGGACTACGCCCGCTCCTGGCGGCTGCGACAGATCGATCCCCTGCCGCCCGGACAGGACGAGGAAAATGGACATCTCGGCAACAGCCAGGCCCGGAGCTCGGGCGGTGCCGGCGGGCTCTCCTACGTGTGGGACAACGCCTACCTGGGGGGCTCCTTCCAGGACTACGGCAACCTCTATGGCACTGTCGCCGAAAAGGATGTGATGATTGACATGCGCCAGCGCCGCTGGGATCTGGCGGGTGCCGCCTATGATCCAGTGGAGGCCCTCTCCTCCGTGAAGTGGAAATTTGCCGCATCCGACTACACACACACCGAGCTGGAGGCCGGAGCTCCCGGCACCGTCTTCCAACTCAACGCCCTCAACGGCCGCGTCGAGGCCACCCACCGGCCCCTGGGCAGCTTCGAGGGGACCCTTGGCTACGAGGTGCGGCGGGACGAGCTGGCCGTGACCGGCAACGAGGCCTTCCTGCCGCCGACAGACTCCTGGGCTCACTCCCTGTTTCTCTTCGAGGAAAGGAAGTGGGATCAACTGCGCTGGCAGGTGGGCGGACGCCTGGACCACAGCCTGGTCGAGGCCGCCGCCGCGCCCGGTTTCGGACCGGCCCAATCCCGCACCTTCACCACCGGAAGCGCCTCCACCGGAGTGGTTTACCGTCCGTTTGAAAACTACTCCGGAGCCCTCAACCTCGCCCACACAAGGCGCGCTCCGGTCAATCAGGAGCTGTTTGCCAACGGCCCGCACCTGGCCACCGAGGCCTTCGAGGTCGGCGACAGCACCCTGGGCCCCGAAAGGTCCTGGGGAACCGACCTGACCCTGCGAAAGGAAAAGGGCGCGGTGACCGCCTCGGCCTCAATCTTCCACAACCGTTTTGAAAACTTCATCACCCTCACCCCCCGTGGGGCGACGGATCCCACCTACGGCCTTCCCATCTTTGATTATCAGGGTGTTCCGGCCGCCTTCGTCGGCGGGGAGACTTCGGTTCTGTTCCATTTCGTGGAGGAGCCGGACCGAAAGCTGGGGCTGGAGTTAAAGGCGGACTACGTGGAGGCCGCCAACCCCCGGACCGACCAACCGCTGCCACGTATTCCCCCCTGGCGTCTCGGGGCGGAGCTGACCTGGGATTTTCAGCCCTTTGGCTTCAGCCTCGGCGTCACCCATGCCCTCGCCCAGGACAAGACCGCGCCGAACGAGCTCCCGACCGACGGCCACACCCTTCTCGACACCGCCGCCACCTACCGGCTCACCTCGGGAAAAGTGACGTGGGATCTGCTTCTCAAGGGGACCAACCTCCTCGACGAAGAAGTCCGGCTCCACACCTCGTTTCTCAAGGACGTCGCCCCGCTGGGAGGACGCGGGGCCACCCTCTCCCTGCGGGCCACCTTCTGAACGTGGCCAACCTCCGCTCAGCGCTCGAAACGCAGCCGCAGGAACCGGGGCTGCGAGACAGGGGAATTAACCTCGTAGACCACCCGCAGGAACCCGGCGGGCACCCCCGTCTGGTCAACCCCCGCGACACTTTGAATCCCGGTGGAAACCCAGCCAGCGGGGTTGTTCAGATCGGTGTTGGTTTCCGCCGCCACCGCCAGCCCGGGGTCGTCTCCGCGGATCACGGCGGTCAGGCGGAGTTTGCCCGAAACCAAAGAGGTTGACGGCAGCCGCCCGGCCCGGTCGGAAACCGAAGGGGACCCGCCCAGCGCGTATTCCACGAGATTGGAGAGTCCGTCACCGTCCGAATCGGCCCTGGGATCGGCGGCGGACCCGGCCAGGCCCTGGGCAGCGGTCCATTGCTCAAAGGTGCCGAACGGGGCCACGGAGACCGTGGCGGCCAGTCCGCGCAAGGTGTTGGTGTTGTCGGAATACTGGGAGCCTCCGACAAAAAAAGTGTAGTCTCCCGCCGGAAGGGTGAAGGTGCCGGTGACCGTTCCGTTGGCCAGTCCGTCACCATTGATGCCCGGGGCGGAGCCAAAGTTCGCTGCCGAACCATCGGCGGCATGCCCGCAGTAGGTGAAGGAGGTGAGGTCATCGTAGGTCACACCCTCGTCGTTGGCGATTTTCCAGTCGGTCAGGGCCCGGAAGGCCCCCTCCTTGAAAGTCCCGAATTCCTCATAAATGTAGAGGGTGGTCAGATCCGCGTAGTCATGGTCCGGCGAGGCCGGCGGAAGGTGGGCCAGCCCACGGTAAATCGAGTAGCCGGGCAGAAGGTCGCCCAGGCGGGTTCCCCCTGCCGTGGAGGCACTTACCGAAACGGTGACCTTGCCGGTGGCCAGCAGGGTGAAACGAAAGGGCCGCGTCTTGTGGCTGTCTCCCCAGTCGTCATCGGTGCCATCGGCCCAGCCCGAGTTGCCGACCACACTTTTGCCCGTCAGGGTCACGGAGGCGGCGGTGTTTCCCGTGAAGGAACCAAAGTCGTGGCCGACATAAGAAATATGGGCGCTGGCCGGACACCAACCGGCCAGCGCCAGGGTTGACCAAACCAGGGTGTTGTTTAGGGGCATGCGGAAACGGCCAAGGGGTGGTGGCGAGAA
>JANOBW010000098.1:0-7040 GCA_031411855.1 Opitutia bacterium
ACATTGGCCAGGAAGGAGGGGGAGAGCGTGTCCGGGGCCTGGTCGGCCGTCATGTTGGGGAGTTTGGCGTAGAGGCGCACGTGGCGGATGCCGGTTTGGTTCAGCAGCTTGATGTCCTCCTTCAGCTGGACCAGGTTGAACTCCTTGGCGGAGGTGGAGTTGAGCCATCCGGCGCCGGTCCCGCGGGTGAGGCTGGCCTTCTGCTGCGGCGTGGGATCGGCCAGCAGCGAGGCGGCGGCGAGGCCAAGCGTGGCGCAAAGGCTGACGAAAGAAACGGCGCGCATGGTAGGGATTATGGGTTTAAGGGTTCGGGTCCCTGCAAACTGGAGCTCCGGTCCTGACTGCCAAGTGCAAACCACGCCCGGCGCAGGAGTTTCCCCGGGGGCTGCTTTTGGGCTGGCCACAAGCCGTCCGGGCTTTTGCCTGTGGGTCAACGTTTCCCGCGTCCATGTCACGTCACCTCCGTTCCGCCTCCCTCGCCTTCGCCCTTTTCCTCGGGGCCGCGTCCCTCCCGGCCCAGTCCATCCCCCCGGGCTTTGTCCAGGCGCTGGGCGACCTGACCCGCAATGGCAAGGCCATCCAGGTGGAGGACCAGGTCATCACCTATGCCGATGTGCGCCGGGCCCTGGCCCCGGTGGTGGAGATCACCCGCTCCTCCTCGACGGGTCCCGAGGACTTTGACCGCCGCATGAGCGAGCAGCTCATCGAGGTGGTCAGCAACCTCATCAACGACCGTCTCATCGTCCGCGATTTCAACGACCAGAAACTCAAGTTCCCGCCCAGCGTGGTGGACGCCGAGGTCGAGCGCCAGCTGGTGGAACGTTTCGGCAACGACCGTCTGAAGTTTCAGGGTTACCTTGATTCCCAGGGACTTAACCGCATCGAATACCACAAGAAAATCGAGGAGGAGATGATTGTCGGCGTCATGCGCCAGCGCATCAAGCGCACCCAGGCCGAGATCAGCCCGGAGAAGATCCTGAGCTTCTACCAGCGCAACAAACTGGCCTACTTCCAGGACGAGCGTGTCCGCCTGCGGATGATCGTCCTCAAGCCTTCCGAGGGCAAAACCCTGGAGACGCTCAAGACCGCCGCGGCCGACTTGGCCAAGCGCCATGCCGCCGGCGAAAAGTTTGCCGATCTGGCCAAGAAAAACAGCATGGACGGCCGGGCCGCCAGCGGCGGCGACTGGGACTGGGTGCGCCGGGACGACCTCCGCCCCGAGCTCGCCGGCCGGGCCTTCGCGGTGGAGACCGGCAAGGTATCCGACCCCTTTGTTTTTAACGACCAGGTCTATCTGATCCATGTCGAGGACCACCGCGCCGAGGGCATCCAGCCCCTGGCCGAGGTGCGCGACCGGATTGAGAAGATCCTCCTGGACCGCCTCGTGATCGAGAGCCAGGACCGCTGGCTGCAACGCCTCCGCAAAAAGGCCTTCATCCGCTTTTACTGAGAACGATGCCGCGCCTTCAGGACCTGCCCCCGGACCAGCGTCCGCGGGAGCGGCTCATCCGCGAGGGGGTGGAGAAACTCCGGGATGACGAGTTGGTGGCCCTCACCCTCCGCAGCGGGGGCAGGGGCAACGATGTGCTGACCATGGCGGAAACCCTCCTGCGCGCCTCGGGCGGCCTGCCCGGGCTCCTGCGGCAGAACATGGCGGACTTCCGCCGGACCAAAGGCGTGGGGCTGGTCAAGGCCCTCCAGCTTTCCACCTCGCTGGAGCTGGCCCGGCGGATCCTCCGCCACGAGGCCGGCCAGGCCCCCGTGCTGGGCAACCCCCCGGAGGCCTGGGCCTTTCTGCGGCCGCTGGCGGTGGCCTCCGAGGTGGAGCGTTTCTGGGTCGTTTCCCTGAACTCCCGCCGCCGGGTCCTGGCCTGCCAGGAAGTGGCCATGGGCACCGTCAACCGGGCCGCCATCAGCCCCCGCGAGGTCTTCCGCGAGGCCCTGGGGCAGGGGGCCGCCTTTGTCCTCTGCGCCCACAACCATCCCAGCGGCGATCCCTCGCCCAGCGCGGCCGACATCACCCTGACGCGCCACATCCGCGAGGCCGGGGAAACCCTCGGCGTCCATCTCGCGGACCATCTCATCCTGGGCGAACCCTCCGCCGACCCGTCCCGGCGCGGCTATTTCAGCTTTTTGGAGTCGGGCCTGATCTGAGCCCCTTTTCCCCGGCCTGCGTGGTTGCGTCGGCTTTTCCCTCCTGTTCCTTTCCCCCTCATGCGCATCGTCCAAGTCGCCTCCGAATTCCTCCCCCTGGCCAGTGTGGGCAACCTGGGCGAGGCCGTCCACGGGCTGTCCCGCGCCCTGGCCGCCAAGGGCCACAAGATCCATGTCTTCCTCCCCGGCTACCGCCATGCCCGCGAACACGCCCTGGCCCGGGCGGCGGAGAAGACCCTGGAGCTCAGCATCGAGATGGGCGACTCCTTCGAGCGCGGCGAAATCTGGCGGTTTCCGGCGGGGGACAACATCACCGTCCACCTCGTCTGCCGCGACGAATACTTCGACCGCGGCGGGGTTTACGCCAACGCCTCCGGCCGTGTTTACGACGACAACCCCGCACGCTTCATCTTCTTCAGCAAGGCCGTGGCCGAGGCCCTGCTGCTGCTCAACCTCAACGCCGACATCTGCCACTGCCACGACTGGCCCTCGGCCCTCGCCCCGCTCTTCCTGCGCTATTATGAGGTCCGCCGCGGCTCCAGCGCCGCCGCGAAGACTGTCTTCACCGTCCACAACGCCGCCTTCCAGGGCCTTTTTCCCGGCCGCGTCTTCGGCCTGATGAACCTGCCGTCCGAGGTCTTCACCCCCGACGGTCTCGAGTTCTACGGCCAGGTGAACTTCCTCAAGGCCGGCCTGATCTGCGGCGACTACCTCACCACCGTGAGCCCCGGCCACCGCGAGGAGACCCTCCGCCCCGAGGGCGGCCGCGGCCTCGAAGGCCTGCTCGCCGCCCGCGCCGCCTCTTACACCGGCATCCTGCACGGCCTGGACACCGTGGAGTGGAACCCCGCCACGGACAAGGTCCTGCCGGAGGTTTTCGACGCCACCCAGACCGCCGGCAAAACCGCCTGCCGCCGCGCCCTCCTGGAGAAGCTCGGCGTCTCCCCGGATTTTTCCGGTCCGGTCTTTTTCGGCCGCCTTCCCTTCGAGGACGAGGCCGGCCAGGCCCTCGTCCCCGTCCTGCGCGACTACCCCGAGGGCAACTGGCTGCTGGTGCTCGGGGGCAACGTCCTCGACGCCAACATGGGCGAGGCCTGGGAGCAGCTTCTCCACGCCCGTCCGGCCTGCGTGGTCCGTTTCCCGCGCTGGAGCGAGGACCTGCTCCATCTCTGCATGGCCGGGGCGGACTTCCTGCTCATCACCCGCGCCTCCCAGCCCTGCGGCTTCGCCCAGATGATCGCCCAGCGTTTTGGCACCCTGCCCGTGGCCCCCCGCGTGGGCGGCCTGCCCGACACCGTGGTGGACTGGCGCCGTGATCCCGTGAAGGGCACCGGGGTGCTTTATCCCCACGCCCCCCAGGATTTTTCCGAGGCCTGGCAGGCCGCGCTCGCCCTCTTCGCCGAGCCCCGCGTCCTGGCCAAGCTCAGGGGCAACGCCTTCCGCCAGCGCTTCGAGTGGGCCGACACGGCAGCCGCCTACGAGGGCATCTACGACCGTCTCCTTTACGAGGGCGTGTGAGCCCGCCGGGCGGGTGTTCCCTTCGGCCGGAAGGCCCCCGCCACTCTTTCGTCAACGAAGGAAACTCCGGCCCTGGTCCCGCTTGTCACTTCCCCGGCGAGGTGAACTCCAGGCGCATCTTTTCGGTGCCGCCCTGGTCCATGCCCTGGAACAGCACCTTGAGGTCCTGTCCGGAGTCCGTCACCCGCACCACCCCGAACTGGCTGCCGCCTTCGGGGCCGGGCGCGATCGGCGCCACGGACCAGGGGCCGCCCTTGATCGAGCCGTTCTTGTCGAGGGGCGCGGCCTGGAGGCAGGGGAAGCCGGGGCCGCCTCCCTCCGCGTATTGGTTGTTGGCGCCGTCGTCGGCCGCGAGCATGTGGGCGTCGCCCGAAAGGAAGCAGAGGTTTTTCAGCCCGAGTTTCTTGATGTGGTTGGAAAGCTCGGTCCGCTCGGTGGTGTAGCGGCCCCAGTTGTCCCCCTTGTCCGAGGCGGGGGAGACCCAGGAGACGCTGGAAACGACAAAGACGAGCGGGCGTTCCTTCGCCTGCGACAGTTCGTCCTTGAACCATTTTTTCTGCCAGGCCCCGAGCATGGTCTTCGAGGCGTTGTCCGGCAGTTCCTCGGAGGAGCGGCCGGCCCGGCAGTCCAGCATGAGGAAGAGCACGCGGCCCACCTCGAAACGCTGGGTGATGAGGCCCTCCGTGGCCGGGGCCAGGATGGTGTGGTGGGGGGCGTTTTCCAGGTAGGCGTCATAGACGACGCGGGCGTTGGGCGATCCGCCCGCGCTGCCGTTGCCGGTGAAATCATGGTCGTCCCAGGTGTAGGCGATCGGCGTCGAGCGGTAGAAGGCGGCCTGCGTGGGCGAGGACCAGACCCGCTGGTAGCAGGAGCGGAAGGCCTTGATGTCGAGTGATTTCACGTCCTCATAGTGAAGGTCGCCCGTCTGGAGGAAAAAGAGCGGGGCAAAGCCCTTCATGGTCAGATAGACGGGGCTGTCCGAGCCGGTCTTCGAGCAGGAGCCGAAGGTGAAGCTGAAGGAATGGGCCGTGCCGGGCGCGGGCGTGGTGGTGAAGGTGCCGAGGCGTTCGGGATCGAAGGCCCCGTTGCGGCTGACCCGGTAGTAATAGGTGGTCGAGGGTTTCAGGCCGGTGGCGGTGAAACGCCGGATGTAGGGCGAGGGGTTGGCGAGGGGCTGGGGCAGGGTGGGGAAGGAACGGGACTCCTCAAAGGATTCGCTCGCGCTCAGTTCCAGCTTCAGGCCCTCGTCCGGGCCGGGCTGGGCCGTGACGGGAAGTTTGGCGATGATTTCCGCCTTCTCGTGGGTGACACCGCCGGACCAGGGGCCGAATCCCAGCACGGCGCCGGGAAGGGAGGGGCAGAGGAAAAACGCGGCGGGGGCAAGGAGGGCGGCGGGAAGACGCATGTCGTGGGGGAAGGTGCCGCTTAAAACGCTGAAACTTTCCCGCCCGGCAAGGCAATCGTTTGACTTGGCCACATCCTTATCCATCACCTCCCCCATGGACACGAACCAGGCCGAGATTCTCGACATCTTCAAACGCACCGGCGCCCTTTTGGAGGGCCACTTCATCCTGCGCTCGGGACTGCGCAGCGGGCACTTCTTCCAGTGCGCCCGCGTCTGTGAACACATGGAAAGTGTGGAGCGTCTCGCCACCCTCCTGCTCGCCAGTCTCCCCGCCGAGGTCCGCCATTTCACCACCGTGCTGGCCCCCGCCATGGGCGGCCTCGTCATCGGCCAGGAAGTGGCCCGCCAGGCCCGGGCCCGCTTCCTCTTTGTGGAGAAGGAAAACGACCGCCTCGTGCTCCGCCGCAACTTCCAGATCAAACCGGGCGAACGGGTGCTGGTCGTGGAGGATGTCATCACCCGCGGGGGCCGCGTCCAGGAATGTCTCGACATCCTCGGCGGGCTCCAGGCCCACACCACCGGGGTGGCCGTGCTGGTGGACCGCAGCGAGGGCAAGACCAGTTTCCCCGTCCCGCATCACTCCCTTCTGAAGATGAGTTTCCCGGTCTATGCCCCCGACCAGCTCCCCCCGCACCTCGCCGACCTTCCGGCCATCAAGCCGGGGAGCTGAGGGTGGGTTTGAGCCCCGGGATCGCCAGGCTCCGCACTGGCTGCCACTCCCGGCTCCTTCACCCTCCGGGGGCGACAGTTGATCTGCATGGCCTCTCCACCTTCAGGGCAGCGTGACCACGAGGCGGAAGTAAAGCTGGGGGGAGTCGAGGGGGAGCCTCACCACAAACTGGCCATCGGCATCCGTGATGCTGACCCCGTCCTGGCCGTTCGTCAGATCGGTCCAGACCTGTGATGGCAGGTCCGGGGTGGATTGGAAACGCAGGTAGGCCTGGCCGAGCGAGGCCACGTGCGGCACGCGGAGGACGAGCTGTTCCACGTCGGCGGGAGATGGTTCGCGGACAGGGCGGAGGACGGGCGCGGCCTCCGCCGACACCGGGGAGCGCCCCAGGGCGAACTCCATGAGGTTGGAGACCCCGTCGCCATCGGGATCAGCGGCGGGACCGCTCAGCGCCGGGTTGTTTTGCTCGGCGCGGGTGAAGTGGGCGTCATACCAGGCGGCCAGGCTGGGGTCGGGCTGCCAGGTGACCTGGTCCAGGGCGAGGGCGTTGTTGAAGGTGGCCGCGTTGCGGGTCTTGTGGGAGCGCGTGGCGGCTCCGACGACCTCTTCACCGCCGACCACCACGCCGGGGCCGATGATGATGCCCCCCCCCGTTTCGCTTCCATAGCCATAACCCCCGGTTCCGTCGGAGGACCGGCGGAAATAGGTCCAGGTGAGGCGGTGCGTCCCGGCCGGGACAAAGCAGCGCGCCCGGGTCCAGTCGGTGTTGTTGAAAAGGTGGTTTTCCGTGGCCACCCCATCCAGTTGCAGCTCCGCATGATCGTAGATGAAGTCCCCTGTCATTTTCCACCAGTAGCCCACATAGCCCGGACCCGTCACGGTGGTCTGGAGGGAGGTGGACTCGTAGTCGCTGATCGGGCCGCTTTGGGCGGCATCCGAGCCGTCGCGGGTGGTGCCGGTTTGGGCCAGCCAGGGGGAGAGCGGGGAGGTGGCCCAGACCAGGCCGGAAGTGTCCAGGGCGGCTGCGAGGGCGGTGGTCACGATGTCATCAAAGGTGGCGACAACGTTCTGGTAGGATTTGATGGTCACGGTCGTGGCGGGGGAGATTCCAGTGGCCCCCGATGACCAGGAGGAGAAGACGGATTGGGGGCCGGGGAGGGCGGTGAGGGTGACGGCGGTGCCTTTCTCGAAAACCAATTCCCTGGGGGAAACCTGGGAAAGCGGGGCGGGGGAGGTGGCCACGCTGCCGTCGCCGGCCAGGTCAACGGTGAGGATGAAACGGGTGGAGGCGGG
>JANOBW010000099.1:0-10613 GCA_031411855.1 Opitutia bacterium
GTCCCGCCTCACCACCGAGAAATTCATGGTGGACGGGCGCCACACCGGCACCGGCGGCGGCAACCACATCGTCATGGGCGGCGAGACCCCGGCGGACTCCCCCTTCCTGCGCCGGCCCGACCTGCTGCGCTCCCTCCTCACCTTCTGGCACAACCACCCCTCGCTCAGCTACCTGTTCAGCGGCCTCTTCATCGGCCCGACCAGCCAGGCCCCGCGGGTGGACGAGGCCCGCAACGACGCCCTCTACGAGCTCGAACTGGCCTTCAAACAGATTCCCGACAAGGGCCCCGTGCCGCCCTGGCTGGTGGACCGCATCTTCCGCAACCTCCTGGTGGACAGCAGTGGAAACACCCACCGCACGGAATTCTCGATTGACACACTCTTCTCGCCCGACGGCCCCACCGGCCGCCTCGGCCTGATCGAGCTGCGCTCCTTTGAGATGCCGCCCCACGCCCGCATGAGCCTGGCCCAGCAGCTTCTCGTCCGCTCCACCCTGGCCCGCTTCTGGAAGGAGCCCTGCCAGGCCAAACTGGTCCGCTGGGGCACCGAGCTGCACGACCGTTTCCTCCTCCCGCACTTCGTCTGGGACGATTTCAAGGATGTCATCGGGGACCTCAACATCGCCGGCTACCCGCTGGAGGCCGACTGGTTCGCGCCGCATCAGGAGTTCCGTTTCCCGCTCATCGGCGAGATCGCCCGCCGCAACGTGAAACTGGAGGTCCGCACCGCCCTCGAGCCCTGGCATGTCCTCGGCGAGGAAGGCTCCACCGGCGGCACCGTCCGCTACGTGGACAGCTCGCTGGAGCGCGTCCAGGTCAAGGTCTCCGGCCTCATCGAGGGCCGCCACATGGTCACCTGCAACGGTGTCACCGTCCCCCTCCACCCCACCGGCACCGTGGGCGAGTTTGTCGCCGGCGTCCGCTACCGCGCCTGGCAGCCCCCGAACTGCCTGCAACCCACCATCGGGGTCAACAGCCCCCTCGTCTTTGACCTGGTGGACACCTGGAACAACCGCAGCTTCGGCGGCTGCACCTGCCACGTGGCCCACCCGGGCGGCCGCAGCCACGCCAGTTTCCCGGTCAACGCCTACGAGGCCGAAAGCCGCCGCCTGGCCCGCTTCTTCCCCCACGGCCACAGCCAGGGCGAACGGAACGTGAAACCGGTGGAAAAACTGAAAGAGTTTCCCTTCACCCTCGACCTCAGGCAGACCGGCGGCCGCTGAGAAAGGAAAGTCGTCGCCACGCCCCGCGCGATGGGAGACTCCCGGTTCGTCGCCGAATCGCGGAGTCCCCGTCGCCAGGAGACGGTTTGCTGACAAACCTTCCCTGTGAATGCCTTGCGCATGTTGTCCCGCCTGCGGGCGGAAATGATGTCCGCACACCCGGGTGTTTCCTGGCCGGGATGAAGATTGGATCCGCCTGAGTGCGGAACAACTTCGCACCAAGCCAACCATCGCGGGCATGATGAAAACACCTTCCCCCCCGCTCTTTCGCCTTTTCCCCGGCCCGCCAAAAGCCAATCATAAACCCTTTACCGTGACACTCCCCCTGGCCGAACCACCCACCGCCCCGCCCCTTGGCTACCGCCCCGCCGAAGGTGTGTATGACGAGATGGTCGGTCCCGATGGCGCCATCCGCCCGGCCTGGAAAACCTTTGCCGGCTTTCTCTCCCACTGCTCCCCGGCCGATCTCACCGGCCGCGTCGCCACCGGCCAGCGCCTCCTCCGCGACCACGGGGTCACCTTCAACATCTACGACGACGCCCTCGGCACCAGCCGGCCCTGGGCCCTCGACCTCATCCCCCTCATCCTCGCCGCCTCCGAATGGCGCGAGGTCGCCGCCGGCCTGGAGCAGCGCGCCCGCCTGCTCGACGCCGTCCTGGCCGATCTGCACGGCCCGCAACGCCTGCTCCGCGAGGGGATCCTCCCGCCCGCCCTCGTCTTCGCCAACCCCGGCTTCCTCCGACCCGCCGTGGGCGTGACCCCGCCCGGGGGCCGTTTCCTCAGCATGATGGGCACGGACCTCGTGCGCGGGCTCGACGGCCGGTGGTGTGTCCTCGGCGACCGCCTCCAGGCCACCTCCGGCCAGGGCTACGCGCTGGAAAACCGCATCATCCTCTCGAACGTTTTCCCGGAGGAGTTCAACGCCTCCCGGGTCGAGCGCCTGGCCGCGTTTTTCGACCAGGAACGCGAGCAATACCGCTCCCTCGCCCCGTCCCGCCGCGGCGCCGCCACCGTCGCCCTCCTCACCCCCGGCCCCAACCACGAGACTTACTTTGAGCATGCCTTCAAGGCCCGCTACCTCGGCCTCCCGCTCGTGGAAAGCTCGGACCTCACCGTCCGCGACCGCCGCCTCCATCTCAAAACCCTGGAGGGCCTGCGCCGCATTGATGTCCTCCTGCGCCGCATTGATGACGCCGCCTGCGATCCGCTGGAGCTCGGCTCCTCGCCGGCCCTCGGCATCCCCGGGCTGATCGAGGCCTGGCGCCACGGCAGCGTCGCCATTGTCAACCCCCCCGGCTGCGGTGTCGCCGAAACCCCCGCGCTCCATCCGTTTATGCCGGCCCTCTGCCGCCATCTGCTGGGCGAGGAGCTGCGCCTCGCCACCGTCCCCACCCTCTGGTGCGGCCGTCCCGCCGACCTGGCGCGTGTCCTGGAGAATCCCTCCCGCTGGGTCCTGAAGCCCGCCTTCGCCCGGGGCGACCGCGACCCCGTCTTCGTGGACGAGCTCTCCCCCGGCGCCGCCTCCGAGTTGACCGGCCGCGTCCGCGCCCACCCCGAGGCCTGGATCGCCCAGGAAATCCTCCCCCTCTCCACCGCGCCCACCCTCACCGAGGGCCGGCTGGAACCCCGCCCCGTCGTCTGGCGCGCCTTTACCTCCGGAGCCAAGGAAGGCTTCTCCGTCATGCCCGGCGGCATCAGCCGCGTCAGCTCCTCCGACCACCGCCGCATCGTCACCCTCCGCAGCGGCGTCAGCAAGGACACCTGGGTCCTCTCCGACGGCGTGGTCAACCAGTTCAGCATCCTCCGCTCGCAGACGGTCGTGATCCGCCCCGACCGTCCGCCCGGGGCCGTGCCCAGCCGCGCGGCCGACCACCTCTTCTGGCTCGGCCGCTACGCCGAACGCCTGGAGCAGACGGTCCGCACCCTCCGCTCCATCGTAAACCGTCTGGCGGGAGAGAGTTCCGAGGAACGTCTCCGTGAGACCGAGGGCGGCGTCTCCCTCCTCCGCGAGCTCGGCGTCCTGGCCGACGACGTCCCCCTCACCGCCCTCCGCACGCATCTGGGCGAACTCATGTCCGACCCCCGCCGCCCCGGCAGCGTGCCCCGCCTCATCTCCTTTCTCCGCTTCAACGCCGCCGGTGCCCGCGACCGCCTCTCCGACGACACCTGGCGCATCTTCAACCGCCTGGAACGCGACGCCCGCCTCGGGCCCGGCCACTTTGTGCCCTCCGCCGCCCAGGAGATTCTCGACACCCTCGTGCTCGATCTCGCGGCCTTCAGCGGCATGGAGCAGGAAAACATGACGCACGGCCACGGCTGGCGTTTCCTTGAGCTGGGCCGCCGCATCGAACGCGGGCACAGCATCCTCAGCCTCGCCGCCGCCGCCACCGAACGCGCCTCGCTCGACGAGTCCGTCCTCGTCCCCCTGCTGGAAATCTGCGACAGCACGATGACCTACCGCCGGCTCCACTTCGCCCGCCCCGCCCTCGCCCCCGTCCTCGATCTGCTCGTGCACGACCGCCTCAACCCCCGCTCCGTCGCCCGCCAGCTTGAGCTCATCCGCCACCACCTGCCGCTCCTCCCCCACGGGCCGGGCGGCTCCCGCGAGACCGCCGAGGTCGCCCATTTCAACGGTTTCGTCCCCAACCTCGACGAGGTGGACCTGCCCGTCCTCGCCGCCACGCCCGGACGCCTCGAAAACGTCGTCCCCACCCTCTGCCGCCGTTTCGCCGGGAAACTTGAGGGCCTCTCCGACGAGTTCACCAGCCACTACTTCAGCCACGCCGTGAGGCGGCTGCGCTGAGCCACCACCCATGCGCTACAAGGTCACCCACCGCACCACCTCCACCTACGAGGGGCCGGTCACCGTCGGCCACTACGTCGCCCGCCTCACCCCGCGCACGCTGCCCTTCCACCACTGCCCCTGGCACGAGCTCGTCATCCGCCCCCAGCCCGTCATCCAGGTCCAGCGCTCCGACGCCTTCGGCAACCTCACCTCTTATTTCGAAATCGAAGGATCACACCTGGAGCTCGAGGTCACCTCCCGCTGCCTCATCGAGGTCACCCCCGCGCCCGCCGGCGACCCCGCGGCCTCGCCCGCCTGGGAAACGGTCCGCGAGGCCGCCCGGTCCGAACGCTTCGGCCCCGCCTCCCTCGCCGGCGAGTTCCTGTTCGCCTCCGCCCTCATCCCGCTTTCCCCCGACTACGCCGCCTACGCCCTGCCCTCCTTCCCCCCGGGCAAACCGGTGCTGGCCGGTCTCATTGACCTGACGGAACGCATGTTCCGCGACTTCAAGTTCGATCCCGCCGCCACCGATGTGGCCACCCCCGTCAGCAAGGTCTTCCAACTGCGCCGGGGCGTCTGCCAGGATTTCGCCCAGGTCATGATCGCCTGCGTCCGCAGCCTGGGCCTGCCCGCCCGCTACGTCAGCGGCTACCTCGAGACCCTCCCCCCGCCCGGCAAACCCAAACTCGTCGGGGCCGACGCCTCCCACGCCTGGGTTTCCGTTTACTGCGGCGAGGAGTTTGGCTGGGTGGACGCCGACCCGACCAACGGCATCCTTCCCACCACCCGCCACCTCACCCTCGCCTGGGGCCGCGATTTCCGGGACGTGAGCCCGCTCCGCGGCGTGACCCTGGGCGCGGGCGAGCACCGCCTGGCCGTGGCGGTGGATGTGACCCCCGACTCCGACTGAGGCCCGTGAACGCGGTAGGAACTTCCGTTCCCCGGCCCATACCTTGAGGGCAACGGAAGGTGACACCCGCTTTCCCCGCGGCGGCTTTGGCGCAGCCACCCTGCCCCGGCCGTTTACTTGGGCAGATGCGGCCGCACCGCCTCGGCCAGAAGCTGATAGCCGGCCGGGCTGAAGTGGAGTTTGTCCTCCACAAAAAGCTCGGCCCGGGGCTGCCCGTCGGGACCGAGGGTGATCCTGCTGTCGTCCACATAGACGAGGTTCTTCTCGCCCTTGATGTAGGCGGCCACCAGGGCGTTGAGTTTGTCCCCCGCCTCGCGTTCGTTCCAGCGGGCGAGGGACGGGCTCTGCGCGATGAAGGCGATCGGCGTTTCCGGCAGGCGGGTCCGCACCTTGGCCACGAAGTCCTTGAAATCGCCACACACCTTTTCCGGCGGGTTCCCGGCATGGATGTCGTTCCCTCCCGCCCGCAGAAAGATCATCCTGGGCTCGTAGGGGAAAATCATCCGCTCGGCGAAGCGGGTCGAATCCACGATCTCGTTGCCCCCAAAACCCCGGTTGAGCACCGTCACCCCGGGAAAGTCCTGGGCGAGGGATTTCCACCGCACGATGGTCGAGGCCCCGACAAACAGGACGGCGTGTTTGGGTGGCGGCGTCTGGGCGTCGGCCTTCTCAAACGCGGCCACGGCCGATTCCCACTTGGCGAAGTTGTGGGCGGCGGGAACGGGGGCGGAAACCTTGGCCGGAGCGGCAGCCGGTTCGGCCCAGGCGAAAGGGGCCGGGAAAGACGACAGGACAACAAGGGAAAGGAGGGGTAAACGCATGGGAGGGAAAGAGCCACGCGGCGAAAGCGGGGCAAGACCGATTCGGAAGACCGGGCAGGAAAAAGGCCGCAACTTCAATTCCCCGGCCCGGCCGAACAGGAGCGGCACCGAAGCTCCCCCCTTGCTGCCGCCACCGCCCTCAACTCCCCTCTGGTAATGATCCAAACCCGCCTTCCTCTCCTCCCCACTTCTGTCCCACTGCCTTCACCGCCCCTTTCCGCTCGCCATCCGCCCCTTCTCGCTCGTCTTTGATTCTTTTTCCTCGTCTCCACCTTCAACATTCAACGTTCCAAGTTCGACGTTCGATGTTCAACGCCCCCACCACCTCCCTCGCCCTCACCGGCAACATCGGCTGCGGCAAAAGCACCGCCCTCGCGGCCTTTGCCGGACTCGGCTGGGACACCTTCGACTCCGACGCCGCCGTCCGCGCCCTCCTCGCCTCCGATACCGCCGTCCACCAGGCCCTGCGCGACAAGTTCGGCCCCGAAGTGATCGGCCCGTCCGGAGCCGACCGCCCGTTTCTGGCCCGCCGGGTCTTCACCGATCCCCGCGAACGCCTCTGGCTCGAAGGCCTTCTCCACCCGTTGGTCCGCCGCGGATGGGAGTCGGCCCGGACGGCCTCGCTTGCCGCCGGACGCCGTTTTGTGGCCGAGATTCCCCTCTTGTTTGAGAAAAACCTTGAATCCGCCTTCCCCTTCTGCGTTTGCCTATGGGCATCCGAGACGGTCCAACTGCGGAGACTGGCCCTTCGAGGTCTCAGCACCGAAGAAGCCCGGCTTCGCCTCAGCACCCAAATGCCCCTGGCGGAAAAAGCCCGCCGCGCCGATGTGGTCTTGCTCAACGACGGCCCCACCGGCTTCCTTCATTCCCAGGTCCGCCTGCTCTCGGCCCGCCTGACCGAAACTTTCCCAACTGTCCATGTTCCCTGACGAACTTCCCGCTTCCGACGAAGCCGCCGCGCCCAAAAAACGCCCGGCCAAAAAACGCGCCACCCCGGCCCCCGCCGAAGCCGAACCCACCGAAGCCAAGACCGCGCCCGCGCCCAAAAAACGCTCCGCCCCGCGCAAGACCGCCGCCCCCGCCGCCGAAGCCGCTCCGGCCATCACACCCGCTCCGGCTCCGGCATCCATCCCAGCCCCCGAACGCGCCAAAGTGCCCGCGCCTTCCCCTTCGACGTTCAATGTTCAACGTTCGACGTTCGACGTTCCTGCCACGCCCCCCCTCCCGGCACCCCCTCCCGAACGCACCGAAGCCACCCTGCCCTCTCCTTCGACGCTAAGCGTTCAAAGTTCAAAGTTCGACGTTCCTGCCTCCTCTCCCGCTTCCCCGCCTCCCCGCTTCCCCTCGTCGGCCTCGTCTGTTTCGAGTTCCCCGGGTCCGGCCCTCTTCGACGAACTTTCCGGCACCGAGCCCGTCCGCCCGGCCCCGGCCAAAGTCCAGCCCCCCAAACCCGCGCCCCAACCCGCGCCAAAGCCGGTGCCCAGGATCGAGGCCGCCCCCCTTCCCCGCGACGAGGACCACGAGGAGGTCCCCCGCCCGAAGTCCGGCCAGATCATGAGTTTCGATCCCGACGAGGACGACTCCCCCGCCCCGGCGGCGCCCGCACCTTCCCCCGCCCCCGCCGAAGCTCCACCCCGCAAACCCGACCTGCGCCCCGGCTACCAGGCCCCCGCCGGCCAGCCCACCCAAGCGGCCCCCGCCCAGCCCGCCGGCCAGCGGCCGCCCCTCAGCGCCCGCGACCGCCTGCAGTTTCTGAAACAGAAGAAGTTTGGCAACGCCGCCCGCCCCTACGTCCAACCCCAGGGCCAACCGCCCACCCCCACCCCCTCCGCTTCAGCCCAACTTCTTCCGGCCTCGCCCTCCAGTTCGCCTGAATCGGCTCCGTCTGGTTCGTCTGCATCGGCTCCGTCTGAAATTTCAAATCTGAAATCTGAAATTTTGCCGTCCGCGCCTCCTGAGCGCGGCGAAGTCCCGCTCCAGCGAGATTCTGGCTCATCTGGCTCATCTGCCTCTGGCTCGCCCGCCCCGACTCCGGCTCCCCAGCCCCAGCAGCGCCCCCCGCAGCAGCAGCGCCCGGAACGCCCGCCCCACGGCCAGCAACCGCCCCGCCCTCCGCAGGCACCCCAGCCGCCCCGCCCGCCCCGGCCCGATTTCCCGCCGAAAGGCAAACACGGCCGCCCCCTCCGCGGCTCCGAGAAGGAACCGGTGGATTCCAACCGTTTCTGGGCCGGCGACCTCCCCGACGACCCGCTTTTCCACAGCCTCGCCCCCATCGAGGCCCTGTCGGCCTCCCTCCTGGACGCCGAGAAATCCCCCGTCCTCCTCAACGAGTGGTTCAAGAAACCCTTCAAACAGCTCCTCTCCGAAGCCATCGCCCTCGGCTGCGTCTTTGAGACCGCCCCGACCAAGTCGGCGCTGAACGCCCGCATCATCCGCCATTTCGCCGAACAGCGCGTGCCGGCCCACATCGAGGGCATCCTCTACCTCTCCGACGAGGGCCACGGCGCCATCGTTTACACCGAGGACAGCTACCGCCTCAAGCCACACAGCGCCTACCTTCCCCCCATCTTCGTGGAAAAGCTCGGCCTGCGCCGCGGCCAGGTCATCCGCGCCCAGGTCCACCCCCACCGCGAGGGCGAAAGCTGCCCGTTCGTCGTTTCGGTGGTTTCCGTCATGGGCCGCGATCCCAGGGAGGCCATTTCCTTCGAGCAGTTTGAGGAACTGATTCCGTATTACCCGTTGCAGCGCATCCTCTTGGAAAACGACCCCAAGGTCTCCTGGGATAACCAGGCCATGCGCGTCTTCGACCTCCTCACCCCCATCGGCCTGGGCCAGCGGGCCCTCATCGTGGCCCCGCCCCGCACCGGTAAGACCGTCATCCTCCAGTGCATCGCCAACACTGTGGCGGTCAACTCCCCCGAGGCGCATCTCATTGTCCTGCTGGTGGATGAGCGTCCCGAGGAGGTCACCGACTTCTCCCGCCAGGTGAAAAACGGCGAGGTCATCTCGTCCACCTTCGACGAGGTCGCCGAATCCCACGTCCACGCCGCCGAAATGGTCATCGAGAAGGCCCGGCGCATGGTCGAGGTCGGCCGCCACGTCATCATCCTGCTGGACTCCATCACCCGCCTCGGCCGGGCCTACAACACCCTCGCCCCCAACTCCGGCAAGATCCTCTCCGGCGGGGTGGAAGCCTCTGCCCTGCAACGGCCCAAGCGTTTCTTCGGCTCGGCCCGCAACATCGAGGGCGGCGGCTCCCTCACCATCATCGGCACCGCCCTGGTGGAAACCGGCTCCCGCATGGACGAGGTCATTTTCGAGGAATTCAAGGGCACGGGCAACATGGAGCTGCACCTCGACCGCGCCCTCTCCGACAAGCGCATCTTCCCCGCCATCAACCTCGAAAAATCCGGCACCCGCAAGGAGGAGCTGCTTTACCACCCGATGGAGCTCGAGAAGGTCATCTCCCTGCGCCGCGCCATGAAGGGCGTTCCCGCCCCGGATGCTATGGAAATGCTCATCTCGAGGATAAAAAAGACCAAGACCAACGCCGAATTTTTAGTTGGTTTGAACCGGTAAGTCCGAGCTTATCCGCTTGAACCCGCCGCCTCCTTCCTTCTCCCTGTCCCTTCCCACCCTTTACCCCCAGCCCACCCACCGTGAGCTACTCCTACGACTTCGCCCTCCAACACGCCCTTGACAAAGGGCTCGTTTCCACCGCCGCCATCTCCGCCGCCCGTGAAGCCGCCGTCAAGGCTGGCACCACGGGGGACGCCGATGAGGCCGCCCTCCGCCAGCTGATCAACGGCGGCGATCTCACCTGGGAAGGCCTGACCGCCTCCCTGGCCGAGGAGTTCGCCATGGAGCTGGCCCACCTCGACCACGTCAACCCCGAGGCCGAATGTTTCAGCAAGCTCGACCTCGACACCGCCCGGCGCTACGGCGTGTTCCCGATCCACCTCGACGGACGAAACCTCGTCCTCGCCATCAGCGACCCGCTCGACATGGAGACGGTGGACAACCTCAGCCACCTTCTCGCCATCAGCATCGAGCCCCGGCTCGCCTCGCCCGACGAGATCGCCGAGGCCATCAAGAAACACTACGAGGGCGGAGCCACCCAGGCCGCCTATGGCGACGAGTTCAAAGACCTCATGCCCGCGGCGGCCGCCGGTGTGAGCATCGGCGACGGAGCCGGCGTCGGCGCGGCCAACGAACAGGAGGCGCCCATCATCCGCTACGTGTTCATGCTGATCACCGAGGCCATCAAACGCCGCGCCTCAGACATCCACTTGGAACCCCTGGAAAAACGCTTCCGCGTGCGCTACCGCATTGACGGCGTGCTCCAGGAGATGGAAAGCCCCCCCAAACGTCTCCAGCCCGCCATCATCAACCGCCTCAAGATCATGGCCAAGGTGAGCATCGCGGAAAAACGCGTCCCGCTCGACGGCCGCATCCAGGTCAAATACACCACCCGCGAACTCGACTTGCGCGTCTCGACCCTCCCCACCGCCTTCGGTGAGAGCATCGTCATGCGTATCTTGGACAAGGAAGGTCTCAAGCTCGGCCTGGTCCAGCTCGGCTTCTTCTCGGACGACCAGGTGCTCATTGACAAGGTCATCGGCATGCCCGACGGCATCTTCCTCGTCACCGGCCCGACCGGTTCGGGTAAGTCCACCACGCTTTACTCCTGTCTCAACAAGATCAACCACCCCGACCGCAAGATCATCACGGTGGAAGATCCCGTTGAGTATCAGATGACGGGCATCAACCAGGTCCAGGTCCGCAAGGAAGTGGGCATGGACTTCGCCTCCGCCCTCCGCGCCATGCTCCGCCAGGCGCCCAACATCATCATGGTGGGGGAAATCCGCGACAAGG
>JANOBW010000100.1:0-3040 GCA_031411855.1 Opitutia bacterium
CGACCATCGTGTGCAGGTAGGCCGCGCTGTTGTGGTGATCGCTCTCATGACCGAGAAAGAGGACCCGGAGGGGTCGCGGGGAGGAGGCCTGAAGGGCGGAAACGACAAAGAGACAGGCCAGCGCGAGGAATCGGTTCATGGGGGTGCGGAGGGTAAACGTGGGGACAGGAAGACAGCCAATCAGGAGGAAGTTGCCCGGCAGTTTTGTCGAGGCCGGTAAAGCATCTTTTATCCACACCGAAGGGCTGAAAACAGGCCGTAATTGTCCTACAGCCTTAGGCGAGACCGGACAAACCGGCCCCGATGAGGGCGACGCGGCGGAGGCTCAGGGCATGCCCTGTTGCTTACCCGACGTTCCCATCCTTGACCATCTGGACGGGCAGGGGGGCCGAGCCCACGGCCGGATGAAAACTGATGTGGGGGAACGGGATCTCAATGCCGTCGCGGTCGAATCGTTCCTTCAGGTCGCAGAGAAAGCTGGTGCGGACCTGGACGAGTTTCGTCTTCACCGCCCAGAGGCCCACGGTGATGTCCACCGAAGACTCGCCATAGCCCTGCACCATGATGAAGGGTTCGGGCTCATCGAGGCAGTGCGGGTTGGCGTCGGCCACTTCCCTGATGACTGCCAGCACTTTGCGCAGATCGTGGCGGTAGGCCACCCCGATGGTCAGGTCCACCCGGCGGATGGGGAAACGGGTCAGGTTGGTGAGGTTGGCCTTGATCAGGGACTCGTTCGGGATGCGGATGAAGAGGTTGTCCACCGTGCGCACCTTGACGGAAAGCAGGTCAATCCCGAGGACCGTGCCCTTGGTGCCGCCCACCTCGATGAAGTCCCCCACCGAGAAGGGTTTTTCCCCGAGCAGAAAGAGACCGGAGATGACGTTGCTCAGGCTCGTCTGGGCCGCGAAACCCACCGCGACCGCACCCACTCCGGCCGCGCCCAGGACGGCGGTGAGCTGCAACCCCAGGTTGTGCAACAGCGTGACCGCCAGGATGATAAAGCCAAAGTAGCGGCTGAACTTGCCGACAATGAGCCCGTGGTGGATGGAGAGGTTCTTCTCGGCGATCCGGCCCAGGGCGCGCGAGGCGATGAAGACCAGCGGATAACCGATCACCAGAATGACCAGGACAGGGATGACCTTGTCCCAATGGGCCCAGTTGAAAAAGGCGGTCCAAAATTCGGAAGTGGCGGAGGGTGCGGAGGAAACGGCGGCAGTCTCGGCGGCCTGCGCCAGGAAAAGCGGGAGATTCATGGCGGTGGTATCAGTCGAGGAAGAGGTTGGCGGCCCCGCCAAAGGTGCGGCGCAGCAGGCCGCCTTTCTGGGGGCGTTCGCGATGTTCGGCCAGCATGACGGGATTGGCCCCGGCCTCGGTCGGGGCGTCAGTCGCGTAGGATACCAGGCTCATCCCGCTGCGGTCCGTCTGCTCCAGCATCACCTCCGGGGTCCAGAGAAACTCCGAGCCTTGGAAGATGCGGAGAAACTCCCCGCGGAGGCAGAGTTTCTGAACGGCCAGGGGCTGGTTGTCGTGGTTTTTCACCACCAGCGGGCAATGGACCAGGTTGGGCAGGTCGGGCAGGCCGGCCGGATCGCGCATGGCGGGGATTTTCAGACTGTAGCCCAGTTCCCCCTGGACGGGGTCGCCAAACCAGGTGTCGGAGAGGACGTGGCTCGGGATGGTGGTGAGCAACTGTTTGTCCTCCAAAGAGTTCTCGTTGGGCTTCCCCCCCGCGAAAATCTGGGCCGAAAGCGGGATGGCCAGAAAGAGCCGGGATTCCCCGCCGGGAGGGACCACCAGGGAATCGAGGGGGCGGACGATGACCGGGCGGTCCGGCAGGCAGGGTTCGGCGTCCATGTGGGTCCAGGGTTTGAGGCCGCAGAAACGCTGCCAGGAAAGGCTGGCCGGCGGGGCGGGCGGAATTTCCCCGGGGATGTCCCGCTCGACCGCGATGAGGCAGTCACCCTCGCCCCGCCGCCGCCACAGGCGGAGCTGGCCGCAGCGCCAGGAAAGCGCGGGCCCCTCGGGAAGGGCGGTGGGTTGCCAGAGACTGAGCGACATGGAGCCGTCAACTGGTGGAGAGTCGCGCCATACTGTCAAGGGCCGGGCACGCTTCGCCATTGCCACCGGCCGCCATCACGACATCCCGACACACGATGCCCGTCATTTTTGGCAACCCCTGGGGAGCCCTGGCCCTTCTCGCCGTCCCCGCCCTCGTGGCCATCTGGTTTCTGCGCAAACGCCGCCAGAGCCGGATCATCACCACGCTCTTCCTCGTCGCCGAGCCCGAGCGGATCAGCCGCACCGGCGCCGTCTGGACGCGCTTCCGCCAGAGCGCCGCCTTCTGGTCCCTCCTCGCCGCCCTGCTCCTCGCCGCCTGGCTCCTGGCCGAACCCCGCTGGCGCCGAACCCAGACCGTGCTTCCCGTCGCCGTCGTGCTGGACGACTCCTGGTCCCTGCAGGCCGGCCTCGGCAAAACCAAGGAGGCCCTCCGCGCCAAACTGAAGGGCATCACGAGCCAGGGCATCACCCCCACCTGGTTTGTCCTGACCACCGACGCCAACCGCGGGGCCCTCTACCGCGGCTCCAACACCGACCTGGTCCTCGCCTCCCTCGACTCGTGGGATCCCAAGAAAGGCACCCACGACATCCGCGCTTCCCTCGACTCCGCCCGCAGCGCCGTCGGGGTGGACGGCGTGGTCCTCCTAGTCACCGATGAGCCCAAGGGACCCGAGGGAGCGGGCTCGGCCGACATTTTTTCGGTCAGTTCCCCCGAGCCGAACGCGGCCTGGCTGGGCGGACGGGTCGAACGCGCCGCCACCGGCTGGAAATGGTCCGCCTGGGTGCGAAACTTCGCTGACAAACCCATCGCGGTGACCTGCCGCGTGGTCCAGGGCGCGGCCCAGGGCAAGGAGGAGACCTTGGAACTCCCCGCCGGCGCGCTGCGCCAGATGAGCGGACCGTGGCCCGAGGAGTGGACCGGCGCGCGGCTTGTGCTCTCTGGCGACAGCTTTGCGGGCGACAACGAGCTGCCCCTCCAGCG
>JANOBW010000101.1:0-17239 GCA_031411855.1 Opitutia bacterium
CATGGGCAACATGTCGTAGGCGGGACAGGCTGTGAGTGGTGTGCGGTCCTCGAGGAAAAAGGAGAAGTTACCGGCGTGCATGTCGGAGTTCGCGATGAGTTGTCCGAAGATGTGCTGGAGTCGGAGATGGCGGGCGCTTTCCTGGGTGATAAGTCCGGCCCGCCCGAGTGCTTCCGAAGTGGTGGTCCAGTCCGCGGTGCGATCTATCCCGCCCGGGCCTTGTGCGTCCAGAAGTGAGCCGAGGGAAAGAACGCCGCGACGGCCTTTTTCTTCGATCCGATCAAAGCGCTCCACGATGAGGAAGCGGCGGTCTCCCTGGTCCAGGAGGCGCGATGAGGTGGAGGGCAGGCCGAGGTCTTCCCGCAGGGTGGTGAGGGCGTGATGCTCGCAGGCCAAAAGATCGGCCCAGCGGGTCCTCACGGGAGAGTCCTCCTCGACGGTGAACTTGACCAAAGCATGGCTGATTCTCCCAGAGGAGCGGACCAGTGTCGTGGCAAACTTGGGCTGCTCGCCACCGGCCAAGCTTCCCACGATCTCTCCCCGGGTCGACCTTTCCGCCAGTTCCGCTAAGACCGGAGCACAGGCATCCTCCAATATGGGGGAGGCGAGGGGAGTGGAGGCTCGTTGCGCCGCCACATCTCCAACGATAAAGGAGCCAGGTAGGTCGTGCCCTTCACGCAGAAAATACTCCATGGCGTCATCGCCCGACCACATCCGGGGATCTGTAGGCAGTTGCAGGCCGGGAAGGCGATGAGCGATGAGCCTGCCCAAGAATCCCTGGGGACGGGCATCCTGCAGGAAAAAGGGAAGGTCCGGGAAAAGGTGGTCGGGTGCGAAAGTTTCCAGCCAGCCGAGACCGGGCTCATTGCTGGTCAGGGAAAGGTGAAAACCTTCCGGGCAGACGGCCTCCAGTTCTCCCACATGCCGGATGGCACCGTCAGGCTCGACACGGTAAAGGGGAAAGCTTCTGCCCATCCTCCGGAGGTTACGCCGCAGATGGTATCGGGTGGAACGAGCCCTCCCCAAACGAAGAACCTCGTCACCCACCTCGGTGATGAGGCGGGACAGGGAGGGCTGGCTGACGCGGAGCCGCGCGCATAGATCCCGAGCGGAGAGCCCACCTTGCGCTGAAAGCGCAAGACGAAGGTCCGCAAGTCTGGGATTGGCTGTCATGCTCTGAATAGAATTTGAATAGATAATTCTTAGTGTAAGCCATTGAAGTAAAGCAGTAAATGATTATTCAATTTGAATGATTTGAATTGATATTGGGATCGGTGTAATGTTTTGCCAGTAACTATGTTGTGAAGCTGATGAGGAATTTTATGGTATGCTCCCCGCTTGCACGACTGGACTCAATCCTCAGGAATAAGTTTAACCATGATCGTTGGCATAGACCTCGGCACCACGTTTTCGCTCGTCAGTTACATCAACACCAAGGGTGTCCCGGTGCTGTGCCCCTCACGACGCGATTCGCAACGCTTTCAGACTCCTTCGGTAGTTCACATTGGGGAACGCGGTTGCATCGTCGGTGACCTGTTAGAGGAGTTGCTCATTGAGGAGCCTGCTCTGCCCGTCTGTCGTTTTGCTAAGCTGAGCATGGGGCAATCCGGCAAAAGCGTCTTCACCGATCACGCCGGGCGCACCTATCCGCCTGAAGCCATCTCTGCTCTTATCCTCAAAAAACTCAAGGAGGACGCCGAGGCCGCCTGTAGCGAACCCATCACGGGCGCCGTCATCACCGTCCCGGCCAATTTCAACGAGGCACAGCGTCAAGCCACGGTCAACGCCGGACGTCTTGCTGACATTCCCGTGCTTGGACTCGTCGAAGAACCTCTGGCCGCAGCCACGTTTTTTGGCCTCAACACCAAGGGCGGTGAGCGCCTGATCTTCGTTTTCGACATCGGGGGCGGCACACTCGACGCCACCCTGCTCAGCGCCACGCCGGACGGCCTTTACGCCATTGCCACCGAAGGGGCCGACAACATCGGAGGGAAAAACTTCGACGAGCTCATCATGGCCCAGGTGGCCGAGCAGTTTCGCGCCCAGCATGGTTTTGATCCCCGCCAGGAAGCCGAGGCCGCCCAGCGACTGCGCCTCTTCGCCACTCAGTCCAAGATCGCCCTCTCCGAGCCCGCCACCCACGTCATCAGCAAACCTGTCATTCTTGCCGGCAAATCACTGCGGGTGACCTTCAGCCGTGCCCAGTTTGAGACCGCTGCCGAGCCATGGCTGGAGGCTTGTCAGGAGGTCTGCGAACGCACCCTGAAAAGCCAGTCCCTCTCCTGGGACGACATTGACGAAGTCATTCTCACCGGCGGTTCCAGCCTCGTCCCCTGTGTGGAGAGAAAGGTGCGGACCATGACCGGCCTTCAGCCCGGCCGCATCCGCCGTGAGCAGCCCCACGCTTCCGTCGCCTACGGGGCCGCGCTTTTGGCCGAACAGTTTTACGGCCAGAAGAAAACCGCCGCGCCACCGCTTCGCCAGCTCGTGACCAGTAACGAACTCGGCCTGCGCGTCTTCGATCCCACGGAACGCAAACCCGTCTTCCACGCCATGATCGAGAAAAACGTGCCGGTGCCGGCCTCGGTCAAACAGACCTTCTACACCCAGAAACCCGGGCAAACCTCCCTCACCATCGAGTTGCTCCAGCGCAAGGACCCCTTCACCCCTCCCGAGACCCTCGGCCAGTTTGCCTTTGGCCCCCTCCGCAAGCCAGAGGCCAGTCACCCGGTGGCCATTGAGCTAGGCTACGACGGCACCGGCCGCGTCGCTGTGACTGCAACGGATGGCCGAACCGGTGAAAGTGTGGCCCGCGAGTTTTCCAAACAGGCCGAAGCCGATTTGGGCGCGATGTATGCTCGGTTACAGGGCTTGGCCGTGAGGGGGTGATAACATCGGGAAAGTTCAGACTCCCTTCCAACTGCACTCCAGTCGCCCCACTGGGCTCGGCTGGTCAAGGGATCGGGCTGAGGGCGAGGCGGAAGCCGAGGAAGTTGAAACCGACGCCAGGCGAAATCCTGCCGCGTTTGGCAGACCGGCAGTTGCTGGCAGAGAGGACCCAACCGCCGCCGCGATTCACGCGGTAGGAGCCCGACGCTGCACCCGTAGGGTCCGTCACGTTACTGCTCGGATAATCCCCATACCAATCGCTACACAATTCCCACACGTTGCCATGCATGTCGTGAAAGCCCCAGGCGTTGGCCTGTTTACCGCTCACCGCGTGGGTCGTTTGCCCGCTATTGTCTTCATACCAAGCCATCGCAACAAGGCTCCCCGCATAATCTCCCGTCGTCCCCGCCCGACAGGCGTATTCCCACTGCGCCTCCGACGGTAACGTGTAGCGATACCCCGAAGGCAGGCGACCTGCCGCGCGCTCACGCGACGTCAACTTTTCGCAGAAGCTCATACAATCATCCCACGATACCTGCTCCACCGGAAGATTCGCACCCTTAAAATAGCTCGGATTTGCGCCCATGATCGCATCCCATTGCCCTTGAGTGACCTCGGTTTTCCCCAGCCAGAAGCCCCGCGACAAGGTAACGCTGTGGGCCGGGCCATCACTGGCATCTCCCATCGTAAAACTCCCAGCCGGTATACCGATAAGCGTAAGGCCAAGTTCGGAGAGTGTCCGAGCTTCACCCTTTTCGCTTGGTTCTCCCTCTAGCAAGGCCTCAAGTTTAGAGGAGACTCTTACCTTTTCCTTTGATAATACATCTTCGCTGAAGTCATAGGATCGGTGACGTTTTAATCGAAGTTGGCCATTAAGTTTTCCGGGAATTAATTCGGATAAGGTCAATGGCGTAACGCCGATCAGTTTATCGCCAAGCCAGACCGAAGCACCGGTCGGCTCGGAAGTGATCTCGGCGCTGGAATAGGCAAACTCCGCTTTCACCGATAGAGTTTCACCGCGTTTCACTAGTTTTTTAAAGTCATAGTCAACCCATCCCTGTCTTGGCCCTGCGATGGTTAGAGCGATTGCCCCGAGCGGAAGCTCTCCGGTGAACGGTGTGACGCCCTGAACCGTTCGCCCATAGGCATCCTTGCCTTGGTAACGAAGCCCGGAAGGATCGGAGCTTATTTCCACAAGTGAAGTGATCGCCAGCAGGCTCTTCTTTCGCGCGGCCACTTCCTGCTCGGTTTTGGTCAAGTCTTGAGTGAGCTCGGTGGAGAGGGAAGAAGCATCGTCCATGGCCTTGGCCGAAAGAAAGGCATCGAGCTTGGCCAGTTGCGTCTTGGCTGGCTGGCGGGAGAGGTAGGGTTGAAGCCATTCCACATAATCACCTTGCGCGGCAAATCGGGCCTGAAGTTCAGCTACGTCAGGCGGCGAAAGTTCTTTGGTGTTGCGATTGTCAGCTTTAAGTTCCGAGAGTTTGCGTTCGGCGGAAGTGAGCTCTTTCTCGAGGGCCTCCCAGCGGACTTTTTGTTCGGCTTGGGTAGCACGCACATCAGCTTCCACTCGGGTATTCTCAGCGTTGTCGGCCCGGATCTTCATGACCCACCAACCGCCGCCGCCGAGGAGAATTACGGCGATGAAGGCCACGATGATGAACTCACGGTTGCCGGAGTTTTTGGGCTTGGCCCGGGGCGTGGCGGGGGCAGGGGAATCGGAGCGAGCGGCGGGCGAAGGGGCGCGCGGACCAACGGGCTTGGCCGTGGCGCTGCTCTCGAGCACGGGTAGATCGGAGCTATCGGCCGCGAGGGTGAGCAGCTCGAAGGCGGTGGTGATGTCAGTCAGGCTGGCTCGGTATTTCTCCTTCAGGCCGGGCGTGGGGGCCTTAGCTATTTTGTCTTCCAGTTTGGCGCGGAGTTCGAGAAAGCGAGTTTCCAGTTGCTCGGGGGAGGAGTCCGGCGGGAGGTCGAGGAGCCGGGCGGCTTCGGCGGTGGTCATGCGGTAAAATTGAAAAGCTTTTTAGAAAGTGCTAAACGAATTAAGAAGGGGCTACGCTCGGCTCGGCTGGTCAAGGGATCGGGCTGAGGGCGAGGCGAAAGCCGATTTCGCGGTTACGGTTGCCCGGCGAAAACCAGGGGCGGTTGGCAGAGCAGCAGTGGGCGGCAGGGTAATTCCAACCGCCACCGCGGAAGACGCGGTGGGAGCTCGATACTGCACCCGTAGGGTCCGTCGCGCTACTGCTCGGATAATTACCATACCAGTCCGAACACCATTCCCACACGTTTCCATGCATGTCGTAGAAGCCCCATGCATTCGCCTGCTTTCCCGCCACCGCGTGAGTTGTTTTTCCGCTATTGGCCTCATACCAAGCCATAGCATCCAGGCTTCCCGCATAGTCTCCCGTTGTCCCCGCACGGCAGGCGTATTCTCACTGCGCCTCCGTCGGCAACGTGTAGCGGTATCCCGATGGCAGCCGACCCGCTGCCCTTTCACGCTCCGTCACCTTCTGGCAAAAACTCATACAATCGTCCCACGAGACCTGCTCCACCGGAAGATTCGCACCTTTGAAGTAGCTCGGATTTGTGCCCATGATCGTTTCCCACTGCCCCTGCGTCACCTCCGTATTGCCCAACCAGTATGGCTTTGAAAGCGTCACGCGATGGACGGGCTTTTCATCGGCTCGAGCAGTGGCGCTCTCACTTCCCATCGTAAAGCTCCCGGCTGTGATGGGTAGAATAATAAGTCCTATGCCCGGCAGTGTGAAAACACGACCTTCTTTTGGACCTTCAAAGACCTTAAGCTTCAGCGCCAATCTTAGGATTTCCTTCGATTGCACTTCTCCGCTAAACTCAAGGATTTGGTAGTCTTTCAATCGTAACTGCCCCTTAAGTTTTCCAAGAATCACCTCGCCCAAGTTTAGCGGGGTCGTCCCAATCAGTTTTTCGCCCACCCATACGGCGGCGCCGCTGGGCTCAGAAGTGAGCTCCACGCTGCCATAAACAAACTCCGCTTTTACGGCCACCGTGCCACCCGCAAGAACAGTCGCAGTGCGCTCGATCTGAGGCAAATCGGACAGCGAAAAACGCACCGCAACCGGACCCGAAGGCACTTCGGAAAGTTCGTCCGGAGTGGTGCCCTTCTTCTCGTAACCTTCTGGATTGGAAAGAATAAAAGATAGTCCGGTGGGAGTGGAAGTGACATTTATTGCGCCTGTGGCAAACACGGCTTTAATGGGAAGCGTTTCTCCCAGTTTTACCTTCACTTTTTCTTCAAAATTAGACCATCCATTAGGTGCAGTGATCTTTACAAATGCTTCACCTGAAGGCACATCTTTAAGTTCAAACGGGGTGCTGCCGCGCTTCAGGTAACCCAAGACATTGGTGACTTCGTAACTGCGGCCGCTAAAAGAAGAGGTGAGGTTTAACGTGCCTGTGCCAAATAAAGCCTTAATAGGAAGCGTTTCTCCCGGTTTTACATTCACTTTTTCCACAAAATCAATCCATCCCTTAGGTGCAGTGATCTTAACAAATACTTCACCTGAAGGCACATCTTTAAGTTCAAACGGGGTGCTGCCGCGCTTTTGGTAACCTATAGCATTGGTGACTTCGTAGGTAAGACCACTGAAGGAAGACTCCATCTGCAACGTGCCCTGCCCAAACATGGCTTTTACGGGAAGGATTTGTCCTGGTTTCAGATTCACTTTTTCTCCAAAATTGGTCCAACCCTTAGGAGACGCAATATTCACGGTGACTTCGCCTGCGGGGACATCTTTGAGTTCAGCCGGAGTGCTTCCGCGTTTTTTGTAACCTAAGGCATTGGTGACTTCGTAAGTGAGGCCACTAAAGGAAGAATCCACCTGCAACACGGCCCTGCCAAATTCCGCTTTTACCGATAGGGTTTCACCGCGTCGCACTGGTTTTTTAAAGTCGTAGTCAATCCATCCCTCATTGGGTGCGAAAATCTCTAAGGACAAAGTCCCAAGTGGTAGCTCTCCGGTATAAGGCGTGACACCCTGAATCGTCCGCCCATAGGCATCCTTTCCTTGGTAAAGAAGCCCGGAAGGATCAGAGCTGATTTGCACAAGTGAAGTTACAGCCAAGAGACTCTTCTTTTGCGAGGCCACTTCCTGCTCGGTCTTGGTCAGGCCCTGAGTGAGCTCGGAGGAGAGGGAAGAAGCATCGTCCATGGCCTTGGTCGAAAGGAAGGCATCGAGCTTGGCCAGTTGCGTCTTGGCGGGCTGGCGGGAGAGATAGGGTTGAAGCCATTCCACATAATCACCTTGCGCGGCAAAACGGGCTTGAAGTTCAGCTACAGCCGGGGCCGAAAGTTCTTTGGTGTTGCGATTGTCAGCTTTAAGTTCCGAGAGTTTGCGTTCGGCGGAAGTGAGCTCTTTTTCGAGGGCTTCCCAGCGGACCTTTTGTTCGGCTTGGTTGGCACGCACATCAGCTTCCACTCGGGTCTTCTCAGCGTTGTCGGCCCGGATCTTCATCACCCACCAACCGCCGCCACCGAGGAGGAACACAGCGATGAGGGCGACGATAGCAAACTCACGGTTCCCGGAAGTTTTAGGTTTGGGTTTGGGCGGGGCCGGGGAATCGGAGCGAGGCGCGGCGGAAGGAGAAGCTGGGGTTGAGGCGGTGGGTGTGGCCGGAGCGGAGCGCTGGAGCACGGGCAGATCGGAGCTATCGGCCGCGAGGGTGAGCTGCTCGAAGGCGGTGGTGATGTCAGCCAGGCTGGCGCGGTATTTCTCCTTGAGGCCGGGCGTGGGGGCCTTGGCGATTTTGTCTTCCAGTTTGGCGCGGAGTTCGAGAAAGCGGGTTTCGAGTTGCTCGGGGGAGGAGTCCGGCGGGAGATCAAGGAGCCGGGCGGCTTCGGCGATGGTCATGGGCGGAGGAAAAGTTCGGAGTCCCGGTTTTAGCCGGATAAAAGAAAAAAGGCGGGAAGGTTGGGCTGGGACGCCAAACTTACGCTGAGAACGCCTTTACTAATCTTAATCGTAATTTTACTTTTTAATCGAATAGCTAAGAGTCGCCCCCGTTACGGTAAAACCAGCTTTCCAGAATTTTTTGGCATCTTCGGCGGGCCAGTAAGCAGTAGCTGTATTACCCTTGTAAGATTTCACGATCACTTTGTCCCAATTGGGAGAACCGGGGGTATCCATGCCCCATTTTCCCTCGGCGGGGACTGTGGGAGAAGCCTTGAGGTAAGCCCAACTTTTTCCATCAGCGGAAGTTACTTTTAGCCAAAGTGTTGCGTCAGGGTTTATGGTTTTGAGAGTCGGACTATGCCAACAATAAATTGCGCTGACGACAGGCTCGCCCATGAGCTGGCTGATATTGTATTTGATATCAAAAGAAGTGATAGGCTCACCTTTGACCTGAACCGTCAACTCCCCCTTTTCGGGGCCACCAGCTAAGGCTGTAAAAGTCGCTGTTGAGGCGAGCAAAAGAATAAAACCTAAGGAACGAATGTTGGGCATAAGTTTAAGGAAAAGTTGTGATGATAAAGGTGTGGTGATTAAGATCTACACTTGAGAGAGAGTGTCGCAGCTTTGCGGAAGTTGGGAGTCCCGGCTTAAGCCGGATGAGAAAAAAGGGTGAGATGAGGGAAAGTGTGAGAGTTTTCGGGAGTGTAGAATGTTTAGACCGCCCGAAGGCGGAACTCCGAACTTTATTTATCATCCCACGAACCGCTGGATCCGGCCCCGCTGAAACTGCCGCCGCCATGCAAGTTACTGGCGGAAGAGGAAGCGTGAGAGGCTGCAGAGGCTGCCGAGGAAGCGTGAGAACTGGCAGCCCCTGCTGCCGAATCGGCTCGATGAGCATCCCTTTCGGCGGCATCCGCGGCGCGGTCAGCACGTTTGGCCGCATCTTCTGCCGCTTGGGCTCCGCGTTCGGCATTTTTGAGATGCACGTTGAAGATTTGCTGGGTGTAACTTTCGGCACTACCCTCGAGGACTTTGGTGTCGTCGCGGAGGTTTTGCGTTTCGTTTCGGAGGGCTTGAGCATCTTCCTTAAGGTGGGCGATTTCGCCGCGAAGACCTTCAGCGATAGTGTGGAGTTCTTTGATGAGTTCGAGGACAGCCAAGGCTTGGCCGTGCAGACCATGAATTTCTTGAAGTCGAGTATCCGCCACGCTGCGAATCTGGGCGGTGTGGGCGGCCTGGGCTTCGGCGGTGGCGGTGGCGGCGGTGGCCTGGGCCTGGCTGGCCATGGCTTGGGAAGCTGCCCCCGCAGCCATCTGGGCCTGGGCACTTGCCTGACTCGCCTCGCCTTGGGCGCGGGCGCTGGCGGAGGAGGCTTGGCCCGCTTCCCCCTGGGCACGGGCCGAGGCAGAGCCAGCGTGTGCGGCTTCTCCCTGAGCACGGGCACTGGCCTGGGTGGCCTCGGTGGCTTCTCCTTGAGCGCGGGCTCTGGCTTGCTCGGCTTCGGTAGCCTCCTGCTGGGCCTTGTTGGAAGCTTGTTCGGCTTCCTGAGATTCGGCTTTGGCTTTGTCGCTGGCCTGGGTGGCTTCCGTCAGTTCGGTTTCGGCTTTCCGCGAGGCTTGCTCGGCGTCTTTGGCTTCGGCGGTGGCTTTGTCGCTGGCTCGGGTAGCTTCTTCGGCTTCCTTTTGGGCATGTTCCCGGGCGATGGTGGCTTCTTTCGCTTCACTTTGAGCGGTGTGCGAGGTGGTGGCGGCTTCCTTGGCTTCGTGTTCGGCGGCATCGGCGGCCTTGCTGGCACGGTCGCGGGCGTGCTCGGCTCCTTCTGCTAATTTGTCAGCGGAGGCACGGGCGCGGGCGGCTTCGACGGCCTCTTTCTGGGCGGTGTCGCTGGCGTGGGTGGCTTCCCCGGCTTCACGCTGAGCTACATTGCTGGCTTGGGTGGCCTCGCGGGCTTCGTTTTGGGCTGCGTCCGAGGCTTGGCTGGCTTCTTGAGCTTCGCGTTGGGCAGTGTCGCTCGCCCGAGTCGCTTCTTGAGCCTCGTGTCGGGCTGCGGCGGCCGAAGTGTGTGCGGCAGTCGCTTCGTGTTGCGCAGTTGTGGCCGAAACGTGCGCGGCGGTCGCATCGTGCTGGGCGGTCGCGGCGGAAACGTGTGCGGCTTCGGCTTCGTGTTGCGCGGCTGTGGCCGAAGCGTGGGCGGTCTCGGCCTCGTGTTGGGCAGCCGTGGCGGAAGCGTGTGCGGCTTCGGCATCATGTTGGGCTGCTGTGGCAGAGGTGTGCGCGGCTTCGGCGTCGGCCAGGGCGCGCTGGGCGGCATCGTGGGCTTGCTGGGCTTCCTGCACGGCACGGGAGGTGGCTTCATGGGCAGCTTCGGCATCGGTGCCGATGCGGGCCTTGGCGGCATCGGCCTCTTGGGCAGAGGCGAGGGCTCGGGCTGCTGCTTCGGCGGAGTGTTGAGCGGCGGCAAGGGCCTGCTCGCTGGCGGTGACGGCGGCGGCGTGGGCCTGTTCGGCTTCCTGGCTGGAGCGCCCGGCGGCACTGGCGGCGGCTTCCCCTTCGGCGGCAGCGCGTTGGGCGGTGGCTTGGGCCAATTCAGCCGCAGCAGCGGCAGCTTCAGCTTGGATTCGTGCGGCTTCGGCCTGGGCGGCGTCAAGGGTGGGGTCGGTGATGGCCATGTGTTGGGTATTAAAGTTTTAAAGAGGGGAGTGGACTTCTATTGCAGCCTACTTACGACTAGGTGTGGGAGGTATTTTTTTAGTGTTTTTAGATATCGTTAAAAACGAGGGTTTCGGCTAAACAAAAGTGTAGCTAATGTAAGGTTTCATCCATGAAACACAAGCGCAAGCAGTGCCAAGTTTCGGCCTTTGTTTTACTTTGGAAGCTGCGTTTCTCCGCTCAAGGAATCCTCCCAAGACAGTTGTTTCTCGCGAAGGGCGCAAAGGTGGCGAAGGAAAGGCAGGGATGACTATCAGCGCGTTTTAAGTTGGGCTTCATTTGCGGCACTCGTAATAGCATTCTGCGGCATGGCCAAACGGCCAAACCCATCGGGGGGGGCCAGATATGGTCCATTTTGAAAATGGGTTGGAATTATTGCCCAAAAGAAATACTCATTCTGGTCTCCTTTCGTTCCCTTCGTATCTGGGTCCAGTTTCTGCTTTCGGCTTTGAACTATTTTGCTTTTTCCTTTCCGCATGACCACCGCCGAAGCCGCCCGGCTCCTCGATCTCCCTTCCGACTCCACCTCCGAGCAACTGGAAACCCGCTTTCTTGAACTTCGCCGTAGGCTGGAGGATAAAATCGCCAAGGCTCCGACGCCTGGCCTTCAAGCCAAATACCGCACCAGCCTGGCGGACATTACCGCCGCCTTCGAGCATCTCACCCTCGAAGCTGACAGCTCCGATCTGCCCGTGCTCCAGCGCAGCATGGCGAAGGCTGGCAGTGGGAGTGGCGTTCCGCCCCCGACGAGAAATGTTCCCGAGCTGCGGACTAAAGAACCACCACTCGTCGGTGCCCATACGACACAGAGAGTCACCAAATCCAATAACCGTGAATTTATCATTGTGGCTATTATCGCCGTCTCATTACTCGCTGGAGGCGGTTGGTATGTTCTCAAAACACGAGAGGAGGCTGCCCTTGCGGTCGAGGAGGCGAGAAGGGCAGCGTTACGACTGGACGAGAAGATAAACGAATCCACCCGTCGGCTGAATTCAGTGAGCAAGTTGAAGGCTAACTTCGACGATTTGATGCGCGACACCGAACGGGCGATCAGCGATCTGAAGAATTCGGAGCGGGAAGCCGCCAAGTCGAGTGGTTGGCAGGCAGCCTACATCCAGCAGGAACGGGCCAGCACGGAGCGATTTTTGGCTGCCTTAAAGGAACAGCAGCGCACTAATCCGGCTTGGGTGGCGATTGAGAATGCGCGGGGATTCATTAACGCCAAAAAACCGGAACAAGCGGAGCCTGAACTGGGGAAGGCTGAGCAAGCCCTTACTCAACTACCAGACCTTCACGCCTCCGACCGAACACTTTTAATTCTTGATCCCCTTTGGAAAAATGCAAGCGAAGTTTGGATGGCTGGCAACGATGGCCCTGTGGGGGAATACTTGTCTCGATTTTCGGTCAGCGCGGCGGCCCAGAAGAGCCTGCGTGACAGTCTTCTCTTTTTAAATCAACGCAGTGAAACTCTGGTAGCGGAAGCTCCAAGGCGCATTGCATTGTTGGCCCGAGTGGTTGGAGAACAGGATGATCAGGTCCAATCGGCAAAAAATGAGCAGTCCCGCCGGGAAAGTATTGCTAGGCTAAGCAAACGATTCAATGATTGGAAAGTAGATGAATGGAAGAATCCGGTAGAAGTAGAACAATGCCTTAAAGAACTTTCCCAACTCGCAGGCATTAATGAAAAAAGCTACACAGATGCACTCGATAGACGTAACATCGCACTAAAGGCACTTTCTGAGGTCTCCAATTGGGGATTGGCGACTAATCCACCGGCAGATGCGAGTCAAAAGATCAAAAACGCGGAGCGTTGGTGGCCTAAGAGCAATTCTGAGATTGCTAATGCTAATCGAATCTTAGTGAAATCAATTGCGCTAGCCGTTCTTAGTAAATACGATCAATCGAATGCAATCGTTGTGTTGGAAAAAGAAGAATGGGTTGGTGAGAACCAATCTAAGGGAACAAGTAGTGTTCAAAATGATAAATATCTTTACTTTATTTCATTGGAAAATAAAGATCCCTTCTTTAATGCAAATGCTAGCTCTATAAGAGTTATGAATGAGCTTGTTGTTGATGGTGATTCTTTTAATAAACTTCTTAAAGGTATTTATACTACTCGCCCAGTTACTACATCGGGTGTTCGGGATACACGTTCTCCAGCGAATACGATTAATTTATTCAAAGTAATGGTCTCTCCCAAGCCTATTGATTTTGATATAGGTTTAGGTAAAACGATTTCCTCTAAATCACCTTATAGAATTGTAGTTGAATTAGAGTTTGAAGGAAAGCGTGCAAGGGTGGTTTTTCCCATTGAATTCAACGCAAGAACGAAAGAGTTCTTCGGGGCTCTTGCACAGTTAAATGAGTTGCAAGTTGATCTCTCAGAGCTTCCTGATGTCGATAAAAAGTCATGGAATTCGCTCGGCAACTAATGATCGTGACATGCCCCAATCCCTCCAATAGGATGCTCAGGTATAGGGCGGTGTTGGTGGTTAGGGTGCCGGTTTAGCTCCGCCGCAGAGGAGGCTGCTCAGATTCAACAAGATAAAAACAGGGGGAGGGCCGCCTCGGCCCTCGTATGTCGTTGGCCCAAGGCAAGCGGGCCAATGGCGGCCCGCTTCCTTTAATTGACAGCCAAGTTACGATGCGTTTAAACGCAAGTTGGTATCTGGCCGTGTCCTAACTGAGTGGAGTTTGAGCCATGGGGCGGTTTTGAGTTGGTGCCACTGTGGGCGGTCCTGGATCACCAAGGTTAAATTCCAGGTCTTGGCTGTTTCGGGCTTTTGAGGGATGAATAACCTGCGACCGATCTTCACTTCACTGACGGGGTCGGAAATCTTGTTTGCGTTCTGAATCCAGTGGATCGAGGAGTTGTATTTTATGGCGATGGTGGTTAGGTTATCGCCCGATTGGACGATATAGGACACGCCATTTTTGGGGAAGTCGTCAGAAAAAGCGGGTGTTAACGTTTCAGGCTTTGTAGGGGCGGGCTGTCCTGCAGGGGTTGTTGCGGCTACCGCAGCGGTGCGGGGCTGAGGGCGAGACGGAAGCCGAGATTGTTTCCTTGGAAGCTAGGGGGAAAGCTGAAGCGATTGGTAGAGCGACATTGGCCGGGGAGGGTATTCCAACTGCCGCCACGGACAATGTGTTGTGAACCTGTGGTAACTCCCGTAGGATCAATCACAGCATCACTTGGGTAAACCCCATACCAATCGGAACACCATTCAAAGACGTTACCGTGCATGTCGTGAAAGCCCCAGGCATTCGGTTTTTTAGTGCCCACTACATGTGGCATGTTACCACTGTTATCGGAATACCACCCCAATTCAGCGAGAAGCCCCGCATATAGGCCGGTTGTGCCCGCCCGGCAGACGTATTCCCACTGCGCCTCAGTAGGAAGTGTGTAATGGAAGCCAACAGGCAAACGTCCGGCTTCTTTTTCACGTTCCGTCACTTTCTCGCAAAATTTCATGCAATCGGCCCATGAGACCTGCTCGACCGGGAAATTTGCGTCCTTAAAACGACTCGGATTGCTGCCCATGATAAGCATCCACTGAGCTTGAGTCACCTCAGTTTGTCCCAGCCAAAAACTACACTTAAAACTAACTTGATGGGCAGGTTGCTCATCAGGAGGCGACGTGCCCAAGCCTTGAAGTTCCATAATTTGTTTCAACATCATTTCCTGCGGCGTGAGTTTTTTATCTTTATCCTGATTCTGATTAGGGCTCCCCATAGAGAACAAACCTGAGGCGACAGGAAGCATTGTTATATTTAGATTTGGTATGAGATATGAATCCCCTTCCACGGGGCCAAGAAAGCTCACTAAAAGAGCGTGAGCAGTCTTAGTCTCTCCACCACGCACCGATCCCACAAGCATTTGAGGTTGATAGCCTTTTAGGCGTAAAAGATACGTATGTTCGCCGGGAATAAGGTTTTCCAGATTCAAAGGAGTAGTGCCCAAACTTTTCTCTCCCTCAAAAACACCAGCCCCGTTTGGCTCTGAAGTGATGGCTATATTTCCAGGGGAAAATTCGGAACTAATGGACTGTTTTTCATCCTTTTTAATCACCACAGATTGTACAATGTCAGGCCATCCGGGACGCCTCACCTTCACCTCAACCTTTCCCGCAGGCACCTTCGCCAGTTCCCCTGCTGTGCTTCCCTTTGCGTTGTAACCAAACGAATTACTCACCTCGTAGTCTAAGGGAGAGGGCACTGAAGTTATTAGTAGTGCCCCTTGCCCGAAAACAGGAGCAATTACATGAGTTTCACCCCTTTTCACCGTAGTTTTCTCTTCATAGTCCGCCCATCCCGCACTTGGAGCGATAATTTTTAAAACCAAAGTTCCTAGGGGAAATTCTGCGGAAAACGGCGTGAGCCCTTGGATCTTCCGCCCATAGGCATCTTCACCTTGGTAGCGAAGCCCCGAAGGATCGGAGCTGATTTCCACCAAGGAAGTTACGGCCAGTAAATTCTTCTTTTGCGAGGCCACTTCCTGCTCAGCCTTGGTCAGGCCTTGGGTGAGTTCGACAGATAAAGAAGAAGCATCGTCCAAGGTCTTGGACGATAGGAAGGTGTCGAGCTTGGCGAGTTGTGTCTTGACCGGATGGCGAGAAAGGTAGGGCTGGAGCCATTCTACAAATCTTTCCTGGGCAGCGAAACGGGCCTGATGCTCGGCCTGCTGTGGCGCGGTGAGTTCCCGAATGTTTCGCAAATCGGCATTGAGTTCTGAGAGTTTGCGTTCAGCGGCAGTTAGTTCCTTTTCGAGAGATTCCCAGCCGATTTTCTGTTCGGCTTGGTTGGCTCGAAGCTGGGCAAGAAGGCTTTCCTGACGGGCTTTTTCCTTGTCAGCAGCGGCCTTTTCTTCGGCCAGTTTGCGCTCCGTTTCGACTTTGGCGGCAAGTGTTTTGCGATCCGTTTCGGCTTTTTCGACGGCTTCCAAACGGGCCTTTTCGTCGTTTTCGGCCCAGATTTTCATCACCCACCAACCGCCGCTCCCGAGGAGGGTTACTGCGATCAAGGCGACGATGGCAAACTTACGGTTGCCGGAGGTTTTTACCTTGGGTGTGTGGGGGAGAGGGCTGGGCGTATCACGATTGATGGTGACATTGTCAGGGGTTGGCTTGGGAAGTTCGATAGCAGATGGTGCCGAGGAGACGATTTCGGCTGGAGCAAACTGATGGATGAGGGGCAGGTCGGAGTTGTCCGCCTCCATCGTCAGGGTTTCAAAAGCGTCGGTCACGTCTGCCAAAGTGGAGCGGTATTTTTCCTTGAGGCCGGGCGTGGGAGCCTTGGCGATTTTGTCCTCCAGCTTGGCACGGAGTTCGAGAAAGCGGTTTTCCAGTTGCTCGGGGGAGGAGTCGAGCGGGAGATCGAGGAGCCGGGCGGCTTCGGTAGTGGTCATGGGGAGGAAAAGTGGAAAACCTGAGTTGAAGAGCTAAAGGAAAAATGTATACGCTGATATTTCCAACTGCAGTTGGCGTCAGATGGATTGTATAATTATTAGGTTAGTTCACGGATATATCGCAAAGGGAGGAAGTAAGCCCCGGCTAAGAGTGATCAATTTCCAAGTAAGCTCTTTTTTTGCGCGGCGACTTCCTGTTCGGCTTTGGTCAGGCCTTGGGTTAGCTCGGTGGAGAGGAAAGAAGCATCGTCCCAGGCTTTGGCTGTAAGGAAGGCATCAAGCTTGGCCAACTGCGTCTTGGCTGGGTGGCGTGAAAGGTAGGGCTGAAGCCAATCCACATAGTCACCTTGGGCGGTAAAACGGGCCTGAAGTTGATTTACATTTCCCATGTGCAGCTTCTTATCATCCACTCTTTTCAGCGAATTATCGTAATTATGTTTGAGCCTCGAAACATCTGCTTCAGTCTTGTCCACCGCATTTTTTATGGCCAAGTCAAGTTCGCCGGACGTGGTTTCTAAGGCATTTAATGCTTCCAACATTTTGGGATGTTTGGGTCCATATTTTATCTTATGGACAGCAAGATTAATAGTCGAAGATGTGTAGCTTTTTATCAGTTGGCCGACCTCAGGATTAGTAGCAATAATTTCCAGATCAGTTAAGTTACGTTTTTGTTCAGAGTAAACTTTAATGAGAGATACTTGTGTCTGAAGTTCATCATAGAGTTTCTTATCTTTGTTTAGCATTTCTGTGTAAGCTACAAGTTCAGCCACGTCAGTGGCCGAAAGTTCCTTGATGTTACGAGTATCAGCCTTGAGTTCAGAGAGTTTGCGTTCCGCCGAGGCGAGCTCCTTTTCGAGGCTCTCCCAGCGGATTTTTTGTTCGGCTTGGCTGGCACGAATTTGGGCAAAAAGGCTTTCTTGGCGGTTTTTTTCCTTTTCAGCAGCCGCTTTAACGGTGGTTTCAATGCGCAGTTTCTCCTCGTTATCGGCGCGGATCTTCATCACCCACCAACCGCCGCCACCGAGGAGGGCTATGGCGATGAGGGCAACGACGACAAACTCACGATTGCCGGAGTTTTTTGCCTTGGGCTTGGGCGAAGCTGGGGAATCAGCGCGAGGCGCGGGCGAAGGGGAAGGTGCGGCCGAGGCGGTGGTTTTGGCCGGTCCAGAGCGCTGGAGAACCGGCAGATCGGAGCTATCGGCAGCGAGAGTGAGTTGCTCGAAGGCAGCGGTGATGTCCGCCAGGCTAGCGCGGTATTTTTCCTTCAGGCCGGGCGTGGGGGCCTTGGCGATTTTTTCCTCCAGTTTGG
>JANOBW010000102.1:0-4940 GCA_031411855.1 Opitutia bacterium
ACCAAGAGCACGAGCACTTACACGATCAATGCCGGAGGCATCTTGGCCTTCACCAAGACGACAGGGGACGTGACGCTCAGCTACGTGAACAATCTGAACCTGGCGGACGCCACGGTGAACGGCCCGGGGAACTACCGGACCGGCAACAACACGACGGCGACGCACAATTTTTCTGGCAATCTGGGCAGCACGATTAATTCCGGATTTGGCCTGGTGAAAAACGGGGCGGCCCAGACGGTGAACATGAACGTGGCTGACGGCACGGCGGATGCGGACCTCACCGTGGCCGGGGTGATCTACGACGTGTCCGCCCTGCTGGGCAGCACGCTGGTGAAGCAGGGGGCGGGGAAGATGATCTTCACGGCTTCCAATACGTACACCGGGCCGACGACGATCAGTGCGGGAACGCTGGAACTGGGCGGCACGGCGGGCACTCTGGGCACCGGGGCGGTGACGAACAGTGCGGCTCTGAATTTCAAGCGCAGCAACGCCCTGACGGTCGCCAACCTGATCTCCGGCACAGGCACGCTCAACCAGACGGGCTCGGGTACGACGACGCTCACGGGAGCGAACACTTACACTGGCGCGACAAATGTGACGGCAGGCACGCTGCTCACCACGCCGGCGCAAACGGGGGCGACGACGATCACGGTCTCGGACGGAGCGGCCTTTGGCGTGAAGCTGGCCGCCGCAGGCACCACCTTCAACACGCCAAGCCTCACGACGGGCACGACCACAGGTGCCTCGCTCGTTTTTGACACCGGAGCGCTGGGAAATCCCACCGCCGCTGTGATCAACGCGACCAGCTTCACCCCTGCGGCGGCCACCACCCTGCGGCTGCTGGGTTCGAATCTGACTCCGGCGACCTTCACGCTGCTGGACTACATGGGCAGCATCGGCGGAACCGGGTTTGGCGGGCTTTCGCTGGCGCTGCCCTTCCGCGTAGGCGGCACGCTGGTGAACAACACGGGGAACACCTCCGTGGACGTCACCATCTCGGGCGTGGAGACGGCGAAGTGGCAGGGCAATGTGAATGGGAACTGGGACATCGATCCTGACGGCGGGAATACGGCGGGAACTTTCAACTGGAAGACGTCGCTGCTCAACACCTCCACGCGCTACGCGCAGGGTGCGGTGAACACGGACAGCGCGACCTTTGACGACACTGCCACGGGCACGACGAGTGTAAACCTGACGACCACGCTCACTCCCACGGGCGTGACCGTTAACAACACCTCGCTGAACTACACTTTTGGTGGCACAGGGAAGATCAGCGGGACGACTGGCCTGACCAAGCAGGGCAACGGCACACTCGTCCTGGCCAACACTGCGGCCAACGACTACACGGGCGGCACGACCATTTCCGGCGGCACGCTCCAGCTGGGCGACGGCACGACAGCCGGGGCGGGAGCGGTCGGCGGGGCGATCACGAACAATGCGAGCCTGGTCTTTAACCGGCCTGACGATGCCACGGCGGCGAACGTGATCAGCGGCACGGGGACGGTGCTGAAAAGTGGCGCCGGCAAGATCACGCTGAGTGCCGCCAATGGCTACGGCGGCGGCACGACTATCCGGCGGGGGACGCTCACGGGCCTGACGAACACCTCCTTTGGCAGCGGGGCGATCACGCTGGGGGATGCAGGCACGGGCACGGACAGCGTGGCGCTCTACCTGGGGAACCGGGCGGACATCAGCAATAACGTGGTCGTGAGTGCACAGGGTACCGGTACGGTGACGATCGGCGCGGACAATTCCGGCAGCGGAGCAAATGCCGCGAGCCTGCTGGGCACCATCACGCTGAACCGGCCGACCACCTTCAGCGGGGAGGTCACGGCGGACCGGCTGGCTCTGGACGGCCAGATTTCGGGAAATGTGGGCACGCTCACAGTGACCGGGGGCTCCCGCACGACATTCAGCTCGACGGCGAACAACTTCGTGGGGGACATCGTGATCACCGGGGTCGGCAGCATCCTGCAGGCAAGTGTGGCCGGCGCGGCGGAGACCATCCCGGACGGCAGCAGCATCACCGTGGGGGCGGGTGCCGTGCTGCAGCTGGCCTCACTGAGCGGGGCGGAGACGATCAATGCACTGAATGGAGCCGGCACGGTGCGGACATTTTTGACAGGCACCTTTGGCTCCGGGCTGGCGGTCGGCAGCGCGAACGGGAGCGGGTCTTTCTCGGGAAGTCTGGAGAACGGCACCATTGGGAATCCACTTTCCCTGACCAAGACGGGCAGTGGCACCCAGACGCTGAGTGGCGCGAGCACCTACACCGGCACGACGACGGTGAACGGGGGCACGCTGGAGATTTCGGGAGCCTCAGGTTCGCTGGCGAATACGGGGGCGGTGACGGTGACCGGCGGCACGCTGCTCCTGAGCGGGAGCAACCCGGTGGACCGGATCAACAACGCAGCGGCGGTTTCGCTGGGTGGAGCCGCAGGGGACTCGAAGCTGGTGGCGGGCGGTGTCGTCACCGAGACTGTGGGCGCTCTGACGCTGACTGCCGGCGCGGGTGTGAGGGTCATTGATTTCGGCTCCGCAGGCAGCCTCCTGACTTTCGCCTCCCTGGCCAGCAGCGCACCGGGCGTGGCCGTGCAGGTGTGGAACTGGACGGGCACTGTTCTCACGGGAGGCGGCGCGGATCAGTTGATCTCCACCGGCATCCTCGGAGCCAACATCGCGCTTTCCGACATCAAGTTTTACGGCGACAACGGATCAACCTACCTTGGGGACGCCATCTTCGCCGGTGGCGGCACCAGTGGCGAGCTGGTTCCGATCCCCGAGGCGGGCAGTGTGCTGACGGCCCTGCTCCTGCTGGGCGCGGCGGGCTGGCGCGAGCGGAAGTGGCTGATTCGCGCCCGGTGATCCAACACTTCGCCCCCTTTTTTCAGGCGGGTTCAGGCGGGCGCAAATGTGGATTTTCGCCAGGTTTTTGTGGATTTTGGAGCGTTGCGCGGGGCTGCCTGGCAGGGCAGGATGGTAGCTGTATGACAACCGTGACTTCCTTTGCCGAACGCATCAGCGGATTCAGCCCGCGATTTGCCAGGTTTGCCGCCTCCGCGGTCGCACTGCTGGCAGGTTTTTCGGGCCATGCCATGGGGGCCACCTTCATCTGGGATGGCACCACGAATACGTGGCCCTCCGTCCACTGGCTGGACAGCGGCAGCGTGCTGGTGGCCGGTGGCTTGGGGGCGGCCATCACGGACACCTACACGATCAATGGGGGTACCGTTCTTTTTACCGACCACGACACATTCGGTGCAGCGGCAGCGAACCCGCTTCTCACGATTAACGTCAACGGGGGCATCCTGAGCAACGAGGCAGCGGCGTTTGGCCAGGCCTTCACCACGCTGGGGCTGGTGAATCTGGCCGGCGGGACCATCACCTCCACCGGCGGGGCTCTGGCCGGATACCAGGCATTCCAGTTCAAAAACACCGTCACCTCCAGTGGAGCCTCTTTCATCAACACCACGAGCACCCCGGCGAATTTCAACGGATTTCATGTCACCAACAACACCTTCAACGTGACGGATGGGACGCTTGCGGTATCCGCTCCGCTGCTGAATGCGGCGGGGGGCGCCTCGGCGGGATTTACGAAAACAGGGGCCGGGACGATGGTTTTGAGTGCGGTGAACGGATTCACGGGCAGCACACTGGTGACCGGAGGCACGCTCGACATCAGCGCTTCGGGGTCGGCCACCGGCCTGTCGAAGATCAACACGCAGAGCGGCGGGGCGATCACGATCTCTGGCGCCGTCTCCACGGCGGCGAACGGGAATTTTTCGATCGGCGGCGGACTGACTGGAACAACGGGGTTTGTGACGGTGAACAACGGCGGAGTGCTCACCATCGGCACCGGGACTGGCGGGACGGTGGGCTTCACCGGGGTGGGCGGCAGCGACTCCGGGTCCGGCGGTCAGAAGGGTAAAGGGACGCTGACCATCAACAGCGGGGGAACGGTGAACGTGGCTGCGGGCGGCACCGGTGCGGGTGGACTGGATGGATCGAGCCTGTGGATCAACCCGTATGGCCAGACGGGGACGAGCACGATCAACCTGGATGGCGGCACGCTGAACACGGCCCGGCCGGTGCAGGACGGGTCTGGCGGAGGAGCGGCAGTTTTTAATTTCAACGGAGGCACGCTCCAGGCAGGCGGAGCGGTCAACCTGATCTCGGCGAATTCCAATGTGCGCAATGGAGGAGCGGTCGTTCATACGAACGGATTGAATGCCTCCATGAGCGCTGTCCTGGTCCACTCCGTCGTCCCGGGCGATGCCGCCATTGATGGCGGCCTGACCAAGACTGGGGCGGGCAACCTGACCGTCAGCGGCGCGGGCAGCACCTACACGGGCAATGTGCTCATCAGCCAGGGCACGCTCACGACGACGGGTGTGTCCAATGTGGCGATTCCTGCGGCGACCGTGCTTGGGAACATGACCACGCCTGGAAAGACGGTGACGGTTGCAAGCGGGGCCGGCCTCACGTTTGGCGGCAATGACCCGGTTGGCTCTACGATATCGACGCCGGTGGCCACCATCATTGTGAACGGAGGCACCCTTTCCCACAGCACTTTCTTCGCGACCCTGGGAAATGTGACGCTCAATGACGGCGCAACGATGACGGGAGCGAGCGGGGTGAGCGCGGGATTCCAAACGTGGAACCTGCGCGGCAGCGTAACTGTTGGCGGCACGGGCGGGGCGGTGATCAGCACCTCTGGAACAACGAACACCGGGGTGCACCTTGGCATCGCGGGCACGAATGACTTCATCGTCAACCCGACGGGGGCGGCGGTGGATCTCGCCGTCAATGTGCCCCTGCTCGACCGGCCTCTGAATAATGCGGGCGCCGGATCCCTGCGCAAGCTGGGCGCTGGCAGGATGGTGCTGACGGCGGCCAGCACCTATACTGGCGCCACGCTGGTCAATGGGGGCACGCTGGAA
>JANOBW010000103.1:0-7119 GCA_031411855.1 Opitutia bacterium
CATGAGGTCCCCAAGCAGGTGATGGATTACTACCTGGAATACACCTTCTAGGAAACGATGCTCCAGCTTCAGGGCTTGGTTTCTGAAACACTTCTGCCGGCCGACCCCAAGGCCCTCGCCTATGTCCTCGGGCAGTTGAGCGACGCCGAACTCGCCAAGACCGCCGACACCGAGCCGGCCCTCATCGCCCGCGTCGAACGCAAGGGGTTCAACCCCGGCAAACGCGAGCAGGCCCTCACCGCCCTCGCCAAACTCCACAAGACCGACCGCGTCCAGGAGCTGACCTCGGCCCTCGAACGTCTCGATGCCAAAGGCCGCGACGGGGCCGCCTCGGCCGACGAACTCGGCAAACTCCTCGGCGGCACCCCCGCCCCCGAACTGCTCAAGTCCCGTGTCAGCCTCGCCGCCCTTGGGGAAAAAGCCACGCAGGCCGGCGTCCGCCGCGCCGCCTGGGTCGCCCTCGCCGCCGCCGACGCCAACCCCGTCTCAACTTGGGGTGAGGCCAAGACCGACCAGGCCAAGACGGCCCTCGTCGAATCCCTCGCCGCCCTCCCCGATCCCTCCCTCCGCGCCAAGTTCCACCCCCTCCTGGCCGCCGCCATCACCGATCCGAAAACGGCCGCCGCCCTCCGCACCGCCGCCGTCCGCGCCCTCCCGCTGACCGGCGCGGACAACGCCAAGGTCAACTTCGCCGCCCTCGCCAACCTCATCCAGGCCGGCAAGGACCGCGCCGCCGCCGCCCGCGCCCTCATGCAGCTCCCCCGCGCCAGCTGGGATGCCGCCAAGGCCGGCCCTGTCGCCGAAAGCATCCTCGCCTACGCCAAAACCGTCCCCGCCGGCGAACGCACCAAGCAGGACTACGTCGAGATGATGCAGACCGCCGCCGAGCTGGCCGGACTGCTCCCCGCCGACAAGGCCGGCGCCCTCCGCAAGGAACTCCGCTCCCTCGGCGTCAGCGTTTTTGTCATCAAGACCGTTCGTGAGGAAATGCGCTACGACACCCCCCGCCTCGTCGTCGAGGCCGGCAAACCGTTCGAAGTCATCTTCGAAAACGCCGATGTCATGCCGCACAACCTCGTCTTTGTGAAACCCGGCACCCGCAAGGCCGTGGCCGAGGACGTCCAGACCATGAGACCGGACAAACTCGACAAAGAGAAACGCGCCTACCTCCCCGGCGACGGCAAGAGGCAGGACCCTCGGGTCATTGACGCCTCCCGTCTCATCGAGCCCGGCCAGAAGGAAACCCTCAAAATCATGGCTCCGAAACAGGAGGGTGAATACGAATACGTCTGCACCTTTCCCGGCCACTGGACCATCATGTGGGGCACCCTGATCGTGTCCAAGGATGTGGACGGCTACCTCCAGGCCCACCCGCAAAACACCTCCGGCACTCCCGGCCCCGCCGCCCCGGCCCCTGACCACAAGGGACATAAGACGACCGGCAGCACTTCCCCGGAAAAACCCGCCATGGACCACAGCGCCCATGCCCTCGGAGCCGCCCCCATCCCCACCTCGGTGAAACTCGGCGCCACCGAACCCGCCGGCCCATCCGCCGCCGCTCCCGTCGGCGAATCCGCCCCCCTCACCTACGAGGGCACGGAAGGCGCGCTGAAGGGCAAAAACATCGTCTTCATCGCCAGCGACCACGAATACAAGTCCGAGGAAATCCTTCCCGAACTGGCCCGCATTCTCGCCAAACACCATGGCGCGAAATGCACCGTCCTCTTCGGCGTGGACCCCAAGACCGGCTTCATCTCCCCCGGCACGTCCAACATCCCCGGCACCGAAGCCCTCGACAAGGCCGACCTCATGGTGATCTTCACCCGCTTCCAAACCCTCCCGGCCGAGCAGATGAAACCCATCGTGCGCTACCTCGAGCGCGGCGGCCCCGTCGTTGGTCTCCGCACCGCCACCCACGGCTTCAAGTTCCCCAAGGACAGCCCCTTCGCCAAGTATGACTACGGCTACAAGGGAGCGGACTTCACCGGCGGTTTCGGCCGCCAGATACTCGGGGAAACCTGGGTCGGCCACCTCGGCCCCAACCACACCTCCAGCACCCGGATGGACATCGTCCCCGGCAAGGAAGGCCACCCCGTCCTCACCGGCGTGAAAGACCTCTGGGTGGAGGTCGGCGGTTACAACGCCAACCCCATCGAGGGCAGCGAAATCCTCGCCATGGCCCAGCCCCTCAAAGGCATGGTCCCCGGCTCCCCCACCGACGAAACCCGCAAGACGCAGCCCGGCGCCTGGGTCCGCACCTACCACAGCCCCTCCGGCAAAGACGGCCGCGTCTTCACCACCACCACCGGCGGCAGCGGCGACTTCCTCAACGACGGCTACCGCCGCATGATGGTCAACGCCTGCTTCTGGACCCTCGGCGCCGAAGCCAAGATCAAGGCCGATAACAACATCTCGATCGTCGGCTCCTACCGCCCCACCTGGCACGGCGGCACCAAACGCGCCAAAAACGTCTTGCCCTCCGAACTCACCGGCTGGGACTCCCCCCTCCTCCCCGACGAGAAGAAGTAACCCCGGCGGACCACCGCCTGACCTCTCCACCCCAAGCCGGTTTCGGATCCTTCCGAAACCGGCTTTTTCATTGCGGACCCCAAACCAGGGAATGTGGTTTGGAACGTCCCCAACACCTTTACCGCAACGTGGAAGGCGGTGAGGAACCAGGCCTTTGTGGTGAGGAGGCGCATTCTCCATTTCTCACACGAAGACACGAAAACACGAAGAAAAGCCAGGACGGTTCGATGCGTTGAACCCATCTTCGTGCCTTCGTGGCTTCGTGCGAAACCTTTGCCTCGGAATCGTTTACGACAACCCAGCGAGCAGCCGCTTGTTTTCGTCGAGTTTGGCCTTGGCCTCGTTGAGCTGGGCGCGGGCACCTTCCACGATGTTGGCCGGGGCGGTGGCGACAAACTTCTCGTTGGAGAGCTTGGCTTCGCCGGCGGTGACGATCTTGGCGAGGCGTTCGATCTCCTTGGTCAGGCGGGTCTTCTCGGCGGCGGTGTCAATCGCCCCGGCCAGGTCGAGGTAGATCGTTCCGAGAGGGGAAACGGCGGCGGGCGCTCCATCCGGCTGGGTCGCGGCGCGGTTGACCTGTGAGCAGCCGGCCAGGCGGCGGAGCGTTTCGGCCAGGTCGCCGCTGAGGATGGCCCAGGAGGCGTCGTCGCAGGTGACGGAGAGGATGCTGTCGCGTTTCGAGCCGAGGTTGAACTGGGCCTTGAGCGTGCGGGCGACCGTGACGAAGTCGTTGACGGCGGCGACGCGGGCGCGGGCAGCAGGATCGGGCGCGAGGCCGAGGGCGGCGAGCGAGGCGGTGAGTTCGGCGGCGGTTTCAAGGCGGGTCTGCTGGAGGAGGTCGCCGAAGTTGGCGGCGTAGCCGAGCTTTTCCCAGAGTTCCTCGGTGATGAAGGGCTGGACCGGATGCTGGAGGAGAAGGAACTGGCGGAGGACGAGATCCTGAAGCGCGAGGCAATGGTCGCGCTGGGCCGGGGAGGCCTGGACCTTGCTCTTGGCGGCCTCGACATACCAGGCGCAGAAGTCGTTCCAGAAGAACTGGTAAAGCGAGTTCGTGTAGTTCGGCATGTCGAACTCGGCGAAGCACTTTTCGGCGTCGCGGTGGAGTTCGACGAGGCGGGCCAGCATCCAGTGGTCGTAGGCGTCGAGGTGGGCCGGCGAGAGGCGCGCGAGGATGGCCGCAGGGGAACGGTTGTCCCCGGCGGGGCCGCTCATCTGGCGGAAGCGGCAGGCGTTCCAGAGCTTGTTGCAGAAGTGTTTGCCGATCTCGACGCGCTTCTCGTCAAACTTGATGTCCTGGCCGGAGGGGGCGATGTTGACGATGCCGAAACGGAGGCCGTCGGCCCCGAACTTGGCGATGAGGTCGAGCGGGTCGGGCGAGTTTCCGAGAGTCTTCGACATCTTGCGCCCGAGGGCATCGCGAATGAGGCCGGTGATGTAAACGTCCTTGAACGGGATGCGTTTGCGCAGCTCCTCGATCGGGAGTTCGGCGGCGCTGTTAACTGACTGATCTCCCGTGAGTTCCAGTCCGGCCATGATCATGCGGGCGACCCAGAAGAAGATGATGTCGAAGCCGGTGACGAGGACGCCGGTCGGGTAGAAAAACTCCAGCTCCCTCTTCGCCTCGCCCTGGGCGTCGGGCCAGCCCCAGCAGGCAAACGGCCAGAGCCACGAGGAGGCCCAGGTGTCGAGGACATCCTCTTCCTGGTCCCAGTTCTGCGGGTCGGACGGGCCGTCCACCGAGACGTGCTGGTTGGCGGGGTCGTTGCGGTCCGCGCCCTTGCGATACCAGACCGGGATGCGGTGGCCCCACCAGAGCTGGCGGCTGATGCACCAGTCCTGGATGTTGCCCAGCCAGTGGAGATAGATCTTCGACCAGTGCGGCGGATGGAAGGTGACAAGCCCCTCACTGACAACACGTTTAGCCTCCTCGACACGCGGATACTTGAGGAACCACTGTTCGCTCAGGCGGGGCTCGACCGGGACCTTGGCGCGTTCGGAGAAGCCGACATTGTTCTCATAGGGCTTGGCCTCGATGAGCTGGCCCAGGCGGTCGAGTTCGGCGGACGCGGCCTTGCGGGCGGCGAAACGGTCCATGCCGACAAACATGCCGGCGGCGGCGCTGATCGTGCCGTCGGCGTTCAGCACATCAATGACGGGCAGGTGGTGGCGCTGGCCGATGGCGAAGTCGGCGGCGTCGTGAGCCGGAGTCACCTTGAGGACGCCGGTGCCGAAGGCGCGGTCCACGTGGTCGTCGGCGATGATGGTGATCGGGGCCTTCGGGAAGGGACGGTAAACGGTTTTGCCGACGAGGTGGCGGTAGCGGTCGTCCTCCGGGTGGACGGCGACGGCGGTGTCGCCCATGATCGTTTCCGGTCGTGTCGTGCAGATCTCCAAGTGGGTCAACGGGTTGCCTTCATGGTCCACGGTCGGTTCGCACAGCTCGTAGCGCATGCGGTAGAGGAAGCCCTGCTGCGCGGTGGGGATGACCTCCTCGTCGGAAAGCGCGGTCATGGAGACGGGGCACCAGTTGACCATGCGGCGACCGCGGTAGATCAGGCCGCGCTCGTGGAGTTTGACGAAGGCGGTCAGAACAGCCTTGGCGTAGCCCTCGTCGAGCGTGAAAGTGGTGCGGTCCCAGTCGCAGGAGGCCCCGAGCTGACGGAGCTGGTTGAGGATGATGCCGCCGTGTTTTTCCTTCCACTCCCAGACGTGGCCGAGGAACTTTTCGCGGCCGAGATCGCGGCGGGAAACGCCCTGCTCGGTGCGCAACTTCTTCTCCACCATGGTCTGCGTGGCGATGCCGGCATGGTCGGTGCCGGGGAACCAGACGGCGGCCTTTCCTTCCAGGCGGGCGCGGCGGATGAAGATGTCCTGCAACGTGTTGTTGAGGATGTGGCCCATGTGGAGCATGCCCGTGACGTTCGGCGGCGGGATCATGATGGCGAAGGGCTGCTTGCCCTCTTCCACGCGTCCGGCAAAGGCTTTGCGGTCCAGCCAGGTTTGATACCAGCGGGCTTCGATGTCTTTGGATTCGTAGGCTTTGACTAACTCGGACATGGCAATAAGGGAAACCGGCAAACAAACCCGGAAGGAGCCCGGTGGCGCAACGCGGAAAACACAGCCCCGGCCAAAGTATTACACCGCATTCCTTGACACGGTAAGGCCAATTCCTCACGCCTTTTTCATGCAATGGCATTACGCACTCTCCGGTCAGAAGCTCGGTCCTGTCTCCCAGGATGAAATCAAAAACCTCGCGCTTCAGGGCGTGATCCAACCCGACACCCTTCTCTGGACTTCGGGAATGCCCAACTGGACCCCCGCCGGAAAGGTCCCCGAACTGGAACTGACCTTTGGTGCCCCGGCTCCCCGCCCCCCGGCCGGTGCCTATGGACAACCTCCTCCCTACGCGGCGTCAGCCCGCCCCGGAGAAACCGTCGGTTCCGGCGGTCCCCTGGCCGCCTCCATCCTCACCACCCTCTTCTGCTGCCTCCCCTTCGGCATTCCGGCCATTGTTTATGCCGCGAGGATCAGTGGCAAAGTCGCCAGCGGAGACATCCAGGGAGCGAAGGACAGCGCCCGGACCTCCTACATCTGGAGCGGGATCGCCCTCGGTCTCGGCCTGATTTGCGGCTCCGTTTACGTGGCCATGGCCATCCCCGCTTTCAACCGGGTGCGTCAGCAGTCGCGCCAAATCATGCTGATCAACGACGCCCGCCAGATTGGCGCCGCCTCCCAGCAATACTTCCTCAGCACCGGAGAAAAGACTGTCACCTTCACCTACAACCCGGCCACCGGGGAAGTCAGCGGCGCCCTCTCCCCCTGGCTCACCCGCATCGGCAAGGGATATTCCATCACCCGCCTCCCCATCGAATTGGAAAACCCGAGCGCCTTTTCCATTTCCTACCCCGACGCCTTCAAGGGGTTGCCAGTGGATTTTAACGACGAGGGGAAAACCACCCGCTCGCCTTCCGAGTAGGCAGGCGAAAGGGAAAACGCCTTTCCCTCACAGGCTCTCCCGAGCCAACCGGTGGGAGTGGACGGCGGGGGGGCACGACGGCAGGAGCCACTCATCTGAGGCCAAACCGTTTCCCGCCACCGAGCTCAACTGCGCTCGCCCCGAAGGACCAGCATCCCGCCGGGACCGTTTGTCCCTGCCTCCACAAAAGTTGGAAAACTGACGCCAGAATGGCCTCAGGCGTGGTTCAAAAACCGCAGAAAGGCGAACACGGCGACCCCGCTGACAGAGACATAGAGCCAGACCGGGTAGGTCCACCGGGCCACTTTTTTGTGAACGGTGAACCGCTTGGTGATGGCGAAAAAGAGCGTGGTCAGGAGCAACGGCACCAGGACCATCGAAAGGATGATATGCGGGACCAGAATGAGAAAGTAAGTCGTGCGGACCGCGCCCTGCGCGACAAACCTGGTGTCGCCATGGGTGAAGTGATAGGCCAGGTATCCGACCAGAAAAGCTGCGGAAGCCACGGTGGCGCAGGCCATGCAGGCGGCGTGGGCTGTTTTCGCCCCGCGTTTGATGAGGATGAGGCCGGCCACGGCAAAGGTGGCGCTGAGGGCGTTGAAAGCGGCGTTCAG
>JANOBW010000104.1:0-2500 GCA_031411855.1 Opitutia bacterium
ATCACCCTGCAGTTCGAGGAAGTTTTCCTCCGGCCCCTCCAGCATGAAGATGGCGAGGTCGTAATTCACCGCCGTCACCAGTTTGCCCAACTTCACCTCGGAACCATCGGAACGTGTCGCCTTGGGAAGCTTTTTGCCCCCGGCGATGACATGCTGGTTGGTGTAAACGAAGAAGCGGTCGCTGCCATTGATGCTGCGGCGGACAATAAACCCGGTGCCCTGGCCCCCATCCTCGGTTTTGAAGACCAGGATGGCGTTGGTGGCGGCCTTGCCGACCTTGAACTCGACTCCGTCAGGCTCTTTGGCCTCCTCTTCCGGGACCACCGCCTCAGGGACTTTTTGGGTGGGTTTGCCACCGTCCGCCAGCCGCGCCCCCAACGGGTGAGCCGGGCCGGGGCCCCCTTTGCCCGTTTCCGCCGGAAGTGTGTGGGACAGAAGCAAAAAGGCGCAAAGAAGGGGGTGGGGTATATTCATGGCGGCGTGAGGGGAAAGGTTCACAGGGGAAAGGGGAAGTCAAGGAAGTGGCTGGCAAAAAGCTCGGCAACCACCTCCAGCAAACGCCGGGCCATGAAACCGGACCGGCACCTTGGACGGATCGGACGGACGCTTGGAACACATCCGCATGGGCGGTTCAGTTTCTGCTCCATCCACGCAACGCCAGTGCCGTTTCGCCCCCGCTTCCGATCCCAACCGAAGAAAACGTCAGCTTTCACCGCTCTTACCGCTCTCCCCATTCGCTCCCACCTGCTTCTCTTGCGGCTCCCCGCCACCTCCGACTTTCGAGAATTATCTGGCACTCAGGCGTCCCATCTTTGGGTTTGTGTGGCCATCGGTGGTTTTATGTTTTGATTGGAACCTCCCTTTCCCTTCCTTTCACACCTGAATGACAACCGCGACCCGACCCGCCGGACGATCCGTCCAATTCATGGCCACCTGCCTCTGCGACGCCTTTTTCGACGACGCCGCCAAGGCCAGTGTCGAAGTGCTGGAACACGCCGGTTGCGACATCGAGTTTCCCGAGGCCCAAACCTGCTGCGGGCAGCCCGCTTTCAACGGCGGGGACTGGGCCGCGTCCCGCCGCGTCGTGCGCCACACCGTCCGCGTTTTCAACGGCGCCAAACCCGTGATCGTCCCGAGCGGCTCCTGCGCGGCCATGATGTTTCACGGCGCCCCGCTGGAGTTTGAAAAGGAGACCGACCACGCCGAGGTCGAGGCCTTGGGCGCCCGCACCTGGGAACTGGCGGACTACCTCGTCAACGGCCTTGGCATCACCACGTGGCCGGGACGTTTTCCCCACCGCGTGGCCCTCCACAAGGCCTGCCATACCCGCGGCACCAAGGTCATCGCCGCCATTGAAACCCTCCTCCGGTCCATTGACGGCCTCACCCTTGTCGAGTTCGGCGAGGAAGGCCAGTGCTGCGGTTTCGGCGGCACGTTTTCCGTCACCTTCCCGCACGTTTCCGGAGCCATGGGCCGGCTGAAAATTGATCAGATTCTCGAATCAAAACCCGACTTCGTGGCCTCTCCGGACATGAGCTGCCTCATGCACCAGAAGGGCCTGGCCGACAAGGCCGGCATCCCCTTCAAGGCCATCCACTACGCCCAGATCCTGCGCGACGCCCTCAACGCCACGCGCTGAGCCAAACCGTTGCCCCTCAAAAACTTAACCCACCTCTCCCATGCCCGTGCAGTTGATTGACCAGTTTGCCAAAAGCCTCGATGGCGAGGTCCGGCACTCCGTCCGCTCCAGTTCCCAGGCCGGCACCGACAAACGTTTCGCCGTGCTCCACAAGGACTACGCCGACCCCGACGCCCTCCGGCGCCTGGCCGGCCAGATCAAGCAGCACACGATCGAAAACCTCGACACCTACCTCGCCGCCGCCGAGGCCAAGATGAAGGCCAACGGCATCAACGTCCATTTCGCGACGGACGGAGAATCCGCCCAGAACGTGATCCTCGGCATCCTCAAAAAACACGACGCCACCCTCATCACCAAGTCCAAGAGCATGGCCAGCGAGGAGATAGACCTCAACAACACCCTCAAGCGGCATGGTGTGGACATCGTGGAGACAGACCTGGGCGAGTTCATCATCCAGCTCGATGGCGACCACCCCAGCCACATCGTCAAACCCATCATCCACAAGAACCGCCGCCAGATCGCGGCGACGTTTGAAAAACACGGCCTGGGCGCCTACAACGACGACCCCGAGGTCATCACCCGCCGCGCCCGCATCCATTTGCGCAAGAAATACTTGCAGGCCAAAGTCACGATGACCGGCGGGAACTTCATCAGCGCGGAAAGCGGACGCCTCGTGCTTGTGACCAACGAGGGAAACTCACGCTTCGGCCTGGCCGGTGCCAAGGTCCACATCGCCCTTGTCGGCATGGAAAAGATGGTCCCGCGGGACAAGGACCTGGCCGTCTTCCTCAACCTCCTGGGCCGCTCCGGCACGGGCCAGCAGATCACCGTTTACACCGAGTTCATCTCCGGCCCGAAAGG
>JANOBW010000105.1:0-2371 GCA_031411855.1 Opitutia bacterium
GGGCAAACCCGGCGACCTGATGCAGGCGGCGTTCATCACCGTGCACAAGGTGACGCCGGAGACGGACCCGAAAAAATGATGGCACGGCAGGCCCTCAGACACTTCCATCCGCCATCCAGAATCATCCCGCTCTCCCATGAAACCGCTCGCCACCCTTCTTCTCCTGCTCCTCACTGGCCGGTTGTACGCCCAGCAGGCGCAGGACATCCCCGCGCCAAATTCCTGGGTGGTGCGCACGTTTCAGTTTGATCCGCTGGCGAGTGACATGCCGGAGTCCTTCGGGCTTCCGGCCATTGATCACACCACCCCGGCGGCGGAGATCGTCGCAGAGATCCGGCGGGAGGCGGCGGCGTTCGAGGTGCCGTCGCGGGCGATTCTGCCCCTTGGAAGCGCCGCGCTCCACGACCGGAAAAGCGGCACGTTTGTCCTCCGCACCACCGCCAGAGCCATGAAGGAGGTCGAACTGTATTTTGAGTTCATCCACCGCCCCACCACGCGGAACTGCGTTCACACGCTCGATGTGATCCAGGCGCCAGGCCCCGTCATGCAGCAGGTGGCGCGGGATGCCGCACCGTTGTTTGACCAGACTCCGCTTCTGGAACGACTGGAGTCCCTCATCGCCCAGAGCCAGGCGAAGCACCTCGAAACCCTCCGCGTGGAGACCGGCAGTGGCCGCCGCGCCAAAAGCGAGTCCACGCACGACATGCGGGAGGTGACTGACCTGACCCTGGACGAAAACGGCCGCCTCACGAGCGAGGTTTCGAGCAACGTGGCCGGGACTTCGCTCGAAATAGAGGACACTTTTAATGGGAGCCTGAACCGAACCGACGGGGCATGTGTGCTGGAATTTCACTTCGCCCCTCCGTCGCTTCGCGAGGAGCGGGTGCTCTTCAATGCGTCCCGTCCGCCGCTCGCCGTGGCGGTGTCAGATTTCCACCGCGTGTTCATGAACCAGCAGTTCAGCACGCTGAGTGGCGGGGTAAAACTCCTGGGCCTCTGGAGACCGGAGGGCACCCCCGAGCTTGCTGCAGGGGATGTGATGCAGGCCGCCTTCATGCGCTCGTCCATTGTCAAAATCATCCCGGCCCCGAACAAGGAGCTGGAGAAGATTTTCCGTGACCTCGTGGATGAGGCCGTGCCGCTGCCGAAGGGCGAGCCAGTGCAGACACTTCCTCCGCCGGGGATGGAGACCCGGTCATTCTACCGCAGCATAATCCGAACGGTTTTCCCCGCATTCCGGCCGGAGGATCAGACTGCGGCCAAGGAGAAGGAGTCGAAACCGGAGCCCGTCACCCCCATTTCCGGTCTGCCGGGATTGGGCTTCCTGGATATTACTTCCGACCTCATCGCTGCCGGCATTCCGTTTCCACAGGGAGCCGTGGCCATTTCCAAACCGGGTGCACTGAGGGTCCTCGTCACCAACACACCGGAGAACCTGGAACTGGTGCGCCAATATCTTGACGTTGTCGATTGTGACGTCGCGTACGCCGTCACCGCTAGCCTGCACATCATCCAGACGGATGCCGCCACTGTGCGCCAGCTGGCTGCCCGGGAGGCCTCCTCTGCGGACCAGACGGAGACTCTGCGGGACTTCGAAAAACGCATTGCTGAAGGCAAAGCCACCTCCGTCCAGATGCTGCATGTCGAAGGTTGGAGCGGAACCAAGCTCATGTGCGAGACCGGCCCTGCCTGGGCTGTGCCGGCGGCGGTGCGTCTGGATGACAAGGGCCGCCAGGTGCTGCACCACGACTACGAGATGAAAGGCACGCGCCTTGAAATCGAAACCTCCATCGGCGCCGACGGCCTGACCATCGACCTTGCCGTGGAGATGGAGCACCACTTTTCCCCGCCCACCTTCCGCCCCGAGCCTCCTGCCGGGGCGGGCAAAACGGAAGCGTTCATTTCCCCGGTGCCGGAGTTCCACTTCGCCAAGGTCAGCACCAACACCACCGTGCGCAGCGGCATGACGCGGCTCGTCGGTGTCTGGCAAACCGACGGCCCTGCCGGGGGCAAACCCGGCGACCTGATGCAGGCGGCGTTCATCACCGTGCACAAGGTGACGCCGGAGACGGACCCGAAAAAATGACGGGGCGCCGGTCACTCCGACCCCTTCATCGTCCGGCCTGCTGCTGCCGCACAGGGGGCAATGGCTGGAGGGAGAACGGAGGGAACCAGCAGCGCTACTGGCCTCGCTTTGGTCGCGGGCCAAAAAAACGGTCCCCGTTCCAGTGGACCAAGTGGTCCGGCTCGGAGGCGATCCAGACCTCAGTGTCCCAGCCAATGTCGGCTGCGGATTTGCGGAACGAGGGCAGGTCGAGAAAGGCGGTGACAAAAACCAGGCCGGCGCTGGATTTTTCCGCGAACTTTTCCA
>JANOBW010000106.1:0-12509 GCA_031411855.1 Opitutia bacterium
ACCGCCTCATCCAGCCCCTCGACGCCGGCTCCTACAGCCAGTCCAACCTGTTGAAAACCCTGCGCGACCTCGGCTACATCGGCCCCGTCGGCCTCCAGTCCTATGGCCTCAAAGGCGACCAAAAGGAGCTGCTCAACCGCTCCCGCCTGGCCTGGGACAAACTCCATCCCGCCACGAAATGAGCTCCGCCCCGCTGCTGGACTATTACGGCCAACGCGCCCGCGAGTATGAGCGCATTTACGACAAACCGGAGCGCCAGGCCGACCTCGCCCGCCTGCGGCTCCGCCTGAGGGAGCTTCTGCGTGGCCAGCGTGTTCTCGAACTCGCCTGCGGCACCGGCTACTGGACCGCCGCCCTCGCCGACGCGGCCGAAACCATCCTCGCCACCGATGCCGGCACAGAGGTCCTCGACCTCGCCAGCGCCAAACAACTTCCACCGGCCAAAGTCTCCTTCGCCCAGGCCGATGCCTACCATCCCGGCGGGCTCCCCGGCCGCTTCACCGCCGGTTTCGCCGCCTTCTGGTGGTCCCATGTCCCCCTCGCACGGCTCCCGGAGTTTCTGGAAAACTTTCACGCCGCCCTCCGCCCCGACTCCCTCGTGGTCTTGGCCGACAACCGCTTCGTGCCCGGCGGCAGCACCCCGATCCACCGTTCCGATCCGGACGGGAACACCTACCAACTCCGATACCTTCAGGATGGCAGCACCCATGAGGTCCTTAAAAACTTTCCCACCGCCGGGGAACTTCAGGCCCGTCTCGCCCCCTACGCCAAACAGATCAACGTGAAGGAGTTCGACTACTTCTGGTGCGCCTCCTACCACATCAGGAGTTCTTAAGCTTTTAACTCCCTCTCCTCCACCACAGCCGCGTCACCCCCACCACTTCGAAGTTCAACGTTCAGCGTTCAAAGTTCGACGTTCTGCCTCGATGCCTCGCCACCAAAGACTCCCGTGCCACCGATCACTTCCACCGCCTCCACCGTCCTCGCCCCCATGCAGGATGTCACGACCCTTGAGTTCATGACGGTCATCGGCGAATGCGGCGCCCCCGATTGGTTCGTCACCGAATATTTCCGCGTCCACTCCACCTCCACGCTGGAAAGGCACATCCTCGCCTCCATCACGGAAAACCCCACCGGCAAACCCGTCTATGCCCAGATGATCGGGGAAAACGTGGACGACCTGGCCCGCAACGCCCGCCTCCTGGAGCGCCATCCCGTCGCCGGGGTGGACCTCAACATGGGCTGCCCCGCCCCCAAGATTTACAAGAAAAACGTCGGCGGGGGGCTCCTCCGCGACCCGGAGCACGTGGCCCGCATTTTCACCGGCATGCGCGCCGCCATCGCCGGCAAGTTCACCGTCAAGATGCGCATCGGTTTCGAGGACACCGCCAACCTCGATCGCATCCTCGACCTCGTCAACGAGCACAACGTGGACCTCCTCACCATCCACGGCCGCACCGTGAAAATGATGTATCGGGGCGAGCCCCTCTACGAATGGATCGCCCACGCCGTCAAACGCGTCCGCTGCCCCGTCATCGCCAACGGCAACATCACCTCGGCCGCGAAGGCCGAACAGGTCCTGCGGGAAACCGGCGCCGCCGGACTCATGATCGGACGCTCCGCCATCCGCAACCCGTGGATATTCAGGCAGATCCGCGAACACTTTGCCGGCCTGACCGTTTACCAGCCGACCCTCGCGGACGTCCGCGCCTACGTCGAGCGCCTGGCCCAGGCCACCACCCGCCCCGGCATCCCCGACCACGCCCACACCGCCTGCCTGAAGAAGTTTCTCAACTTCGTCGGCCAGTCGGTGGACGCCGAGGGCCGCTTCCTCCACGAGATGCGCCGGGCCATGAACACGGCCGACCTGTTCACCGTCTGCGACCGCTGGCTCATCGAAAACGACCGCGCCACCCTCCCCTTCCACTCCGAACCTTTCGAGGGGATTCTCGCCCGTCCCAACCGCGAGGGCCCGACCGAGCCCCTGACCTGCGCCGACGTCGAAAGCTGAGCTTCAACGTGGTCCCCCTTGAAGCTTGAAGTTTGAAGCTTCTTTGGAGCTTGGTCCTTGGGATTTGGGTATTCTGCTCAGCCCACCTTCTCGGCCAGAAACCTCAGCATCAACCCGAACGCCACCCGGGCCAGCGCCGGGTTGTAACGCAACCCCTCGTCGCGGAGGAAGGCGTGGGGCGCGTTGAACTCATGCCACTCGTATTCGGTGCCGGCCTCGTCCAAAACACGCTGGATCAACCTTCTGCCCTCCAACGGGATATGAGGGTCTTGCCGGCCCCAGACCACAAGCAGAGGAGCCTGGAGCGACGGCAGGCGTTTCAGGGTGTCGTCGTTTTTGCCCTGCCCGAGGGTGGAGGTGTGGATGTCCGTCGGATAAAACGCCACCACCGCGCTGACCTGCGGGTGGAAGCCGCCGCGCACCGCCAGATGCCCGCCCAGGCAGATCCCGAAACTGGCGATCTTTCCCGTGCAGGAGGCGTGGGCCAGAAGGTGTTTCACGACCACATCGGTGTCCTCGTCATAGGAGGCGATTTCCTTCTCAAACTTGAGCTGGTTGCCCCGGGCCGACCCGTCGGTGTCGTAGGCCAGCACTTTGCCCAGAGGTTCAAACTCATGGTAAACTTCGGGGACGGCCACGACGTAACCCTCGCCCGCCAGGGCCGCCGCCGTCCGCCGGATCGGGCCCGTCACCTGGAAGATTTCCGAGTAAAACACGACCCCGGGATGCCTGCCGCCGCCGGTGGGGACAAACAGGTGGACCCGCATCGGGCCGCGCGTGGTGGGCAGGTCAACAAAGGATTCGGTCAGCGTGGACATGGCCTGCGAAGGTGACCCCGAAGCGATCAAAGGCAACGGTCGAAACCGAAATCAAGGCGGGCCGAAAGCCCCGAAACGTTCGCGGGGAAATCCCGTTCAGCGCAGGCTCCACCCCAGGGGGAGACGGGCGTAAACCTGGCGGGGATCGTTCAGATGGTCGAGAATCTTGAGCGCCTCGCGCAGGTCGCGGGCGGCGGCCGGGAGGGCCAGCTCGGTGGCGGGCAGGAGCGGGGCGGCGGCATCGTCCCCGTCGTCCTTGTCCGAGCCGTGGGAGAGGCCTCGCACGATCATCGCCATCGGGTCGGGCAGGCCGCGGGCGGGTTTCTCACGGATGGCGGCGTCGGCCGGGAGGGAAGCCAGCTTGCGGGCTTCGGCCAGGGCGGCTTCGAGCCCGCCGAGTTGGTCCACGAGGCCCACTTCCAAACCGGAGCGGCCGCTCCAGACCCGGCCCTGGGCGATGGCGTCAATCTGCTCGACGGTCTTTTTCCGGCCCTTGGAAACGAGTTTGAGAAAGTCCTGATAGAAGGTGTCGGTCACGCCCTGCAACACGGCCATTTCCTCACCGGAAGGGGCGTGGGAAAGGCGTCCCAGGGTGGCCAGGGGATCGGTTTTCACGCCGTCGAAGGTCACGCCATGATCGTTGGCGAGACGCTGCATGGAAGGCATGAGCCCAAACACCCCGATGGAGCCGGTGATGGTGGTGGGTTCGGCGAAAATCGTGGTGGCGTCGGCCGAGATCCAGTATCCGCCGGAGGCGGCGTAGGTGCCCATGGAAACGACCACGGGACGTCCGCTCTCACGGAAGAGGCGGACCTCGCGGCCGATCTGCTCGGAGGCGTAGGCGCTTCCACCGGGGCTGTTCACCCGCAGGACGAGGACCTTGACCGAATCGTCCTCGCGCAGGCGGCGGATGGTGCGGGAAAGGCTGTCCCCGCCGATCTGGCCGGGTTTGCCCGAGCCGCCGACGATCTCGCCCTCCGCGTAAACCAGGGCGACCGGAGCCTTCGAGGCCTTGCTGGCCGCGCTGAGGTTTTTGAGAGGGATTTCCTCCAGGGCATAGCGCTGAAAATCGGCCTGGGCAAAGGTCTTGGATTCGGCATCGCGGGCCGAAAGTTTTTCCAGCTTGGCTTTGACCTCGTCAAAGTGGGCGGTCGCGTCGGCCAGGCCGGCTTTGACGGCGGCATCACCCAGAAAGAGGGCCTTGGTGCGGACCAGTTCGCGGATCTGTTCCGGCGTCTTTTTGCGGGATTCGGCCAGGCTTTTCAACACGTCTCCCCAGATGTCATTGAGGAGCACCGAGGTCTGCTCCTTGTCCTCCGCGCTCATGTCGGTGCGAATAAAGGTCTCGATGGCGCTTTTGTAACGCCCTGCCTTGAAGACGTGGAACTCGACCCCGTATTTTTCGGCGGCGGCGCCCAGATACATGCGCTCGACGGCCATGCCTTGGAGGCTGACGGCTCCGTGGGGATGGATGAGCAGCTCATCGGCCACCGAGCAAAGGAGGTAATCCTTGGAGGTCGGGTTTTCCAACCAGGCCACGACCTTCTTGCCCTTGGCCTTAAACTTTTTCAGGGCCTCGCGGGCATCCATCAGGGAACCGTAACCCGCGCTGTAACCGTCCTCCACCAGGGAGCCCGTCAGGTAAATCGCGGTGATACGCTCGTCCTTCGAGGCGGCGTCCACCGCGTTGAGAAACTCCCGCAGGCTGATGGTGTCGGCCACGCTGCCACCGGTGACGGAGGCGCTGAGGTCCTGGCGCCAGTCGTCATGGGCGGGTTTGTCGCGCAGGGCGAAATCGAGGTTGCAGACCAGCACCGCCTTGGGAGGCACCTTGAATTGCCCCTGGGCGGCCAGGGCCCCGAGGACGAAGATCCAGAGGCCGAACATGAGGGCTCCCGTGACAAAGACCACAAGGAGGTTGATCAGCAGTTTTTTGAAAAAGTCTTTCATGGAGGGAAGTTTAAAGGCCCCAGCCTTGGCCCCGGTTACAGGGAGGCAAGCGGCGAGAACTCGCCGACGACGAAGCGGCACGCGAGACCGCGATCAGGAGCGTGAACTTTTTGTCAGTTGCAGGAGGGGCGGACAGAGGCACTGTCACCCATTTTTCCATGTCCGGGACGCGTCCCCTCTCATCCTACTACCGCTGGGGCCTTGCCTTCGGCTTCTGCAACACGTTCGCGTGGATGATCCCGTTGCAGCACGCCATGCTGCTTTTCCTGGAGCGGATGGGGGCGACGCAGCAGCAGGCCAACTACTCATCCAGTTACCTGCAACTCCTTCTCCCCGTGCAGGTTCTGGCCACCTTCTTCCTGCCCCGGACCGGCTACAAGCGCCTTCTGGCCTGGGCCTGGGGCATCCGCACCCTGGTCATGGCCATTCCCCTCACCATCGCCTCGATGGCTTCCTCCGGGGTGGAGCCTTGGATGATCCCCACCGTCCTCGGGGGCCTGTTTCTTTTCTGCCTGACCCGGGCGGGCGGAGGCGGGGTGTGGATACCCTGGATGTGCGAACTCATTCCGGCCGAGGAACATGGGCGCTACTTCACGCGCGACACCTATGTCAGCGCCAGCGCCGCCCTGCTCTGCCAGCTCCTCTCCGCCGCCTGCTTCAAGTGGCTGGGAGAGTGGACCGCCTTCGTCGTCCTGCTCGGGGTGGCCACGGCCGGCGGGGCCGGCGCGATCTACAGCCTGCTCCAGCTGCCCGACCCGCCGCGGCCTCCCCGGCGCAGCCTGCGGGAGTTTTTCGCCGAGGCCCCCAAACTCTGCCTGACTCCGGGTCCCTTCCGTTCCTATCTCGGCCTGCTTCTCTGGCTCAACATCGGCAGCCCGGCCTACACCGCCTGCACCACGTTTTTCCAAAAGCGCGTCCTTGATCTGTCCCGCCAGGACATCCTCCTCTTCAGCGCCCTGGGCAACCTCGCCGCCATCTGCCTCGGGGTCGTCCTCCGCCACCGGGCCGACCGCCTCGGGCCGAAACCCTTCTTCCTTATCAGCTTCGGCACCCTGGTCACCGCCTGCTGCGTCTGGCTGGCCGTCTCGTGGCACATGCTGCCGCCCCTGGTGGCCATGACGCTGATCTCGCTCCTCGTGGGCATCAACGGCTCGTGCTGGGTCATCGCCCACCTCAAATACCTCAGCGCCATCACCACCAGCGCCAACCGCGCCCTGGCCATGACCCTGCACACCGCCGTGGTCGGCCTCTGGGCCGGGCTCACCCCGGTCTTCTGGGGTTGGGCCTTTGGCTATGGGGAAACCGCCGGGGCCATGAACATGACCGTGGCGCGGACGTTTTTCATCGTCCACGGCTGCATCCACCTGACGGCCTGCTGGCTCCTGCGCGATGTGAAATCCAGCCCGAGCGACGATCAGATCCTGGCCCCGGAGATGTGGCTGCGGCCCTTCCGCACCGCCTCCGCCGCCGTGGTCGTGGTGGCGGTCAAGGCCCGCGAACTGACCCGCGCCCCCTTCCGCTCCGGCGGAAAGAAGGACTGAGCCGGGTCAATAGCGCTGAAGGAGTTCCAGGAGTTTCCGGTCCAGCTTGTGGCCCTCCCACGCCTCGTAGCTCACGTCGCCGCGGCCGCTGTCCAGAATCCCGAAGGTGCCCCGGAAATTCCACAGCGCCCAGCCCATCCCGGCCTTCCTCCAGTTGGCCAGGTTGTCCTCGGCCCAGCGGAGCACCGTCTCATGCGGGGTGTTCTTGTAGGCTCCCCATTCCCCCACGATTACCCCGGTGCCGGATTCGGCCACAGCCAGCCAGGGGGCCGTCGAACGCTCCCAGAGCCAGGCGCGGTCCTGCATGGGAAGCCCGCCAAACGGCCCCCCGGGGGAGTCGGGGGTGAAGGTGAAGACCGGGCTGGCCTGAGCGCCGTAACTTTGGGCCAGGGCCAGCTTTGCCTCCGCGCCGCCCGAGGGGGTCAGGCCGAGTTCCACCAGCTGCAGCCAGTCGCCGTCGGCCACCCGGACCACGACCTGGTTGGTTCCGGCCGGGATGGAGGCGTTGTAATCCCGGTCATAGAGGTTCTGGTAGATCTTCCACTTCTCCACGTAAACGGCCTGCTTCCATTCCCCCTCGCCCGGGCCGCACTGGAACTTTTTCTCCCACAGAAGTTTGCCATCCCCCTCGACCACGAGCCGGGCGGAGGTCGAGACGGTTTGGACGTGGAGGCGGAGGTTTGTTTCCTTAACGAAAGGACCGGAGATGCGCAACGGGTTGGCCCCCTCCGGTTTGTGGGGCGAAAGGAGCGTGCCGTTCGGCGGCAGCGGCCGCGGCCAGCGGGGGGCGGCCGTCTCGGCGTTGCGGACCCACTCGGCCCGGTAGTGGGAAACATCCATCGGCTCATAACCCCGGGTGGCCAGGGCGACGCCCAGCTTGCCGGCGTTCGGCAGCGGCAGCCTCCCCCACTCCAGCCCGTCGGCGATGACCAGGCGGCCCGGGTCCTCCGCGTGGATGGCGTCGGCGAGAAGTTTCACCACCTCCCCATAGACCTCGGCCTTCACCCCGGCGGGTTCGTTGAGCAGGTTGAAACTCAGCTGCGAGGACGGCACGCCTTGGTAGCGACGGGCCAGCGCGGCCCAGTGCAGGACGCAGACCCGGCGGGCCTCGGCATCCGTCCACAGGCTCAGCTTTTCCGGCGGCGTGGCCACGGTGTAGCCCGGGGCGCGGTGGAGGTTGAGGCAGACATGGACGCCGTGTTTTTTCCCGAGCTCCACGGCCCGGTCCACTTCCCTGAGGCCGTTTTCGTCAAACTCCTCCCAGTTGCCGTTTTTGATCCAGCAGCGGTAATCGAGCGGCAGCCGGACGAAGTTGAAGCCCAACCGGGAAATGAGTTTGAAGTCGCTTTCCTCAAACGGCTTGCGGTTGCCCACGTTGAACATCTCCAGCAGGTTGAACCCGCGCCAGCGCGGCAGTTTGGCGGCGGTGGCCCCGGGCAGGTCGGGCGCGGCCCCGAGGGGGAGGGAAATCGCAAAAACGGAAGCGGCCAGCAGGCGGCGGGAAAGGCGGGGGAAACTCATGGGAAGACCAGACACGCAAAAAGGAAAGGTGAGCCGGCAACACCGCCACCTTCCCCTACCGAGGGCCTCAACCAACCGGCTCACGGGTGGTGCAACCCGATGGCCGTTTCCAGCTCGATGATGACCCTCAGGCCCCTCCCGTCCGTCCCGGCCTCGGCCCGGATCGTGCCGCCATGGCGCTCGATGATGCTGCGGCAGATGGCCAGCCCCAGCCCGGTGCCCGCCACCTCGGGTTCGCCGGCGGCGCGCGGCACCCGCGCGAAACGGTCAAAAATGCGGTTCAGCCAGGACTCCGGCACCCCCGGGCCCTCGTCTTCCAGGACCACCCGCCAGCGGCTTCCCACGGAATGGGTGGCGAGGTGGACGGTCGAGCCGCGCGGGGCGAACTTGAGCGCGTTGCTCAGCAGGTTGAGGAACACGTGCCGCAGCCACTGGGGGTCGGCCCTCACGGCGGTTTCCTCGTTGTGCTCAAGAAGGAAGGTTTTGCCGGCGTCCTCGGCCAGCAGGACGGCGTCCTCGGCAAAGTCGGAGACAAAGCCGGCCGCATCCAGACGCTGGAGGTTGAGGTTGATGGCACCCACTTCGGAACGCGTGAGAAGGAGCAGGCCCTCGATCAGTTTGTTCAGCCTTCCCGTCTCCTCCAGCATCTCCGCCACGGCCGCCGTCTCGTCAGGGCCAAGCCGGGGGTTTTTGAGGAGCCTTTCCGCCTGCAGCCTGATGAGGGCCAGAGGGGTGCGGAGCTCGTGGGAGGCCTCGGCGGAGAAGCGCCGGACCTGCTCGAAGGAGGTTTCCAGCCGGTCGAACATCTCGTTCAGATAGGCCGCGAGCTGGGAGACCTCGCGCGGCCCCTCCGGCACCGGCAGGCGCTGGCTCAGATCCTGGGCGGAGATGTGGCGGGCCGACTCCTGCAGCCTGGCGATGGGATCCAGGGCCAGCCGGCTGAGCTGGCGGGACAGCACGAGACTCATGACCAGGGTGCCCCCCGCCAGGAACCAGGAGACGAGGTTGAAGGATTCGAAGAAACTTTCGGCCTGGGCCATCGAGGAGGCGATCTGGATGCGGAGCCCTTTCCAAAGGAACCGCGAGAGCCTGATCTCCCCCGCCCTGGCGTGCCGGAGGGTCAGCATGCTCTGCTTGTCGAGGGGGGTGGCCATGGCCACGTCACCCAGATTGTCCGAGCGGAAAAGAAAGGTGCCGTCCTCCTTGTAGATCTCGCAGTAAAAGAGCTTCTGGTCGTTCTCCATGTCATGGACCAGCACGGCCCTGATGTCTTCGGCCCCCAGCAGGCCGGGATCCATGGGTTTCCATGATTTGTCCCCGGCGGGCTGGATGGCCTTCTGCTCGGAAAGGATGTCCTTCAGCTCGTTGAACTCGACCTCGTTGATGAGCTCGAAACTGCGCAGGATCTGCGCCTCAAGGCCGAAGCGGGCCAGGATCAGGAGAAGGCCCACCGCCACGGTGGCCGCGACGGAGAACCAGAGCGCGAAGCGCAGCTTGAGGGAGCGGAGCATCAGCCGAGGGTGTAACCCGTTCCGCGTTGCGTCTTGATGAACTCACGTTCGGTCTTGGCCGCCTCGGCCAGCTTGAGACGGAGTTTGCGGACATAGACGTCAATCAGGTTCGTCTCCATGTCAAAGTGCGCATCCCACACCCGCTCAGAGATTTGCGTGCGTGTCAGCACCCGGCCCGCGTTGGAGAGGAAGAGCTCGAGCAGGGCGAACTCGCGGTTGGTCATGTCTATCTTGTTCTCGTCCACGGTGACGGTGCGGGCCAGGAGGTCCATGACGATGCCGTTGTGCTCCAGGCGCGTGGTCTTGCGGCCGCCGGCGCGGCGCATGAGGGAGCGGAGGCGGGCCAGGAGCTCGTCGAAACTGAAGGGCTTCGGGAGGTAGTCGTCGGCCCCGAGGTTGAGGCCTTCCACGCGGTCGCGCAGGGCGTCGCGGGCGCTCAGGATGATGACCGGCTCGGTCCAGCCGGTGGAGCGCCACTCGCGCAGGAGGTCAAGGCCGTCGCCGTCCGGCAGGCCGAGGTCGAGCACGATGGCGTCGAAGTGGGATTCGCTCAGGATGTCGCGGGCCTCTTTGCAGGACCGGGCCAGCGTGGCGGTGTAGGCGACCTCAAGGAGGCCTTTTTGGATGAACTGACCGACCTTGCGGTCATCTTCTACGACGAGGACTTTCATGGTGTTGTGTGTGTGTGAGTTTGAGGGGAAAGGGGGTGGTGACGGCTGCTGATCCACCCGGCCAGCGCCAGGGAATCAGAGTCAGTAAGCCATTCGTGTCCAGGCATTTCCGTCCCGACAATGCCAAACTTTGCGATCCGGGCCAGCGCGGCGGTTTCCGCCGGGGATCCCGCCGGCTCGCGGATGAAGAGCCAGGGCTCCGCGAGGAGGTCGCGGGGCGGGCGGGGCAGCTCATGGGCCCAGGGGCCGTCGCCCCGGCCGGCCGGGCCGTGGCAGAGGGCGCAGTTTTCGGAAAAAAGACGGTCCGCATCCGCCGGGGCGCCGGGCTCGCCATGGGGCGTCCAGGCCGAGACATAGGCGGCCCGCTCGGCGGCCTGTTCCCGGCCCAGGGAGGAAAGATACGAAACCAGGGAGTTAACCTTGCCCACGCCGAGGGCGCCGTAGGGGGGCATCCGTGAACCGGAGGGCAGTCGCCCCGTGAGATGAAGCCGGATCCACTGCGGGCCGCGGCGCAGCCCCACCAGCGAAAGATCCGGGCCCTGGCGCCGGTTGCCGGGCAGGGGCGGGGTTTGCGCCAGCCAGGTTTCCAGCGGCGGCGGTGAGCCCCAGCGTTCCAGATCGGCAACGACGGGTCGGACATACTGGCTGTGACAATGATGGCAGCCCTCGTTGCGGTAAACTTCTCGTCCCTCCTCCTCCGCCGCAAGCCCGGCAAGGGAACGGGAGGCGGGCAGCGAAGCCGCCAGGGAGGTGCCCGAAACCAGCGCCACGGCGGCCACGCGGCGGCGGCCCCAGGCGGCCCAGACCACGGCCAGGCCGAGAATCAGGACGAACAGGCCGGGGACGCGTCCCCATTCCTGGGCCAGGCCGATCCCGAGGGCGGAACCGATCCAGCCCGCCACGGCATAGAGCACGGCGGCCACCACCGCCGGCCGGGCGGATCCGACGCGGCCGGACGAGGGAAAGGCGACCAGCAGGGTGCTGTAAACCGAGACGGCCCCGGCGTAAAGGGCGGCGTCGGCATAAGGTGTCAGCGAGCCGGCGGCATGGCCGGTGGAACGGCTCAGGGAGGCGAGGCAGAGGGCGAAAAAGGCCCCCGCCAGGAGGCTTCGGCCCGCCCCGCGGTCCCACAGCCAGCCGGCCAGCATGGCGGCGAACAGGTGCGCGGTTGCCGTCACCGGCAGGCTTCCGTCCGCGCCCCAGGGATTGGAACGGGGCGCCAGGTCGGGAAACTCCGCCGGCGCGGGCAGGTGGTTGAAGAGGTAGAACACCGCCGAATCGAACCAGATGAGTCCGAGAAAAAGGGCCAGCCAGGGCAGAAGGGAACGTCCGGCCGCTGGCGACACGGGGACGGTTTCACAGGGACCCGCCCGGACGGCGGCCAGCCCCAGGCCCGCGAGAAGGACACCCAGCAGCGCCTGGCCGGAACCGGAGAGGTGGAAAACGGGCCCGATGTTGCAAAACGCATAGGCCAGCCCGACCCCCAGACCGGCCCCCAGGCCGGAGCGCGCGTCCCCGAAATAGTTCGTCAACGAACCAGCCAGGGCCGCCGTCCAGAGCCCCAGGCCCAGGCCCGAAACCGTGGCGGCGGCGGCCAGCCCGGCCACCGTGGGGAAACTCCAGGCCAGCAGGGAGCCGGCTCCGGCCAGCACGCAGGCGGCGCGGAGACGGAAAGCGGCTCCGCCCACCCGGCCCCGGGCGGCCCACAGGCAGCCCAGGAGTCCGCCGGCGGCCAGCAGCCCCATGACCACGCGCAGGCGGTCCTCCGCCCCGGCCCGGCGCAGCAGATCAACCAGTCCAAACTCGGCGTGGAGCAGAAAGTAGGACTGCGCCGCCATCACCAGGATGACGCCACGGGCAAAACCGCCCCTGTCGTTGCCACGGCTCATGTCTGGCTGCGCCTCCAGTTCCTCCACCAGAGGATCTGGACGAGGGCGAGGATGAGGTCGGTGAGGGCCACGGTGAGCCAGGCGATGCCCAACTGCCTGGCGACCACCAGGATAAGAAACACCAGGCCGACATGGCAGCGGAGCACGGCCGTCATGCTGAGGGTGTTCCAAAGGCGGCGCTCGCCCGGGCCGGGACGGAAAGCGGACCAGACATAGGTCGCCCCCACGCCCGCGACAAAGGCCCCCACGATCCGCACCGCCGGGCTGGGCAGCGGATCGGACACCAGCATGAGTTCCTGCACCGTGTCCGGGACGAGGATGAGGCCCCAGCCGGTCAACAAGTCAGGCGCACCGGCCAGAAGGGTGAAGAGGCGCTGTCGGTTCATGTCAGTCGGGAAAGGCAGGAGGGGGCCGCCCAGGCGAGGGAGGCGGCGAGTTGGGCGGCGCCGGCCAGGGAGCGGACCGCGTAGGCGGTGTCCGCCGGCACGGAGGAAAAGAAGATCCAGGAGGGATGGGCGGACTCGTTCCAACCCAGCGCGGCCAGCACGGCCACCTGGGCGGCCAGGGCGGAATTCCACAGCCGGCGCGGCCAGTTTC
>JANOBW010000107.1:0-12010 GCA_031411855.1 Opitutia bacterium
ACTACCTGATCCCGCTCGCGGGCATTCCTTTCTGGCTCAACTTCGGCGTCTCCTTCCCCATCGCCGCCATCTTCGCGGCCGGCACCGTCTCGGTCGCCGCCCTCGCCCTCTCCATGCCCGAGCTCCTTCCCGGGATGCTCCTCGGATTGGCCTTGGTCTTCGCCACCATCCGTTCCATCCTCTGGCTGCGCCAACGAAACAAGGCGTCGCCCGAACCTGGCCACACCCTGTCCCGCTGACATTGGGGGCCGGTTCACCGCCCCCATCCTCCTCATAACCTTGCCCTTGATATTTGATTCCCACACCATGACCGACCCTTTCCACGAAGAACTCAAAGTGCTTCTGGTTGAAGCCCTTAACCTCCGGGACACCAACCCGGCCGACATCGGCGACGACACGCCCCTTCTCGGCGACGGACTCAACCTCGACAGCCTTGACGCCCTTGAGCTCATCCTCGCCATCGAGAAACGCTACCACGTGAAAATCACCTCCAGCGAGGACAGCAAAAAGGCCCTCGAAAGCGTCCGCGTCCTGGCCGGGTTCATCCGGTCGCGCCGGCAAACCTGACCGCCAAGCTGCCTCCCGCCTCATTCTGAAATCTGAAGTTCCGATTCCCCGGCCTCTCCTCGTTTTCAGAAATCATCATTCATAACCCATAAGTTGCCCCCCCCCGTCTCCATCCGCCGCTGTGATGCCCTGACCGCCTTTGGCGGCGTGGAAGACACCTGGCGTCGCCTCTCCGCCGGGGAAACCGCCCTGCGCCCGACGCCCGTCCTCGGCCCCGGCGGCGGCGACCTCGTCCCGCTCGCCCTTCTCGATCCCATGGAAGCCGCCGTGCCGCCCCGCTGGTGGCCCCGGCTCAGCGAGCTTGTTTCCCCCGTCGCCTCGCCCGAATGGGGCCGGCCCCGCACTCCTGTCTTCCTCACCAGTAGTAACTTCGGCATAGACAACCTCTGCGCCTACTCCCAAACCCCCGATCCCGCCTTCCTCGCCTGGGGCCTCAACTCCTCCTGCGCCGAACGCATCCGCGGAGAACTCGCCTGGGGACCCAATGTCACCGTCCTTTCCCACGCCTGCGTTTCGGCCCATCTGGGTCTCCACCTGGCCGCCCAAAATCTTCACGCCGGCCTGGCCGACCGCGCCCTCGTCGTCTCCTTCGATTTTCTCAGCCCCTTTGTCGCGGCCGGTTTCAACGCCCTTAAAATCCTCAACGGACATTTTCCCGCCCCCTACACGCCCCGCGACCCCGGAGCCGTCGGCCTGGGCGACGGTGCCGCCTGGGCCGAGCTCGACCTTGCCGCCTCCCCCTTCACCCTCGACCACATCGTGCTTGGCAACGAGTTCCACCACTTCACCGCCAACCGCCCCGACGGCCTCGGCTTTGAAAACCTCCTTGGCCCCATCGCCTCCGCCGCCGATCCCAACTCCCTCTGGATCAAGGGCCACGGCACCGGCACGACCGAGGCCGGACGCCTGGAGGCCACCGCCTGCGCCCGCCGCTTTCCCGGCTCGCCCCTCGTCTCCTGGAAGGGCGGGCTCGGCCACACCCTCGGCAGTTGCGCGCTCGTCGAGCTCGCCCTCGCCCTCGCCTCCTTCCGCCACGGCTCAGCCCCCGGCACCGTCGGCACTTCCGGGCCAACCTTCACCCCCGAGGTCGCCACCTCGGCCGTGAACCTCGCCCGCCGCCGCTCCGCCCTCCTTCTCTGCAACGCCTTCGGAGGTGCGCACGGGGCCCTCTTCCTCCGCCATGAAGCTTGAGCGCAGCATCCACGCCGCCGGCCACCGCGCCCTTTCCACAGACGCCGGGGAAACCGAGGCCCTCCGCGCCTCCTTCCCGGCCAACTCCATGCGCCGGACCAGCCGCCTCGGGCTCGCCATGGCCGACCTCTGGCGCGGTCATCAGGCCGGCCCGGACGACACCATCGTTTACGCCTCCGTTTACTCGGAAACCCGTGCCCTGGAGGATTTTCTCCGCGGTTTCCCCCGCCCCGGCCCCGTCCATTTCCAGACCTCCATCCACCCCGCCGGCATCCAGCAGGCCCTCGTCCCCCGCCAGCTCCCCGTTGCCTCGTTTTTCCCCCTGGTCGCCGGTCCCCGCGCCGCCGCCCAGGCCCTCGGCCTCGCCCTCCTGCAAACGTCGGAGACCGCCTGGGTCGCCGCCGCCGAGGAACGCGGCACCTGGCTGCTGGAGGCCGGCGCGGCCAGCGACGAAACCTGGGCGCTCCTCCTCAAACTCGGCTCCCCTGAAACTCCCGGCCTCGGCACCGTCTCGTGGGACACCACAGCCACCAGCAACCCCGGCGGGACGGCCACCCTCGCCGACCTCCGCCAATCCCTCCAAAACCGTCTCCCCGGCCGCTTCCCCCACCCCTCGGGCGGCTGCGTCACCCTGCGGTGGCACTCGGCACCATGAGCCCCACGCGCCGCAACCCCGGCCCTTCCTGGGGCTACCGTTTTCTGATCCTGGCCGACCGCCACGTTCCCGGCGCGGTTTTCCGGCCCGGCCTGCGCATCGGCTCGTGGGTTGCCATGGCCCTGATGCCAAAGGAGTTGCGCTGCTCCCGGGAATACCTCCGCGCCCTCCATGGCCGCGAGCCCCGGCACGCCGAGATCTGGAGGCATTTCCACGCCATCACCACCTCGCTGGTGCGGAAACTGGTGGCCGGCGAGGGACGACTCCCACCCTTTTCCCTCGCGGACAAAGAGTTGGGCGGACGTTTTGAAACCCTCGCCCGCGGCCCCCGGCAGGCCCTTTTCGGCACCTTCCACCTCGGCGACTCCGACCTCATGGGCTGTCTCCTCACCCGGCTCGACCGCCCTGTCACGATGCTCCGGATGCGGGTGGAAAACTCCCGGGATGTGGAGGAGCTCGGCAAACGTTTCGCCGGGGCGCTCGACATCGTCTGGGTCAACGATCCCTCCTCCCTTCTTTTTGAACTGAAGCGCCTCCTTCAGGAAGGCCGTTCGCTCGCCCTTCAGTGCGACCGTGTCGGGCACGCCTCCAAGCTTGCCTCCTTCCGGTTCCTGGGGGCTAGGCGCGAGTTTCCCGTCACCATTTACCACCTGGCCGCGCTCTTCCGGCTGCCCGTCGTTTTCGCCTTTGCCGAGCCCCTCGCCGACGGCGCGGTGAGCGTCCATTCCAGCCCGGTTTTTGACCCGCCCGAAGGTCTTCCCAAAGCCGCCTTTCTCGACGCCGCCCACCACCATTTCCAGGAGGTTCTCGCCCAGGTGGAAACCCTCCTCCGGCGGCGTCCCGAACTCTGGTTCAACTTCATCCCCCTCAACCCGGTTTCTTCCCCATGAGCAGCGCAACGGACAACACCCTCCCGTCCGCGAATCCCGCCTGGGAACGCCTTGGGCGGCCGTTCTGGTTCGTCTGCTACTACCTCGGCCTGCTCGGTTACGGCCTCGGTGTGCTCGCCGTTTTCGTGATCTCGGTTCCCGCCTCCTGGCGCTGCCCCGCCCAGGGCCGCCGCTGGTTCCGCTCGCTCTGCGGAGGCATCCACCGCGTTTTTGTCGGCTGCCTGCGTGCCACCGGCGGGCTCCGCCTCCGTTTTGAACCCGCCGAAACCAGGATCACACCCGGAACCATCCTCGTGGCCAACCATCCCGGCCTTCTCGATTTCCCCATCCTCACCTGTCTCGATCCCGGCCTTATTTGCTTCCACAAACAGGCCTTGGCCCGCACACCGTTGCGCCCCGCCCTCCGCGCCTGCGGCCATCTCTCCAACCGCGAGGGCATTGACTCCATCCACCGCGCCATCGCCGCCCTCAAGGCCGGGGAAAATGTCGCCGTGTTTCCCGAAGGCACCCGCTCTCCGCCGCATGGCCCCGGACCTTTCCAGCCCGCCTTCGCCCTTCTTGCCGCCAAGTCCGGGGCCTCCGTCCAGCCTGTCGCCCTTCTCGCCAGTTCGCGTTTCCTCGGCAGACACGGGCGCTGGTGGCTGCCCCCCGCTCTTCCCATCCGCATCACCGTCCGCTCCGGCCCGGTTTTCCGCCTGGAACCGGGGGAAACCTCGGCCCGCCTCACCGTGCGGGTGGAAGCCTGGTTCCACGACACCCTCAACCGCCAGGTTGTTTCGTGAACGAAACAACCTTCGGGATCGTCCTGATCCCCTCCTACAACACCGGCCCGGCCCTCGTCCGCACCGTCCGCGACGCCCTCGCCCATTGGCCCCATGTCTGGGTCGTGGTGGACGGCAGCACCGATGGCAGCGCCGATGACCTGGAAACAAAAATCGGCATCCACCAAAGCGACACGGGCTTTCAGCCCTCGGCGGCATCGGCTACCTCGGCGGTATCGGCGGCATCGGAATTTGAAATCTTAAATCTGAAATCTGAAATCCCATCGTCACCTCTCCCCTTCCCCTCCTCCCCTCTTCCCGCCCCGCCCGGCCTCCGCGTCATCCACCGTTCCGCCAACGGCGGCAAGGGCGCGGCCATCCAGACCGGCCTTGAGGCCGCCCTTGCCGAAGGCGTCACCCACGTCCTCACCCTTGACGCCGACGGCCAGCACCCGGCCGACCACATCGCCCGCTACTTCGCCGTTTCCCGGGAACATCCCGACGCACTCGTCATGGGCCGGCCCGTCTTCGGCCCCGACGCTCCCGCCGTCCGCGTGCAGGGCCGCAAACTCACCCTCTTCTGGACCAACCTCGAAACCGCCTTCTGCGGCCTCGGCGACACCCTCTTCGGCATGAGGGTCTATCCCGCCCGCCCCCTCCTCGAAGCCCGTCGGCAAACCGCTTTCGCCCGCCGCTACGACTTCGACCCCGAGGTCGCCGTCCGCCTCTGCTGGCAAGGCCACCGCCCCATCAGCCTCGACACCCCGGTGCGCTATTTCCGCAAGGACGAAGGCGGCGTCTCCCACTTCCACTACCTGCGCGACAACATCCGCCTCACCCTCCTTCACTTCCGCCTCGTCCCCGAATTCCTCCTCCTCCGCTGGCCGGCCGCCCTGCGAAACAAAAATAGGTGGAAAAAGCTACCTTCCAAACACTTGCCCCATGTCTAAACCGATTTTTCACACCGCGGTTCTCGCTTCCACCCTGGTGCTTGGCTCTCAACTTTCCGCCGTCCCCACGCCCTCCAAACCCACCTCAAATCAAGAATCAAGAATCACAAATCAAGAATCCCTGACGGCACTCTTTCCCGACACACTCACTCCGGGTTGGCAAAAAATCCTCGCCTCCATCCAAAGCCACTCGGCCGTCGAATCCCACTTCGAGGAAAACCGCCACTTCCCCTTCCACCGCGATCCCGTGGCCCTGCACGGCATCATGCGGTGGCAGAAGGACTTGGGCCTGAGCCTCGACTACCCCGAGCAGTCCGAAACCCTCGTCGTCAACGCCACGGGCATCCGCCGGCGCCACAACGAGGATTCTTTTCACTCCCTCCCGGACGACCCAAGGCTGCGCGCCCAACTCGATCTCTTTCTCCCTCTCCTCAGCTTTGACTTCAAGGCCCTGGCCAAAAGCTGCGACCTCTCCGGCAGCCTCGACGACAGGGATATCTGGACCCTCAAACTTATCCCCAAAACCACCGCCGCCCCTGCTGCTTTCCTCGATATCACCACCACCGGTGAAGGTGAAAAACTCCAAACCATCACCATCCGCCGCGACGAACGCGTCCGCATCGTCATCACCCTCCAACGCACCATCTTCCTCGATCTCGGCTTCACCACCGCCGAGAAAAAACGGCACTGGGGAGCACCCTGAACCAAATCATCCGCCGCCATCGCTTGCAGATCCGCCTTCGGCAGAATTCCCCGCTTCCGCACTATTTACGACTTATGATTAATGATTTCCGAAACAACACTCCCCCCTTCGCCTCCTCACTTCTTCTCCTCATCTGCCTTTCCGCCGAGCCTCTTTGCTTCGGCAAATCATAAGTCATTAATCATCAATCATAAATGACTCTCTCCTCCCAACGCGCGCCCTGGCTGGTCGTGGCCCTGGTGCTGCTGACCATCGCGGCCCTTGGTGTCTTCGGGGCGCAGCATTCCCGGCTTTCCACCGATGTTCTCGACCTCCTCCCCGAAGAGGGCCAGGCCGCCGAACTCCGCCTCCTCCGCGCCGCCGCCGCCGGGCCCTCAGGCGCCTCCGTCTGGTTCGTTTTCACCGCATCCGAACCCGCCGAGGCCCGCGCCGCCGCCGCCCTCGCCTCGGAGTCGTTTCAACATGACAAGGCCGTCTTCCGCGAGGCCACGGTCTGGCCCGGACTCGACGGCTGGAAAGAGGCCGGCCGCGTCCTTGATCGCGAACGCTGGACCCTCCTGTTTCCCCGCTGGCTTCGGGAACACCTCGGCCCTGTCCCGCCTGATTCCCCCGAGGCTGCCAAACGTCTCACCGAGGCGGTCGCCTCCGATCTTGACGCCTTTTTCCTCAGCCCCGAGGCCACCGCCGCCAGCGCCCTCGCCCGGGACCCTCTCCTGCTCACCTGGGGCAGCCTCCAACGCCAGACCACGCTGCTGGCCGACTCAGCCGGCCTTCCCGCCGTCTGGGCCCTGCCCCGTGGCTCCGCGTTTCTTTCCGCCGACCAGCAGGCCCTGGAGCGGGCCATCTCAAACGTCCGCCAGCAGATCACCCGGGCCCATCCCGGTGTCACGATGAGCTGGACGGGCGTCTCGCGTTTTGCCCAGGCCACGGAAGCCAAGGTCCGGAGCGAGGTTTTCTGGCTCAATCTTTTGTCTCCGCTGGCCGTCTTCGGCTTCACGTGGTGGTGGCTCCGCCGCCCCAGCCTGCCTCTCCACGCCATCCTCGTTTCCCTGGTGTCGAGCGCCGGAGCGCTGGCCGTGACCATGTCCGTTTTTTCGCAGGTTCACGTCCTCGCCCTCGCCTTCGGCTCGCTCCTGGCCGGGGTCGCGGTGGACTACGTTTTCCATGTCATCCTCCACCTCGCCCCGCCCGGGCAGGGTTCCTGGCGCGAACGCGTCCGTTCGGTCCTTCCGCCCCTTCTCGGCGGCTACGCCACGACCCTCGCGGGTTTCCTCAGCCTCCTTTTTTCCGACCTGCCCGTCCTGCAGCAGGGCGGCGTGTTTCTCGCCGCCGGCCTCACCTTCGCCCTCATCCTCACCCTCAGCTACGGCAGCCTCTTCGCCCGCGCCGCGGCCTCCCCGGTTTCCGCCGCGAACGGCACCCCTTCGCCACGCGCAAACCTTTGGGCCAAAACACGTTGGATATTTGCCGTTCTTGCCGTCGCCTCCACCCTCGGCCTCCTCCGCTCCCATTGGGACGACTCCATCCAAAGCCTCTCCTACCCACTCCCCGGCATCCGTTCCGAGGACGCCTTTGTCCGCGGCCAATTCGGGAGCGAGATTTCTCCCGCCCTCTGTCATGGCGCCAACCGGCTTGAGGCCGTCGAAGCCTGGGGACGCCTCGAAACCTGGGCGCAAACCCGCTCGCTTCCACCGCCGGCGGGCCTCGGCCTCATGGCCGCCACCGCCGCCGATTCCGCCCTGGCCCGGCGCTTCTCCCAGACCCATCCCGACTGGGCCGCCCAGGTTCTCGCCGCACTCGACAAGCGCGGCTACGTCACCACGGAGTTTGCCGGCTTTGCCGACTCCTGGGAAACCGCCCGCCAGGCCGGATGGGCCGCGGAACGCCGCGCCGCCGCCTGGAGTTCCCTCCTTGACGCCCTCCAAGGACCTTCCCTTCTCCTCCATGGCTCCGACCGGGACATCTCCTGGCTCGCCGCCGCCTTTGGCCCTGGCACGGGCCTCACCGACCTCCCCCCCGGCACCTTTGCCGTCTCGCAGGTCGAAGTCTTGGGCAATGTTTTCGGCTCTTACCGTCAGGCCGCCCTGAAGGCGGGCCTGCTCGCCCTCGGGCTCGTCCTGCTCTGTCTCTTCGGCGTGCTCGGTCCGCGCGGGGCGGTCGGTGTGTTTGCAGCCCCTGTCGCCGGTGTCGCCACCGTCTTCGGCCTGTTCTCCTGGTGGGGCGTCGGCCTTGATCTTTTCCACCTGCTGGGGGCCACCCAAAGCGTCTGCCTCGCCCTCGATATCGCGATCTTCTCCGCCCACGCCCGCAAACACCACTCGCCCTGGCCCGTTTCCATCACCGTCGCCGCCTTCACCACCATCGTCTCCTTCGCCGTCCTCGCCTTCAGCGGCCTGCCCGCCCTCCGCCATCTCGGCCTCACCGTCGCCGCCTCGGTGACCGTCTCCTACGTTTTCGCCCGCATCAACTTCGAACACCGGCGCGGCTCCCCAGGTCCATGACTCCCGCCAACGAACTCCTCACCTCCTGGGAGACAACCCTCCGTGGCGATCCCGGCGCCACCGCCATGTGTTTCGGCAACGACGCAGTTTCACGCTCGGCCCTGGACCTCCTTTCCCGGCGGCATTCCTCCACCCTCCAAGACCTAGGCCTTGCCCGCGGCCGGCTTCTCGGACTCGCCCTGCCCAACGGACCGGACTGGCTCGCGTGGCTCCTCGCCGCCTGGAGGGCGGGCCTTGTCGTCGTCCCCCTTGAGCCCCCGTCGCCCCTCCCCGCCGAAGACCTCGGCCTCGCCCTCATGGCGGATTCCCATGGCCTCCGCCGTCTCCCCGGCACCGCCCGCCGCCGCGCCGCCCTTCTCAAGCTCACCTCCGGCAGCACGGGGCGGCCCCGCGCCCTTCCGTTCTCCGCCGCCGCCCTCGCCGCCGACGGTCGCAACCTTATCGCGGGCATGAAGATAAGTCCGAATGACTCCGCCCTGGCCTGTCTGCCGTTTTCCCATTCCTACGGCTTTGGAAATTTTGTCCTGCCGCTTCTTCTCCAGGGCACCCCGGTCGTGCTCGCGCCTTCCCCGTTGCCTTCCGCCCTCCGGGAAACCGCCCGCCTCCACCGCCCGCGCGTCCTGCCGCTCGTCCCGCCCCTTGTCCGTCTCCTCGCCACCGCCCCGGGCGATCCGGCCGACTTCGCCTCCCTCCGCCTTGTCCTCTGCGCGGGAGGGCGCCTCCTGCCCTCCGAAGCGGAAACCTTCCGCCGGCGCTGGGGCCATCCCGTGGCGAACTTCTACGGTTCCAGCGAAACGGGCGGCATCTGCTTCGCCCCCGACTCCGGCACACTCACCGAAAACTCGGTCGGCTTCCCACTCCCCGGAGTGAACCTCGCCATCTCACCGTCCGGACGCGTCCGCGTCGCCAGCCGTGCGGTCTTGGGCCACACCGGGCACCTCACGTTGCCTGACCTCGGCCGCCTCGAACCCGACGGCTCCCTCACGCTGCTGGGACGCGCCGGACGCACCTTCAAAATCGGCGGACGCCGCCTTGAACCCGCCGAGATCGAAGCCGCCCTGGCCCTTCTTCCCGGCGTCCGCGAGGTCCGGGTCATCCCCATTACCGGTCGCCGGGGCGAACCCGAAATCACCGCTCTCGTCGAATCCGACCTGCCCGCCGCAACCCTGTGCGAATCCCTCCGCCTCCACCTGCCCGCCTGGAAAATCCCCACCATGTGGAAAGTCTCTCCCGCCCTGCCCCGCACCGCCCGTGGCAAAGCGGACTGGGCCAAAACTCAATGCCTCGCCCAGGGCATTGGTCCGGTCCACGTCACGCTCAGCATGCCCATTTCAGCAAAGTAGGGTCAAACTTCTCCCACCAAGATGCTCTTCACCGCCTACCTTGCCGCGCGCGTTGACTTCCTTAATCAGGAGTCATGAACCCGCCCGTCTTTACCCTCCGTGAGTTGCTCCGCAGGGCCAAGGTGGACGCACCGTTCAAGGCCCTCGGCACCACCCTCGGCATGACCGGCTTTTTTGTCCTCTACTTCGCGGTCCTGCGCCACCCTGCCTTTCCTGTCACCCTCGTTCCCGAAACGTGGCTCGACCATCTGGTGGACTTTCACCCCTGGTCACTTCTTCCTTACGCTTCCCTCTGGCTCTACCTCTCAGTTGTCCCCGCGGTCATCACGGACCGGCGCCAACTCGCTGGCTATGCGGCTGGTTGCGCGGGCCTCTCTGCCGCCGGCCTCATCCTCTTTTTCGTCTGGCCCAGCGCCATCCCCACGCCTGACATAGACTGGACGGGCCATCCCTCCTTTCTGTTCCTCAAACAAACCGATGCCACGGGCAACGCCTGCCCCTCGCTCCACGTTGCGTTCGCCGTCTTTGCCGCGCTCTGGTTCGCCCGCCTTCTGCCCTCTTTGGGCGCGGGCCGTCTTGTGCAAACCGCCAGCCTTGTCTGGGCTCTCCTCATCATCCACTCGACCCTCGCGACCAAGCAGCACGTCGCGCTTGATGTCCTTTGCGGTGCCATTCTCGGGGCCTGGGCCGCCTCGCTTAACTTCATCGTCCTCCCCTGCCGCGAACCCATCGCCAACCCGCGTCCGCTGCTACTCGCGGTTACCCTCATCAAACTCTCCGCCGTCTTCCTTTGGTGCTCCGGCGTGCCCTTCATCTGGTCGTTTCTTCTTTTCCTGAGCGGCGGCGCGCCTCTGCTCCACGCCCTTTTCACTCCCGGCAGTCAGGGGGTGGTGCGAGTCTTCACCCGTTTCACCACCAAAGGACGCGAATTCTGGCTCACCATTGACGACGGGCCCGACCCGGACGACACCCCTCGCCTGCTTGCGCTCCTCGCAAGCCATGGAGCCCGCGCCACCTTCTTTCTCGTCGGTGAACGCGCCGCCTCCCATCCCGGGCTCATCGCCGACATCCTGCGCCACGGCCACGAGATTGCCCACCATACCCACTCCCATCCGCGTTTCGGCCTGTGGGCCCATTCCCACAGGCGTCTGGCCGACGAACTTGATCACCCCCTCGCCGCCTTTGCCGCCGCCGGCACGCCCCGCCCCCTTCGCTTCCGCGCGCCCATGGGCATCAAAAACCTGCTGCTCGGGCGCGCCCTGGCTGACCGCAACCTCGCCTGCATTGGCTGGAACATCCGCAGTCTCGACAGTTTCCTGCGCGCCCCCGCCCGTGTCGCCCATCGGGTGCTGATCCGCCTCCGCCCCGGCAGCATCGTGCTCATGCATGAGGGCCCTTTTCTTGCCCCCGCCGTCAGGGTGGAGGCCATCCGCCTCGTGCTGGAAGGGGCCTCGGCCCGGGGCTACCGCGCTGTCATCCCCGCCGCCGACCAACTCGCATGATGATCCGGCAATCAAACGGTGGGTGAACCATTGTCCTCCAACTTTCTGATGTGGATAAGCTTAACTCGGGATCACCGCTCCCGCCGCATCCGGTCTGCCCCATCCCTGCGCGAATCCCTCCGCCTCCACCTGACCGCCCGGGAAATCCCCACCGCTTGGAAAGTCTCTCCCACCCCTGCCTCCAATTTCCCATCCACACCACCACGTCCCATGAAGCCGCATCCCACCCTCGCCAACCGCTACGCCACACCCGAGGAAAAACCCGTCTTTGTGGACCAACTTTTCGACAAGGGCGCGAAACATTACGACGGTGTGGTGGACTGGGGTTTCCTTCGCAGTGGCTCCTTCTATCGCCGCGACGTGCAAAAGCGCCACGGCCTCAAACCCGGCCACCACCTGCTCGATGTCGCGTGCGGCACCGGCCTCGTCGCCGTCGAATCCGCCAAAATTCTCGGCACAGCCGAAAACATCACCTGCCTCGACCCCAGCGCAGGCATGCTCGCCGTCGCCAGAACCAAACTTCCCGCCCGCTTCATCCAGGCCCGCGCGGAAGCCATGCCGTTGCCCGACAACAGCTTCGACTTCCTCACCATGGGCTACGCCCTCCGCCATGTGGCCGACCTCGAAACCGCCTTCCGCGAATACCGCCGCGTCCTCAAGCCCGGTGGCAGGCTCCTCATTCTCGAAGTCACCAAACCCCCGGGCACCTTCGGCGCGTTCCTCTTCCATGCCTACTTCGGCCGCATTTATCCCTTTTTCACCCAACTGTTTACCCGCAGCGCCGACGCCCGCGACATGATGCGCTACTACTGGGAAACGATGGACGCCTGCGTCCCCCCGGAAACCGTCCTCGAAGCCCTCCGCCAGGCTGGCCTCACCCAGGTGTCCCGCAATAAGATGCTCGGCCTCTTCAGCGAATACACGGCGGTCAAAGCATGAGCAAAAGC
>JANOBW010000108.1:0-5816 GCA_031411855.1 Opitutia bacterium
GTCTCGCAGATTTTCCGGGGCCTCTACGCCAGCCCGGAGGTGAAGCTCCGCTTCGCCGACCGCATCAACCACTGGTTCTTCAACGGCAACGTCCTCGACGACCGCGACCCCGTGAACTGCCGCATCGCGAAACTCAAGGACTCCCTCAAGTCCACCTTCGCGCCGCTCCTCACCTACACCCACGGCACCACCTTCAGCGAGGCGTTTTGGACCAACTGGACCACCGCCACCACCGCCAACCCGAACTCCGGCAGCTGGACCGTGCCGCTCTCCAACCGCCGCTCCTTCCTCTTCAACTCCGACAACCTTCCCGCCACCGACATCAGCTTCCGCACCCACGGCCTCTGGCCCGCCACCGAGCCCGTGACCTACAGCCAGCATGGCGGCAAGGTGGCCGCCTCCTTCCGTCTGGCCCTGGCGACCAACGCCACCGTGCCGGCCGGCAGCGTGGTTTACTACACGCTGGACGGCACCGACCCCCGCCTCACCGGCGGAAACGTGGCGGCAGGGGCCCGGGTTTACAGCGCGCCGCTGGCCTTGCCGGCCCCGTTCGCCCGCGTGTTCAGCCGCGTCAAAAACGCCACCACCGGCGAATGGAGCGCGCTGACCCAGGCGGACTTCCTGACGGACACCCAACCCGCCTCCGCCTCCAATCTCGTGGTTTCCCAAATCCACTACCATCCCTCCAACCCGGTCGCCTCCGAGGTGGCCGCCGGCTATCTCGACGACACCGAGTTTGAGTTTCTCGAACTCATGGCCATCGGCCCCTCGGCCGTTGATCTCACCGGCGTGAAAGTCATCTCCGGGATCACCTTCGATTTCGCCTCCGCCGAGGTGCGGGTGCTCTCCCCCGGAGGCCGTGTCCTCCTCGTGAAAAACAAGACCGCCTTCCTCCTGCGCCACGGTGCCAGCCTCGCCCCTTTGATTGCGGGGGAATACCTCGGCACGCTTTCCAACTCCGGCGAGCAGATCTGGATCACCGGCGCGGACGGACCCGATGCCGACGCCGAGCCCGACACCATCCGGCAGTTTGTTTACTCCGACCTTCTGCCCTGGCCGGTCGAACCCGATGGCCTCGGAGCCTCCCTCGTTCTCCGTCTTCCCTCCAGCAACCCCGACCACAGTCTGGCCGCCAACTGGCGCGCCAGCGCCTCGCAAGTGGTTCCCGGCACCGCCGACGCCCCGACCTACGCCACCTGGGCGGCCTCGAGAAATCTGGCCGATCCGCTTGGCAACGCCGACTCCGACGGCGACGGGCTCACCAACCTCTTCGAGTTTGCCCTGGGCTCCAATCCGGTCTCCCCTGCCTCCTCACCGCGCCCTACCGCCACGGTCAATCCCTTGGTGGTCAATGGCATCACCGAGCCCTATCTGACCCTCACCCTGACGCGTCCGCTGGGTTTGGATGAACTGGAATGGTCCGTTCAGACCGCCACCGACATGGCCGGGGCCGGCAACTGGGTCCCCGCCGAGGTGTTCCAAACCCTCCGCAACTCGGACGGGACGGAAACGGTGACCTACCGAGCTCCCGGCCCCGTCGGCAGCCAGCCCAGCCAGTTCCTCCGCCTGGTCGTCCGGAAACCCTGAAACTTCTCCAAAATCCCCGGGCCGCCGATTGGCGCTTGGAAGCGGGAGGGGCGTCCCTTTCCTGCCCTCATGGCACGAAGCGCGCGACAACTCTGGGCGGACAAACTGGCGGGGAAAAACCTCGACGCCTTTGCGCGCGAGGCGGCGGCCCCCGTGGCCGTGCAACGGCTGGAACCGTTTCGCGGCGTGGTCCTGGGGGTGGACCCGAGCCTGCGCGGGACGGGGCTGGCCGTGATTGATTTCGCCCTGCGCGACCGCCCCAAACTCCTGCACAGCGAGACCCTTTTTCTCCGTGACTCCATCTCCCAGGCGGCCTGCCTCGGCGAGATCGCCCGGCGGGTCACCGCCGTCCTGGAGGCCCACGTGGTGGATTCGGCGGCGGTGGAGGAATCCATCTACGTGCAGAACTACCAGACCGCCCTCATCCTCGGGATGGCGCGGGGGGCCGCCATCAGCGCCATCGCCATGAGGGGCATCGAGGTCCACCACTACCGCCCGCTCCGCATCAAGCAGGCGGTGGCCGGCTTCGGCCGCGCCAGTAAGGAGCAGGTCATCAAGACCGTCCAAGCCCACCTCGGGGTCGAGCTGCCCTCGGACGAGGCCGACGCCGCCGCCACCGCCCTTTGCCACGCCTTCACCTACAAGCTCTGAGTTGGGTTACGGGGCGTGCATGCTCCCAAGGGCGAAGCGGAGGATGCTGATAGGTCCTGCGAGGTGGCGCAACCCGCCGACAAGATTGCAAATGAGACCAGCAGTGTTGCTATTGAGACTGACTGGACAACAATGACCAGTGACAGCGTTGCAATTGAGACAAACAGACCTGCAAATGAGACTGACAAGGTTGCACAGCACCTCAGCAAAGCTGCAATTGAGACTGACATCGTTGCAATTGAGACTGACAGAGCTGCAAACGATACGAACTGAGCAACAATTGCCACTGACACCGTTGCAAAGCAGTTTTACATCGCTGCAAAGGACACTGACATCGTTGCAATGGGTTTCGACCGGGCTGCAAACGACTGTGACATCGCTGCCAAGCCACGTCCGGCGGCGGTATTCCCGGGAACGCGGCCGTGCTTTTTCCCGGGCGACACCTACGTCCTAAGCACCTTTGGGACAGCTTGCAGGGTCGGCCCTTCTCCGCGGCTCACTCCTTCGTCACGGCAAAACGCACCGTGTGTTTGGCCGGGCCGAACTCGATGGTCAGGGGGAAACTTTCGTCGGGTTTCAGGGCCGCGAGTTTGGCGAACTCCTTTTTCCATTCCGCCCCCAGAAGCGAGGCCTCGAAGTCAATGCGGCCCCCATAGACGACGCCGAAGTTGCTGGCGTTAAGAATCTTGATCGTGGCCTTCTCGGAGGTGCCCACGCCGTTGGCGGCGGGATGGAGCGTGGCGGACGTTTCCCCCAGGCGGAGGGTGACGGGCTGGTTGCTGAGGGAAAACGCCTCGAAGACGGTGGCGTTTCCGGTCAGACGCAGGGCGTTGGCGGACAGTTTCGCCTCGGAGAGATGGAGGGAGGTTTCCCGCGCGTTGATGCCGAAGAAGGCGGTGTCGGAGTCCCGGGGCACGCCGGGTGAGGCCTTGGGGTGGACGGTGACGCGGGTGAACATGCCTTCCCGCATGTGTTCGGAGACGTGGCAGTGGAAGAGCCATTCGCCCGGGTTGTCGGCCAGCATGTCCGCCACCTTCATGCTGGCGGGAAGCAGTTCGATGACATCGGTCCGCCGACGGCCTTCCTCGACCACCCGCATGCCGTGCCAGTGGGCGGTGTGGAGTCCGGTCTCCTCACCCAGGGAGAAGAGATACCAGCGCACCCGTTCGCCCTCGTTCATTTCCAGGCCCTGGAGGTTGCCGAAAATGCGGCCGTTAAGCGAGTAGCGCGCCCCCTTCTCGTGCATCTGCATGAGGTCCGCCCAGGTGTAGTTGGCCCCGGCCCCCTCCAGGTCGGCCTCGGAAAGGCCGTCCTCGTTGAAGATCATGAAAAGGGACGACATCTCGCGGTCCACATCCGCCGGGGTGCCATCCGGGCGGGCCCGTGCGGGGTCGGTCACGATGATGAAGCCGACGAGGCCGAGGTTGGTCTCCTGGTCGCCGCTGACGTGGCTGTGGTAGAGCCAGCCCTTGGAACTGGGTTCGGAAGGCAGCGGTCCGGACTGCTCGTCCAGTTTCCAGACATAGGTGAAACGGGCCCAGGGCTCGACGGCGGCCCCGAGGCCGGGGTCGGGCTGGTAGTAGGCGCCCTCGCTGTCCTTGTCGTATTTCACGCCATGCGGGTGCATGGAGAGGGGAAGGTTGGTGCGGTTGAGGAAGGTGACGGCGAGGGTCTCCCCGGTCACGCCCCGCAGCACCGGTCCCATCAGGCCGAGGCGGGTGGTGGGCATGAGCCTCGTGGTGAAGGTGGCGTCGGTGTATTGGAAGTAGCGCAGCTTCATGGCCTTGAGCTGGCCGGGCTCGGGCCGCGCGATGGGGGTGCCGCAGAGCTCGTCCTTGCCGCTCGGGGCGTAGTCCCAGGTGTCGTATTCGGCCGCGACATAATAGCGGCGGGTCTTCGCGGGATCGGGGACCTGGCCGAAAAACTTCCCTCCCGCATCGCCCATCGCCCGCGTCACGGTGGGTTTGAGGTCGCGGGCCTCCGCGTCGGCCTCCGCGCTGATCAGGGCCGCGTCGGAGGAGAATTCCTGGGCCCTGGCGCCGTTGCCCCCCAGAAGGATGAGACAGGCGCTGCCCCATGGCAGGAAAAGACGTGTCAGGGTGGTCATGAAGGCCAGTGGACCTTCGGAAGGGAGGGTGGTCAACCCGGATGAGGCGCCCGGAGCGCTTTCGCATTGCCAAGCCGGTTTCTCCCGCTGCCGTTGGGCCGCATGAGTTTCCGTTACGCCGCTCTCCCCCTTTTCCTGGCCGTGGCCGGCCTGGCGACCCCGGCCCCGGCCGCCGATGCGTTCGGGCTTCCGCCCCGGGCCGAGGCCATGGTCACCGACCTTGCGACCTGCCGCGACCTGCTCGACCGCTCGCTGGAGTGGAGGGGCCGGGCCCGGCGCTACCTCTCCGAAGTGAGCAGCCGTCTGGCGGGCGGCACGCTGACCAGCGGCGATCTGGACCGGCTTTACAACGGCGCGGAGGACTACGTGTTCCTGGGCCGCCGCTGGCGCGCCCTGGTGGACTGCCAGGGCGACGAGGCCTGGAACCGGGCCGCCCCGGCGCTGGCCAACGATCCCCTGGCCCGGACCCAGACCAAGCTCGTCCTGGCCGCCTCGCTCATGGAGCATGACGACTACGCGCTGGGGGTGGACCCTTACTTCAAGCAGGGGAAACTCCGCCGCCTGCTCAAGTCGGACCATCCCGCCATCGAGGGCGAGCTCGACCTGGCCACCCTGCGTTTTCTCGATCCGGCCCGCCGGCTCCGCCTGGCCCGCGCCGTGGTGTGGTATCGCGCCGCGGGCGGCCAGGCCGCAAACCGTTCGGAGGACGAGCGGTTTCTGGACGAGGTCATCCGCCAGAGCCCGGGTTACGCTTTCTACAGCAAGGACTTGCCGGAACGCCTGCTCCGCGAGTGGGACACCGGCGGCCATGCGGCCGTGACCTTCGTGACGGACCTGATCTCACGCGGGGGCAAATCCCTCGCCAACGTGACGAGCATGGCGGTGGGCAACACGCTGGGCCTGGTCGAGACGCGCTCCGGTTTCCTGCGGGACCTGGACACGGCCCGGAAGGACGGCCTCCGCCAGAGGCTGCGCCCGCTGGACGTGCTGCTGGAGAAAACCCCGTTCCGCCTCACGGACATGTCCATCCCCGGCCACTATGGGCACGTCGCCGTCTGGGTGGGCAACGAGGCCGAGCTCCGAGCGATGGGGCTGTGGGAGGATCCCCTGGTGAAGCCCCATCAGGAGCGCATCCGCAACGGGGCCTGCATTGTCGAGGCCCTGCGCCCCGGGGTGGAGATCAACACCCTGGACCACTTCCTCAACATTGACGACCTGCTCGTCATCCGCCGCCGCGACCTGCCGGCCGAGGAGGCCGCCCGGTGCGCGCGCAAGGCCTTCGCCCAGATCGGCAAGGAGTATGACTTCAACTTCGACGTGGAAAGCGACCGCCGCATCGTCTGCTCCGAACTCGCCTATGTCGTGTTTCCCGAGATCCCCTGGCCGACCAGCAAGACGCTGGGCCGCCAGTGCATCTCCCCGGACCAGGTCGCCGTCAAGGCCCTGGCCGGCGGCCCTTTCTCTCCCGAGG
>JANOBW010000109.1:0-18588 GCA_031411855.1 Opitutia bacterium
GCTGAGGGCCTGGGCGGAGGAGGGGGGGAGCCAGGCTTTCCATTCACCGGGGCGCAGGCCGGAAAGGACGGTGTGGGAGGAGACCTGGGTGGATCCGTCGGTGAGGACATGAAGTTCGGTGCCATCGGCGGTGACCTTGAGTTTCCCGGATTCCAGGCGGAAGGTTTTCAGGCTGAGGGAGGGACCGTCGGAGGAGGCCTGCCCTTCGAGCGCAAGGGACTTGACGGCAATGGCTTCCGTCAAGGGACCCCAGGGGCGGAGCCGGCCCGGCCCGGCCTGGAGGCTGAAGGTGGCGGAGCCGGTCCGGCCGTCGGGCGAAACGCGGGCGCCGCCTTTGAGGCGGAGCGGCAGGTCCAGGAGGGTGAGAGGGGAGGGATCAAGGGAGGGGCGCTTCTCGCCGGGGCGTATTTCCGGCAGGTCAAAGGTGACCTCGATGGGTTGGGCGGGGCCGTTTTGCCGGGCGGTGAGGGCGAGGTTGACGGGGGTGGGGCCAAGCTGGGCGGCGAGGTTTTGGGTGATGGCCAGTGATTCGGCCGACCAGCCCTGGGGGGTGGCGAGGAGGCGGACCGAGCCGGAGCCCTCGGCGGAACTGAGGGACGTCTCGGCCAGCAGGGCGCGGAGGGCGGGATCGAGCTTGGCGGTGTCGGCCGAGGCCAGCCAGGCGTCGAGTTTGCCCTGGTTGCCGGTTTTGAGGGACACTTTCCAGGACAGGTCCATTTTGTCGTGGGTCGGACTGATGAGGGCGGAAAACTCGCTGAGGGAAACGCTCAGTCCCTGGCCTAAAACGAGGGAAAACTCCTTGGTGGTGAGGCGGGTGAGGTTGTCGGAAAGGTTCAGGACCAGATCGCACGAGGCGGGGGGAAGCCCGGCCAGGACCGGCAGGGGGGCGAGGGCAAGATGTCCGTCCCGGACCCGGAGCGTGAGGTCGGTGTTGCTGATGACGAAGGGTTTGAGAGCGAGGGAGGCGGCGGATTCCAGGGAGACACGGGCGCTGGCCGGCAGGGGGGGCAAACCGAGGGTGGCGGGAAGCGAGCCGGTGGCGAAGTCATCAAGTTTGAAGCTGGTCTCCACGATCCCGGTGGAGGCCTCAGTTTTGGCCTTGAGATGGAAGGGCAGGGTGGCGGAGCCCTGGCCGGCGAGGGAGCCCTCCAGGCCCGCCACGATGTGCCCCGCTTCCCGGTGAAGGTTGAGAACGAGGTTGGGCAGGGAGAAGCCGCGGACCGGATCTCCCGGCGCCAGGGTAACTGTGGCAGCGAGATCGCTGACGGTGACCTTGAAGGGTTGGGAGCCGAGGGGCAGGAGCGGCAGGAGTTGCCCGAGGACCGCCACGGGGTCGGTGGCGGGAGCGGTGGGGTCGGCCGGCCAGTCGGCGGCGGCGTAGTCCAGTTTGACCCCCTGGGCCTCCACCTGCGCGGTCAGGAAACAGTTGGCGCGCAGGGCGTCCTTGTCGGCCGAGAGGAGGGTTTGGGAGACGGAGGCGAGGGTTTTGCCGCCGTGGGTGGCACCGAGTCCCTCAATCTCCAGGGTGAGGTTGGGTTCAAAGGGTTTGAGGCGGAGGGTGGCTCCGGCGACGCGGAGTTGGACGGGGCCGTCCGAGGGAGCGGCGAGGTTGATGAGCCAGCCGACGGGCAGGGGGCAAAAAACGGCCCCGGCGAGGAGGGCTGTTCCCAGAAGGGTGAGGAGGATCAGCCGTTTGAGCCAGCGGCGGACAAAGCCGGGTTTTGCATCTGAGGACATGGGGGGTGACAGTGGGAAATGGGCCAAAAAAAACCCGGTGGAACGCACCGGGTCGAAGGGAGTTGCCGTTTACCAGGACCAGGCGGAGGAGATGCCGACGGACCAGGCGTTGAAGTTGTCGCCAAAATCGTAGTTGGTGGCGAGGGAGAGGTTGAACTTCTTCGAGGCGCGCCAGGAGACGGAGGCTCCGACGGAATCGAAATGATCTACGGCGGCATCCTTAAGGAACTGGGTGTCAATGAGGTAAACGTCGCCAATGACGCGCCGGGCCAGCGGGGTGGTGAGGCGGACACCGTTTTTGAGGATCCATTGGTCCACGCCGGAATCAAAGGAGTAGTTCTGGTATTTGACGGGAAGGCCCTGGTGGGTGGTGAGCTGGTTCACGACGGAGACGACGAGCTTGCGGTTGATGCGGTAGTCGAGGGAGTTGACCACCCCGGCATACCACATGACGGCTCCGGACAGGGCATCCACCGAGACGCGGGCCCCGATGCCGGCGACCGGCGTGATGCGCCAGTTGAGGGGGGCGACCACATCCATGCTGTCAATCGTGATGGGCAGGGCGAATCCCTGGGTCAGGCCGTAGGCGTCGGTGCCTTCGAGGGAGAGCCAGTTGACGGAAACGGGGGCTTCCAGGCGGACGTTTTCGGAGATGTCCATGTTCAGCCAGGAGAAGCCGACCTCGGTGTATTGTCCGCTGAAGGTGGTGCCGGCGACTTTGGCGTTGAAGCGGCCGGTGTTGAACCCAAGGCCGAAAGTTTTGAAGGAGGGGCGTCCGCTGCCGGAGCCGCCCGAGGCCTCACCATCCGAGTTGCCGGAACCGTTTTCGGCGCTGGCATTGCGGTCGTCGCCGGCGCCGCCGGTGCTGGAGGCGGTCCGCCCCCGGGTGGCGGGGTTGGAGATGTCGTCGGCCTCGTCGCCGAAGCTGATGTTTTGGCTGGGGGTGAATCCCTGGGTGGCAAAGACACCCTTGGCGGCGAGGGCGGTGCTGGCGTTGGGGTTTCCGTCCGTGAGGGCGGTGGTGGACTGCTTGCTGAGGGCCTTGAGGAAACGGGAGTAGGCGCCGTCCACGTCATTTTCAAAGAAATCCTTCACCTTGGCCCAGACTTCGTCGGCGGTGGCCCCGGTGAAGCTGGTGTTGTAGCCGATGGGATTCAGGTCGAGAAACAATTCGAAGCCGGGGCCGCCAATGACCTGGACCATGGTGATGGCATGGGGGGTGCCCAGGTAGGTCATCTGGGCGGAATACTCCTGGTTGTAAAAAGCGCTGAAGGGGCCGGCCTGATTGCTGACGGCCGATTCGATCAGGTTGAGCGCGCTGGAAGAGCTGACGTGGGCTTCGGGGGGAGGCGTTCCGACGAGGGGAACGACGTCAATCTTGAAGAGATCGGCGGCAAAGGCCGGTGAGGAAAGGAGGCTGAGAACCGTGATGATGTGGGGGAACTTTTTCATGTGTGGTTTTGGGGGTGACGTTTGACTTTGACGTTAAATTAACAGGTTAAGTCAAGTGGGCTTTGAAATTAACGAGTCGGGGTCACTTTCCCCTCGGCCCGTTCACCTGCGGCCGAATTTACCCGGGGCAGGGCATCCCGGCGGGCATTTGCTTCGTGAAGGAAGGATTTTTTCCCGTATTGAAGCCGGCGCGGCCTGATTCTCGCCCGGAGTTGACACTGAGGTCTTTCCCGGTCTGTTTGCCAGCTTGCTCAGTCTGCGGTGTTCGAAGGGTCGGCGCCACAACCCTTTCCCTGATTCAAAACCAACGGGGGTCTGAGCCGTCGGGGGCTGTCAGGCCGGTTTACCGGAAGACAAAACCCGGCGGTGTGATCCCCACTTTGCCACAAAGCGGCTCGAAGGGTTTGTCGATTGCTACGGCACAGGTGGATTGGGCTTTTTTTATGTCTGCTTGGGGAGGGGCGGACCAGTCCCGCCGCCTCCTCAAGCAGATTTCCCGACTCACGGGTTTACAGAAGGTTGACGCGTTTGGACTCGTTTCCGGGAGCCGTCTCCTCCTGGCCTGCCTTGATGATGTCGCTGAGGTTTTTCCGCTGGGCCGCGGGCAAATTTTTCTGGGACTCCAGCCAGTGTCTGGCCTGATCGGGCGAGTTTTCAAACCATTGGCGGAAGACTTCCCCGGTGTTTTCCAGTTTGTGCTCCTTCTCGGAGATGCTGAGGGACCAGACGAGGGCGGCCTCGGGATCGGTTTGGACGAGATGGGAGGCGAGGGTGCCGGCGGCGATGTCCCGGTCCTGTCCTGGCTTGAGGGTATTGGCCCATTCCGCGAAACCAAAGGGGTCCTTGTCGCTCCAGGCGCTGGCGAGTGAAAACTGGAGCTCCGCATGGCCTTCGCCCTTTTGCTGGGCCACGAGGCTGGCGACGGTCATAGGATCGGCATCGCTGTAGATCAGTTGGCTGACGACATTCTGGCCGTTTTCGTCGGCGAGGATGGCGCCGTGACTGGCGAGGATGGCCAGGGCCTGTTCCGGACTGTCGCCGGCCATGTTTTGGACCAGGCTGCCAAGGGCCTTGGTTTTGAATTCGTGGGGGAGGGCTTCGGCCCAGGTCAGGGCGGCGGCGGGATCTTTTTCCGCCCAATGGGTGGCGATGGTTTGGACCAGGTCCGCCGCGCGGCCGGGGAGTAGTTGGGGAATCCACGCCGCGGCCTGGAAGGGGTCGCGTTCCGCCAGGGTTTCAAAGAGGTGCTGCCGGAGTTTTTCCTTCAGCTTGTTGTCCTCCATGCCATCCACCATGGCGAGGTGGGCGGCAAACTCGGCCGGAGTTGTGAAGGGCAGGGCGGTGGCCAGATTGGAGACGATGCCGTCCCGATTGGGACCGGCCGGAAGGGTGTTCCAGAGGAGGGTGATCTGGGACATGTCGGATTTTTCCGAACCGGAGACGTTTAGGTTGGAGATGACGCCGTGGGCGTCGCGGTCGGACAGCTGGGAAAACCAGGAGGCGAAGGCCGGGATGTCGGTCTCGATCCAGGAGTTGGCCACCCCCTGGAGGAACTTGGCCCGGAGCGGCCCGGGGGGCAGGCCGGCGGCCTGAAGAGCGGCCACTTTCGGGTCTTTCGAGGCCCAACTTGAGCCCAGGTTTTCCCACAGATCACCCTGGCGTGTTTCCGGATGGAGAGTGGCGACCTGAAGGGCGGCGGCAGGATCGACTGAAGCCCAGCCCTCGATGACAGTTCTCATGGCCGTTTTACGCTGGGAGGGAGTGGTCAGGGCCGAAGCCATCGTGAGGGCCTGACGTGGGCTTTTTTCCGCCAGCACGCGGAATGCCTCCAGGGCCTGGTCGAAGTCCTCAGGCGAAAATGGCCCTTTGGACATGAGCAGTTCGAGCGCGGCCAGCGGGTCCTGCTGGCTCAATTCCGCGAGGGCCCCGAGGTAAAGCTCCTCCTTACCCTTTTGCGGCCCCGACTGCACGATGGCCTTCACATCCCCGAGGGATCGTGTTTCAATTGCCACTTCCTCAACGACTTGCGGACGAAGCCTGCGCCCCGGCCTGCCCGGTTCCCTGCCGGAGTGCTCCGGGGTGGAATGATGCGGAGTGTCCTGCCTTTGACCAAGCCAGTAGCCAACGGAGGTGGCGATAACGAGGGGGAGCAGGTGACGCAGAAAGCCGAGGCGCATGGGGAGGAAAGGGTTTATCGAATGGGCCATGAGGCGGCCCGGTGCGAACGGTATTTTTCTCTTTGTGGATAACTTGCCCTGCGAGCCAGCGCGGGCTGGGGATCTGATGTCCCGGGCACCCTCTATTTTTCCCGGCCGATGCGGGCGAAGAGTTTGGTGTCGGTGCCAAGGGGGATGTCGGATTGGACGGGACCGTCGGTGGCGGTGTCCACGGTCCGGAGCAACGTCCACGTGATCAGATCGGGACTGGTCTCAATGCGGTAGCGGGCTCCGGCCAGGCCGTTCCAGGAAAGCCCCAGGTGACCGGCGACTGCCGTGGGTGTGGAGGCCAGCTTTTCCGGAGGCGAGGGGTAGCGGGCCCCGGCGGCCTCCAGATCGAAACCGGCCGAACCCTGGGTGACATAGGGATCGTAAATGGGACGGCCGGAGGAGTCGTGCTCCCGGCCGTCGCCGATGATGTCAACGAGCCGGACGTAGCGGATGCGGTTGAAGTCCAGCAGGTTGGACCCAGGCAGGCCGCGCAGGGACGCGAGGTCGAACTCGGTGCCCTGGCCGACAAAGTGGAGGCCGGCAAAGCCGTCGAGCAGGGCGGGGTCGAGGGTGCCGTAGGCTCCCACCGGTGACACCGTTTCGGAGCGGCTGGGGAAGCGCAGCCAGTTCTGTCCGTCCGACGAGACCTCGACAAAGGCCAGTTCTAGGAAGTTTCCCCCGAAGGCGTTTTCAAAGACGGCGAAGTCCCAGCCGGGGCCGTCCGCCATGCCTCCGGCAAACTCCAGGGTGATCCGCCCCCCTTCGCCCAGGCTGACGATGTCATAGAGGTTCCCGGTGGCCGGGCCGAGGGCCTTGGCCGGGGTTTGGAAGCCGGAGGTGACGTTGGCCCCGTAGGTGAGGTCGCGGTAACTGCCGGCCCAGAGGCGGAGTTCGGCATCGGTGGAAGCGACCGAGGGGCCGGCGGCTTGGAGGCCTGCTGAAAGCAGCAAGGCAGAAGCGGAGAAGAGGGGAAGAAGGGAAGGGGAGAGAAACCGAGGCAGAACTTCGAACTTCGAACTTTGAACTTTGAACATCGAATTGAGAAAGTGCTTCATGGTTTAGAAACTCCAGGCCAGGCTGGCGAAGAGGCTGCGGGGGTTGGCGGGATACCAGAGGCCGGCGTATTTCTTGGAGGCGTATTCCTCGTCAAAGACGTTGCGGACCAGAAAGTTGCAGGACCAGGCGTGGGCCGGTTTCCAGGTCAGGCGGGCGTCGCTGACCGTGTGGCCGGGCAGCCGGGGCTGGGTGTTGGCGGGGTCGTTTCCCTCCCAGGCGGCCCCGCTCCAGCGTGTGTCCCAGCGGAGGCTGAGGGACTCGGTCGGGGTGAACGCGGCGAAGACACCGGAGGTCCAGCCGGGGACGAGGCAGACATCCCGGCCCGCGTAGGGTCCGGAGACCTGGCGGGCCTGGACGAGCCCGGCGGAGGCCCCGAGGCGGAGGGTTTCCCAGGAGCGCGAGACGCTTAGTTCGCTTCCGAACCTTTCGGTGCGGGCCAGGTTGGTGTTGAGGTTGGGGACGAAGTCGTAGGCGATCTCGTTGTCCAGCCAGAGGGCGAAGGCCCCGGCCTTGGTTTCCCAGCCGGGGGCGGGCTGCCAGGCCGCGCCGGTTTCGAGGGAGAGGCCGGTTTCGGGGCGGAGGGCGGCGTTGAAGGGCCGGCTGAGCGCAAACCCCTGATAGCTGGCGATTTCGTCAAGGACGGGAAAGCGCCGGATGGTGGCGCCATCGAGCCAGGCGCGGCCTGCGGGGCCGGCCCAGTCCAGGCCGGCGGCCAGGGAGGGGCCGGAGCCGGTGGTGTGGCCGTCGAAGGCTCCCGGACCGGTGACGGGGCGGTTTCGCGCGTCCACGGACTGCCCTTCCCAGCGCGTTCCGGCGGAGGCCTTCCAGCCTTGGCCGATATCTCGCTCGGCGCGGAGAAAAGCGCCGGCATTGAGACGTTCCAGATGGGCGTGGGAACTGGCCTGGGTGCGGGCGCGGCTGCGCCAGCCGGTGTAGTTGAGGGTATCGAAACCGAGGGAGGCCCCGCTTTCCCACCGCCACGGGGCGGCGTCCCAACTGAGGACCGGCTGCCAGAGGAGGGAATCAAGGCGGGAGTCGGCGTAGATGCCGTCGAAGTCGCTTTCCAGGCGGCGCGATTCGGCGCGGAAGGGGGCCTCCCAGGTGAGCGGAGCGGAAGCTGACGAGACCGGGGAAAGGCCGGCGTGAAGCGTGGTCTGCCGGGCTTCGGCATCCACCGCGAAGCTGGCGCGCGGGGTGGCCGGGTAACCGCCCGAGGCCAGGCCTCCGGGGAGTTCGGTGGTCTGGCTGGTGACCCCGGCCTCGGCCTGCCAGACGATGCCGTCCCGTTCGGGTGAGACGGTTTTGACCCAGGCGCGCCGGACGTTTTCCGCGCTGTGGCGGCGCCAGCCTTCGGTCGAGTCCAGCGAGGCCGCGCCGAGAAACCGCCAGTCGTGCAGCGGAGCCGAGGCCCAGGCGTCGGCCTGGGTTTCCCCGAAACTTCCGGCCCCGAGGGAGACGCCTCCGGAGGGTGTGGCGGTGGGGGCGATGGTTTTGAGGCTGATGACCCCGGCCGCGGCCGAGCCTCCGTGGCGGACCGTCTGCGCGCCGCGCAGCACGGTGGCGGATTCGAGCTGACCGACGGGAATCTGGGACCAGTCGGCCTCGCCCAGATCGGGGCGGTTGAGGGGTCGGCCGTCCAGGAGCACAAGCGTCCGGGAGGAGGAGTTTTCCCCGAAGCCGCGCAGGTCCGGACCACCTAGGGCGTCGCCCGAAAAACTGGACCAGCGCAGGCCCAGCCCGGTGCCGAGGAGGTCCGAGGCCGAGGACGGGCCGAGCTGTTTCAAGTCGTTGAAATCGAGGGTGTTGGAGTTCCCCCCCCAGGGCGGCGCACTGGCGGTGGTCTGGGGCAAAACTGCCGCAACCGCCGAATGGCACATGACGAATGCCGAGAGGACCGAAACGAGTGGTGAGTTACGAGTGATGCGTGATGAGTTGCGAGGCAGTGTGGTTGACAAAGGCAGGCAGGCGGAAGGCAGTGGTCCGTTCCCTGTGGGGCGGAAAGGTTGAGAGAGTCTCGACTGCCTCGGTGTTGTCATTCGTTATTCGTTGTGGTCACTGTGGTGTCATTTCTTCCGCCGGATCAAGACGAGGGAAACGAGGCCAAGCAGGGCGGCCCCGGAGGCGGGTTCGGGGACCACGGAGAGCCGGTCGGCGGCAAAGTAGGTGGGAGTGTTCAACCCATAGGCCCCCGCGTCGCTGCCGTTGAGGGTGAAATCCAGGAAGCGCACATTGCTTCCGAGCGGTGTGAGATCAAGAAGGGTCCAGGCCCGCACGATGGAGTCCAAGTTATTGTTGGTGAAACGGTAATCGGCCAGGGCGAAGGTGACGGATCCGGTTGACGCGAGGCTGGGGGAGAGACCGGTGACCGTCAGTTCCAGGAAATCGGGATCGTCGCCGGTGATGCCGCCAAACTTCTTGGCGAACCCATCGCCCTCGAGCATGGAAAGCGCGGCGTAGGTGGTGTTGTTCAGGTAAACCGACTGGGGACGGTCCAGGTCGGCGGGCAAAGTGATCCGGGCGGGGCCGAAGGCGTAACCGACGGCGTAGTTCGCGCCCGGAACGGCTGCTCCGAGGGCTGACGCGCCACCACCGGCGTAGGCGCTGAATTGGTTTCCGTAACCCGCTGTGGTGGAGTCGGTCCGGTTGGAAACGGCAAACCCTTCCCAGCCGAAATAGCCGCCGCCGAAGTCTGTGTAGGAGTTGGCGAAGCCCAGGCCGCCGCTGGTGAAGTTTCCTCCGGAATCCTGACCGTAGTAGGCCGATTCGGGGGCAAGCGGGACTTCGTTGAAGTCGGCGAGGGCGGCGGTGGCGAGGACCGGCGCGGTGAGTGCCAGAGTGCTGAGGGCGAGACGTGTGAACATGTGGAGGAGTTGTTGGCAGTTAAGTGCCGATAACTTTGAGTCAAGGGACAAACCCCGTCTTGCTTGGGGATTTACACCAAGCGACGGCGGTGTTGGGTGGAGGTTTTCATGCAACGTCGAATTGGGATTTTTATCATCGGGGTGGTCATGGGCATCGTCCTGCTACAGTTTCTGCCGAAGCCGGTGACGGTGGACCGCGCGGCGGGCCGGGCCGAGATGGCGCGGATGGTGGCGGGCTTTCCGGTGGAGTTTGCGGATGCACGGGGAGCCCTGGTGAAGCTGGATTATCCGCCCCGAGCGGTGGTGTCCCTGGCTCCGAGTCTGACCGAAACCATCTTCGCGCTGGGGGCGCAGGAGACACTCGTCGGGGTGACGCGCCACTGTGTGCGGCCCCCGATGGCGAAAGACCGCGCGAAGGTGGGAGACGCCGGTCAGGTGGACGTGGAAAAGGTGCTGGCTTTGAAGCCTGAGTGGGTGGTCGCCTCGGCCCTCACGCCTCCGGAGGTGGTGGCGAAGCTGCGGTCCGTGGGGCTCAACGTGGCGGTGTTTGCGCAGGACACCGTCGAGGGTGTCCAGGCCGACACGCGACGGCTGGCCCGGGTGCTGATCAAAGACGCCGACGCGGTGCGGATGGAGAAAGATTTTCGTCTGCGGTCCGCCGTGGTGGAAGAACTTGCCAAAGAACGCGGCGGGCGTCCCCGGGCACTGCTGCTGGTCTCGCCGGACGGCTGGTATGCGGCGGCGGGCGGAAGCTGGGCCTCGCAACTTCTGAAACAGTCCGGCGCGGACAACGTGGCCGATGCGGCGGGGGTTCCCTGGCCGAAACTGGACCCCGAGGCGGTGGTGAGGTTTGCCCCCGAAGTCATCATTCTGGCGACAAGCGAACCGGAGGGCGGGGCGGCGGAGCGTTTTCTGGAAAAACTAAAAACCGATCCGGCGGGGGCGATGCTGCCGGCGGTCAAAAACGGACGGGTGGCGGTGGTGGGCGACGATCTGCTGACGGTGCCGGGACCGCGGATGGTGCTGGCCTTGGAGAAACTGGCGGCGGCCTTGGGGACGAAGTGAGAAGGGAAGTTCTTGTGGGAAACTCGAACCAAGTTTAGCCGCAAAAGAGCTCAAAGAGCGCAAAGGATTCCGATTCAGATTTCACACGAAGTCACGAAGGATCAATCATCTGCGCTAAACCGAGGCATGTTTTGACAGGATGAGCAGGATGGGTTGAGGCATTTGGACGCCATTGCCTCCATCCCTGTCCGTCTTGTCCTTTTGTCCAAAGAAAAGAGCGGTAACCGCCCACCCCTCAACCCACACCCAGGGCGGCGAGCAGGTGGTTGTGGACCTCGAAGTTGCGGATGAAGCCGGGGAAGCGGGAGGCTCCCGGACCGAAGGCGCAGAACTCAACCAGCTCGCTGGTGTGGACGGCGCCCGTCCAGGTGATGCCGGTGAGGTCGCCCACCAACTCACTGTAGTTCTTGAGGTTCTGGGCGTTTTGGAGGGTTTCCCCGCTGAGTTTGAGTCCGGTCGCCTCCTCGATCTGGTCGGCCAGTTTGGGACCACTCAGGCCTTTGACCTTGGCGGAGAGGGACTCTTTGGAAGTCTTGAAGGTCTCGATTTTGCGGAAGCTGGGCGTGCTGTTGCCGTAGGTGGTTTTGGCCTTGGCGAAATCGGTGTCGCCCACTCCGTTCATCTGGATGCCACCGCAGCCGTGGTCGGTGGTGATGATGACGAGGGTGTCGGGGTTTTTGTCGGCAAACTGGACGGCCACCGCGATGGCCTCGTCGAAGGCGATCTGGTCGTGGATGCTGGCGGCGGCGTCGTTGGCGTGGCCGGCGTGGTCCACCCGGGCGCCTTCGATCATGAGGAAGAAGCCCTTCGGCGAGCTGCCGGAGAGACGTTGCAGGGCCGCTTTGGCCATGCGGGCGAGGGAGGGAATGCGGGCGGCGAGTTCGGGGTCGTTGACGCGGTCAATCTCGTAGGGCAGGTAGCCTCCTTTGAAGACACCGATGAGGGGGGCGGCGGAGGTGGCGGGGAGGGCGGCCAGCTCGTTGGCGGTGGAGGCGTGTTCGTATCCGGCGGCCTTGTATTTCGCGAGAAGCTCGTCGGGAAGGAAGTTGCGGCCGCCGCCGAGGAGGAGGTCAATTTTCCGCTCGAGGTATTGCTGGGCGACACCGTTTTCATTGCCCCGGGCGGAGATGTTGACCGCGAACCCGGCCGGGGTGGCGTGGGTGAAGGTGGCGGTGGTGACGAGTCCGACGCGTTTGCCCACGGCCTTGAGTTTGACGGCGAGGGTCTCGACCTCCCTGCCTTCGGGAGAGATGTTGAGGGCGCCGTTGATGACACGCTGACCTCCGCCCCAGGCGCTGGCGGCGGCGGCGGAGTCGGTCACAATCGAGGTGGCGGAGTGGGTTTCGGCCAGGCAGCGGACGACGGGCCGCTGCCGGTAAAGCTCAAGCCAGTGGGCCAGTTTGCCCTGGGAGAGCTGGAGGTATTGGTGGGCCGCGCTGAGGGCCCCGACGTTCATGCCGTCGGCCACCAGCATGACGACGTTCCGGGCCGTGGCGGGACGGTTTTCGGAAGCCTCGCGGTTCTGGGCGGAAAGGCCGGTTCCGCCGACGCCGAAGAGGGTGGAGAGGAGGGCGGAGTTTTTCAGAAAATCGCGGCGGGAGGTGTTCTTCATGGAAGTGATTCTGTCGGAAAAGTGTGACGACATGATGAAGGAAAGGTGCCAACCCGCAACCTGACACTAATAACATCCCCAGCCCTGACTTTGGGGCAAGTTAGCGTTGCCACCCCTGACGGCTTGGGGTTTTCTCATTTGTTTCTCATGGACAAAGCGGCCATCGCTGACGCGCTGAACGACATTGCGACACTTCTGGAATTGAAAGGTGAAAACCCCTTCAAGATCCGGGCGTATCAGTCGGGCGCGCGCCTGTTGGAAACCCTGGAGGAGGATCTGGGAACCCTGATTGAAACCGACCGGTTGCGCTCCCTCAAAGGCATCGGCGACGCCTTGGGCGACAAGATCACCACGCTGCACCGGGAAGGCCGCCTGGAGTTTCTGGAAAAACTGCGGACTGAAACCCCGCCCGGACTGATCGAGATGCTGACCATTCCCGGCCTGGGCGCGAAGAAGGTGAAGGCGATGCACGACAAGCTCGGGGTGGACACCATCGCGGCGCTGCAAGCCGCCTGCGAGGCGGGCAAGGTGGCGGAACTCGACGGCTTCGGGGCGAAGTCCCAGGAGAAGATCCTGACCGGCATCCAGCGCCGCGAGGCCTATGGCAAACGCCACCTCTGGTGGGATGCCAAGGAGGTCTCCGACCATATTCTGGAGGGGCTGAAAACGCTGCCCCAGGTCATCAAGGTGGAGGCGGCCGGAAGCCTGAGGCGCGGTTTGGAAACCGTGGGTGACCTCGACTTTATCGTGGGTGCGAACGAGGGGGCTCCGATCATGGACTGGTTTGCCGCCCAGGCCGGGGTGATCGAGGTCACGGCCAAGGGGGAGACAAAGACCAGCGTGCGTTTTGAAGGCGGTTTGCAGGCCGACCTGCGGGTCGTTCCCCCGGAAATATTCTCCTACGCGCTGCACCACTTTACCGGCTCGAAAAACCACAACGTGCAGATGCGCCAGCGCGCCCTGGCCCGGGGCCTGAGCCTGAGCGAGTGGGGCCTGGAAGTCCGCGATCCCCTGCTGCACGGAGGCGGGATTGAGGGCGAGAAACTTCCCCCGGTGGCCGACGAGGCCGAACTGTTCGGACGGCTCGGGCTTTCCTTCATCACTCCCGAGCTGCGGGAAGGCCTGGAGGAGATCGAGCAGGCCGAGAAAGGCCCGTTGCCGAAACTCCTGGAAGACAAGGACCTGCGCGGCGCTTTCCACAACCACACGACGGCCTCCGACGGGCGCAACACCCTGGAGGAGATGGCCCGGAAGGCGGACCAACTCGGCTGGGAATACCTCGGCATTTCCGACCACTCCAAGTCCAGTTTCCAGGCCAACGGACTCGACCGCGACCGCCTCCTGCGCCAGGTGGACCAGATTCGAGCCCTCAACGCCTCGGGACGTTTCCGCGTGCGGCTCCTGGCCGGCACCGAGTGCGACATCCTGCCGGACGGCTCGCTGGATTTCGACGACGCCACGCTGGCCGCGCTGGACTACACGGTGGTGAGCGTCCACTCGGCGTTTCCCAAATCGGAGGACGAGATGACGGCCCGCATCCTCCGCGCCCTTTCGAATCCCTATGCCGACATGCTCGGCCACGCCACCGGGCGCCTGCTGCTCCGCCGCGAGGGTTATCCCATCAACTACAACGCCATCATAGACTTCTGCGCCAAGAACGGCCGTGTGATCGAGCTCAACGCCCACCCCATGCGCCTTGACCTGGACTGGCGGCACTGGCGGCACGCCGCCTCCGCCGGGGTCCTCTGCGCCATCAACCCCGACGCCCACGAGACCGCCGGGCTGGAGCACGTCCGCGCCGGCGTGAAGGTGGCCCGCAAAGGCTGGTTGGAAGCGCGCCACGTCCTCAACACCCGCCCCCTCGCCGGGGTGCTTTCCTGGCTGGCCGAACGCCGCCGCTGATCCCTTTTCCCATGCCCGTCCCGCTGCTTGACCTCCGCGCCCAGAACACCCCGCTTGAAGCGGAGTTTCGCTCCGCCTTTGACCGTGTCCTCGCCTCCGGAGCCTACGTCCTCGGTCCCGAGGTCGAGGCTTTGGAAAAGGAAGTCTGCGCCTTCACCGGAGCCCGCCACGCCCTGGCCCTGACCTCGGGAACGGACGCCATCCTGCTGGCCCTCATGGCTTTGCGCATCGGCCCGGGCGACGAGGTCATCGTCCCGCCCTTCACCTTTTTCGCCACCGCCGGATGTGTGGCGCGGGTCGGGGCCACGCCGGTCTTTGCCGACATTGACCCCGCCACCTACTGCCTCGATCTGGCGGCGGCGGAGCGGGCCATCACGCCCCGGACCAAGGCCATCATGCCCGTCAACCTCTACGGCCAGTGCGCCCGGCTGGAAGAGTTTCGCGCCCTGTGCGACCGCCGCGGCCTCGCCTTGGTGGAAGACTCGGCCCAGTCCCTCGGGGCGTTGAGAAACAGCAAGGCTTCCGGCACGATCGGGCACTTCGGCACGTTCAGTTTCTACCCGACCAAAAACCTCGGCGCGCTCGGCGACGGCGGCATGATCGTGGGCAACGACGACGCCCTCATGCACAAGGCCAGGTTGTTGAGAGTCCACGGGATGGAGAAGGTATATTACCACCAGATGGTCGGGGCGAACTTCCGCATGGCCGGCATCACGGCCGCCCTGCTGCGGGTGAAACTGCCGCATCTGCCGGAGTGGAACCGCCGCCGCGATCTGGCCGCGCGCCGCTATTTGGCCGGGCTTTCGAAAGTGCCCGGCGTGGCGATGTCGGACGGCGACCGCTCCGGCGCGAAACTCATCCTTCCCGCCGTGGATGCCGGCAACACCCACATCTGGCACCAGTTCACCATCCGGGTCCCCGGCACGGGACGCCGCGACGCCCTCAAGGCCTTTCTCGGCCAGCGGGGCATCGGCTGCGGCGTTTACTACCCGCTCACCCTGGACCGCCAGGAGTGTTTTGCCGGGATCGTCCCGTCCGGTTCGTCGTTCCCGGTGGCCTGGGCCGTTTCCGAGGAGTGCCTGAGCCTCCCTGTCGGGGCCGAGTTGACCGACGCCCAGATTGGCGAGGTCATCGCCGCCCTTTCCGAATTCGTCCTCTCCTGATTTTTGCGATGTCATCTGAAACCAACACATCCGGCTCCCCTTCCCGCGCCCGCAAAAAACGCCACCGGGTAGCCTCAGCCTCCGTTGACGCCTTTCGCCGGGAGACCGGGGGAGACCGGGGGAAACCCCGCCTGGGGCGTCCGCCGTTGCCTTTGCGGGAAAAGGCCGTCGCGGGCCTCCTTGGCATCGCCCTGCTGATCCCGGTGTGGTTTCACGGCTCCATGTCCATGACGGCCCACTGGCTCACCCTGGTCTGCGCGGCCCTGGCTTTCGTCTGGTTGTGGATACCCCTGGGCCGTTCCAACATCCTCAACCTCAACCCGCCTCCCTCGGTGGCCTGGAAACACCTCCGGACCTTCCCTCTGTTCTGGCTGGGTCTTTTGCTTCTGGGCTATGTGACCGTGGCCGGATTCAACCCCCGGTATGAGATCAGTTTTCTGCAAGGCGCCCAATGCTGGCTGGACCAGGACTTTGACGCGCGTTTTCCCGCCGGGGTGGATGCCCCCCTTCCGCTGGCCTCCTCCTGGAAGGTGCTGCTCGAATGGGGCACCGTCTGGCTGGGCATCTGCGCGGTCTGGGGTGGGTGCCGTCACCGCCGCAGCGTGCATTTTCTACTGTGGATGCTGGCCTTGAGCGCGGGGACGGTGGGGCTGGTCGGCGCCGCCCACAGTTTCTCGGGCTCCCAGAACTATCTGTGGCTGGGGGCGGTTTACAATGGGCACGGAATTTTCGGCCCGTTTCTTTATGACAATCACGCCGCCGCCTATCTGGTGGTGGGCATGGTGGCCGCGGGAGTGCTCGCCCTGATTCACTTTGTCCGTTCGCTCATCACCCTGTCCGTCACCGGCCCGCAGATTTTTCTTTCCGTTTTGGCGCTGGTGATCCTGACGACCCTTTTTGTGACCCGCTCACGGGCCGGGATCGTCCTCGGAGCTCTGGGGGCCCTGCTGCTGATTGTCCTGATGATCGTAGCCTACAGGCGTCGTCACAGTGGGGGCGTGGGACGAGTCGGTCTTTTTGCCGTGGTGTTGTTCGGCCTCGGGACGGTGCTGGCCCTTTCCCAGGTCCCCTGGCATCGGCTGGGCAAGGATTTTGGCTTGGATAAAGGGGCGGCGAATGGTTCCAAGGTATGGGGGACCGAAACCCGTCTGGAAGCCTATGAGGCCACCTATCAGATGTGGAAGGATGCCCCGGTGCTGGGTTGGGGGGCCGGTTCCTTCCGATACGTTTTCCCCGACTATCAGGCCCAGTCCGAACTTCTTTCCAAGCTTGAGGTGGGAAAGAAGTTCCATTGGGAACACGCCCACAACGACTGGTTGGAAGCCTTGGCCGAACTCGGCCTTGTCGGGTTTGCCTTTCTCGCTGCCGGGCTGATCTGGTGTGCCAGCCGTCTGTGGGTGTGGCGCAAGCAGGTGTCCCATGGCCACCTCATGGCCCTGGGCGGAGCGGGGATCGTGCTGGCCCATGCCGGGGTGGACTTCGTTTTGCATAATCCCGCCGTCCTGCTGGGATGCGCCATGCTGATCGTCGGGGCCCTGCGGCTTCTTCTGACGGAAACCGAATTGGCCCGCTGAGCGCCTCGGCCTTTGGTCAGACGGGTGCGTGGCGCGCCTTTGGTCAGCGCCGCGGCTGCCGCTTGGGACTCCAGCAGGTGGTGCGCCCTCCAATCTCCTCCCGCTGCAGTCTGGCTCCGGTTTTGGGGCACATGCCGCCGTCTTGCCAGCGGTGGTTAAAAAGCCAGGAGTCGGGTGGGGTGCCCCAATCGGAGCCGATGACACACATGGCATCGGAGCAGACTTCCTTCAGGGTTTGGAACAGTGTTGAGCGAAGGGAAGGAGTCAGGGAGCCCGCCGGTGTCGCCGGATGGATGCCGGCCCGCCAGAGAATCTCATCCGCCATCCAGTTGCCGATGCCGGGAAACCGTTCCTGCATGAGCAGCACCGCCTTCAGCGGGGCTTTGGCCCGGCGTTTCAAAAACGCATCCAGCGTGGGCTGGTCGAAGGCCGCCGAGAGGCATTCGGGCGGAAGCCCGGACCACCAGGCCGGCGGTTCGGCCCCGGCGTGAAGCCTGATTTCACCGAACATCCGCGGATCGGTGAAGACCAGGGCGTGACCGCCGGTTTCGAGAACGAGGTGGTCATGTTTGTCCGGCGCATAGGGGAGGGGAACCAAGGTCAGTTTCCCACTCATGCCCAGGTGGACGCCGAGCCACGAATCCGGTTGGGCAAAACGGAAACACATCTGTTTTCCGTGGGTGAGGATGCGCGCCAAACGGCTGCCTGTCAGCGTTTCGGCGGGATCGCTCTCCAGCCGACGGAAGACGCGGGCGCGGGGATGGTGGCGGACTTTGGTGATGGTTTCCCCGATCGCGGGCTCCCAGCGGTGGGCGTAGTAATAAACTTCGGCGAGTTCAGGCATGAAAGTCGAATGGGCAAAGCAAACACGGCCGGGAAGGCCAAAGCGGGGAGTGGTCGGGGACCGGGGTGGACGGACTTTGGGGATGGCCGTTTTTGTGGTTGAGTCGGGGGGATTTGTCGGGACTGTTGGCGTCGGCCGGGTCCTGTGCAATGTCGGACCCGCGAACCCCGCCAGAGCCGGAAGGCAGCAACGGTAGTGGTGTTCCGCGTGTGCCGCAGGGTGCCTGGCCACTTTTTCCCGGGGAGGAGGTTTTCAAACCTCCTCCCCTTTGCTTTTTCGCCGGGCCGCTTGCCTGCGCGCGGGCAAGCGGCAAAGGTGGGCCGCCATGAGTGTCGAACTCCACTACCGGTATTTCGGAGGCGAAGGAAACCCGCCCCTGGTCATCCTGCACGGCCTGCTGGGCAGCTCCCGCAACTGGCAGACCATGGCCAAGGAACTGGCCGAGCATCACGAGGTCTTTGCCCTGGATCTCCGCAACCACGGGGATTCGCCGCACGCTCCGCTGATGGATTTCACGGTCATGGCGGAGGATCTCCGGGCCTGGCTGGACAAACGGAACCTCGGCCGCGTCCACCTCCTGGGCCACAGTCTGGGCGGGAAACTGGCCATGAGGTTCGCCTGCGACAGCCCCGCCCGGGTGGACAGCCTCGCCGTGGTGGACATCGCCCCGAAAACCTATGAGCCGCACCACCGCACGGAGTTTGCCGCCATGAACACCCTGCCGGTCGCCACCCTGGCCAGCCGCCAGGAGGCCGAGGATCACCTGGGCCGGACGGTGACGGACTGGGCCATGCGCAAGTTCCTCATGACCAACCTGGAACGGCTTCCGGACGCCGGTTTTTACTGGAAGATCAACCTGCCCGCGCTGACGGAAAAACTGCCCGGGCTGGCGGCCGACCCTCTGGAACCGCACCACCGGTATGAGGGCCCGACCCTGTTTCTGCGCGGCGACCGCTCCGCCTTTGTGCTGGACGAGGATGCCAGGAAAATCGAACGGCATTTCCCCAACTACATCCTCACGACCGTGGCGGGGGCGGGTCACAACATCCACTTCGACAACCGCGAGGCGTTTCTGCGCGGCCTGGCCTTTTTCCGGGAGCGCCTGCGCCAGGGCT
>JANOBW010000110.1:0-4117 GCA_031411855.1 Opitutia bacterium
GCCTCGGCGCTGGAGTCAATGCCCGTGACCTCAAGCGCGCCGGAGCGGGCGCAGTGGAGTGAGAAGGCGCCCTGGTTGCAGAAGCAGTCGAGCACGCGGCGGCCGGCGGCGAGCCCACCCACAAGGGAATGCTGGAGGCGCTGGTCGAGGTAGAAGCCGGTCTTGTGGCCGCGCTGGAGGTCGAGATGGTAGTCGAAACCACCGATGTGATACCAGCGGGGCGGGAGGTCGTGGCCGCTCAGGGTGGAGACCTTCTTTTCCAGGCCCTCGAACTCGCGGGTGGGGGCGTCGTTGCGGAAGACGATTTCCTTCGGGTTCAAACCTTCCTTGAGGATCTCGGCGATGACGGCCTGGCGGTCGTCCATGCCCTTGGTCAGGATCTGGACGACGAGGACGTCCTCGTATTGGTCCACGACGAGCCCGGGCAGGCTGTCGGCCTCGCTCCAGACGAGACGGCGGCAGGGCTCGGGGGCGCGGCGGGCGCAGGCGGCCAGGAGGGCGCTTTCGAGGAAGGCGCGGTTGCAGTCCTTCTCCTCCCGGGTGAAGCGGCGCCAGGCGATCTTGGAGCGCGAGTTGTAGATGCCGGTGCCGAGGAAACGGCCCTTGGGGTCGCGCAGGGTCAGGGCCTTGCCATCCCACTGGGCATCGGGCATCTGGGCGAGCTCATTGGAGTAAACCCAGGGATGGCCGCGCACGACGCGGTGCGGCTGGCCGGGGACGAGTTGGAGGACGGGAATGTTCACGATAAAAAAGGGAAGGGTTCAGCGGGCCCGGCGCCACAGCCAGGAGGTCACGGCGACGAGAAACACGATCGGCAGCCAGGCGGCCAGCAGCGGGGGGACGGCCCCGTTCTCGCCCATGCTGGTGATGAGGCCGTTGAGGAGAAAATAGGCGCAGAACCAGGCCAGCGCCTTGCCCACCCCGATCATCGGGTTGACCCGGACACCGGTCACCGCCAGGGGACCGGCCAGGCCGACGAGGATGAGACAGAGAAACGGCGTGGCCAGGAGGGAATGGTAGCGGGTCCGGTAGCGGGACAGCTTGGCGCTGGCGTTGGCCTCCAGGCGCGGGAGAAGCTCGTTGATCTGGCCAAGGGTCAGGTCCGAAGCCCGTTTGGTGCCCAGGTCGGACCGGAGTTTCTCCGGGGGCAGAGTCAGGCGGGCGCTCAGGGCCAGGACCTCCTCCTGGAAGGCGAGTTGGTCGGCCGTGGCCTGTTTTTCGCGGGCCGGGGCGGTGGGGAGATAGGCGCGGAGCCGGTCCGCCTCGGCCGAGGGTTGGGTGAAGGTGCGGCTGAACCAGACACTGTTGCCACCCTCGGTGAACTTCATGAGGCGGCCGTCACGGACCGACCAGTGGCCCAGGCGCCATTCGGCGGTGGCGGCGTAAAGGCGGGCCGTTTCCTTGGAGTTTTGGTCGAGAAAGTGGACGGTCAGGCCGCAGGCTTTTCCGCCGACCACACTGAGGCCGTCCGCAAACCAGAACTGCCCGCCCACCGCGTCCGCGTAAACCACCGCCCTGTAGCCATAGCCGATGTCGGACGAAACCTTGGCTTCGGGGCTGGCGGCCTGGGTCCGGCGGGCCAGGATCTCCTCCTCGACGAGGGTCATCTGCTCGCGGGCCAGAGGGGCCCAACTGGTCATCAAACCCGCCATGAGGAGGGAGAGCAGGGCTCCGGCCGCCCAGAGGAAACGGGTGATGCGGAAAAGGCTCATGCCGGCCGCGCGCATGGCGGTGATCTCGGAGTTCTTGTGCAGGCGTCCCAGCGACAGGAGCAGCGAGAGCAAAAAGGAGACGGGGAGCACGGCGGGGACACTGACCGGGATCACGTTCAGGTAATACCACAAGACCTGGAAGGGCGGGAGTTTGACCGCGATGAAATCGGGCAGGTTGTCCCCCAGGTTGGCCAGCAGCACCAAGCCCAGCAAAGCCCCCAGGGACAAGCCGAGGGTCTGCAGCCATTCGCGCAATACGTGACGGTCGAGGAGAGACACTGCCGGGTTTCAAACAAGCCTCCGGCCGCTTGCCAACTGGAGACTTCCAAAGGAGTTAAAATACTCTTGCCTGAGCCGGCCGGAAGGCACTTTGTGGGCGACTCTGGATTTCGGGGCGTAGCGCAGCCTGGTAGCGCGCTTCGTTCGGGACGAAGAGGTCGGGAGTTCGAATCTCCCCGCCCCGACCAGATCTCTGCTTGCGTCATCCTTTGTTGGGTGACGTGTGTGTTGCCTATCTTTCCGTCACCTTGAGTTTGTCCGCCACATTGGATCCGCGCCGCAGCCTGAGAGCACGCCTCAGCCTCACCTTCGGGGCCTTCGCGCTCACGCTCTCGGTGGTGATCAGCCTCCTCGCGATGGAAACCTCGACGATACAGATGGAAAAGGCGGCCAGCCGGAAACTGGACATGCTGGCCCTCGAGCTTTCCCTCCAACTGGAGCAGGACATTCAGGAGCATCTCCATGACCTTCAGCTGGTTTCCGCCAACATCGAGATCGAGTCGCAGTCACCCAGGACCGATGCCGTCCGCCATGTGCTCAACCGCCTCAGGGCCAGCGACCCGCACTACCTCTGGATCGGTTTCGCCAACCGGCAGGGCCGGATCACGGCGGCGACCGAGGGCGACCGCGAGGGCGACAGCGTGGTCGCCGCGACCTGGTTCACCCAGGGTCTGAAAGGCGTCCACATGGCCGAGTCGCTTTTCAGCCTGCCCCAGACCGTCGGGCCCCCGTCTTTCCCCGCCGCCTCGTCCTCGGCGAAATGTGTGGAAATAGCCCTCCGGGTGAACTCCCCGCGGGACCAGGCCGAGGGAGTGATCTGCGCGCGCCTCGACCTGTCCTGGGCCGACCTGATCCTCAGTCGCGGGAGCGGTGCGCTCATGCGGGACGATGGCATCCGCCTTCTGCTCCTCAATGCGGACTGGAAGGAACTGAGCCATGGCGGACCCGCCTCCCCCGCCCTCTCCTGGCTTCCTCCCCGCGCCGGCAAGGCCCGGACCGGCACGCAGCTGGTGAACCACCCGTCCGGCGAATCGTTTTTTGCCTCCCTGTCCCCCTGCTCCGGGCTCGCCGGCCAGTATCTGGGATGGACGGTGGCCGCCTTCCAGTCCACCCGCACCAGCTTTGCCCCCGCCCGCGAGCTGGGCTGGACGGTGTTCTGCTACGGCCTGGCCGCCAGCCTCATCTGCGTGGCCGGCTCGTGGTTTGCCGCCGGCCGTCTGGGCCGGCCGCTTCAGACCATCGTGGCCACGGCGGAGAAAATGCGGCACGGGGAAAACCACACGTTCCCCCTCCTCGACGGTGAGGACGAGACGGCGAAACTCTCCCGCTCACTCCGCGAGCTGGTGGACAAACTCACGACCCAGCGGGCCGCCCTGGCGGGCGTGCGGGACGAGCTGGAGGCGCGGGTGAAGGCCCGCACCTCCGAACTCAACCGGGCCAACGAGGACCTGACCGAAGCCCTTTCCAAAAGCCACCGGTTCGCGGAGGAGGCGGAGGCCGCCAACCGGGCCAAGAGCGCCTTTCTGGCCATCATGAGCCATGAGATCCGCACCCCCATGAACGGCGTCATCGGCATGGCCAACATCCTCCTCGATTCCGAGATCAAGGACGAGCAGGCCGAATACGTCGAGACCATCCGCAACTGCGGCGAGTCCCTGCTCGCCCTCATCAACGACATCCTCGACTACTCCAAAATCGAGGCCGGCAAGCTGGAGTTGGAGCAGGTCCCTTTCAGTCCCCGCAACCTCGCGGAAGACCTCCTCGAACTCCTGGCTCCGCGCGCCTCGGCCAAAGGGCTCACCCTCGCCTGGGATTGCGCCAACGAGGTGCCGGAAACTCTGGTGGGAGACCCCAACCGGCTCCGCCAGATCCTGCTCAACCTGCTCGGCAACGCCGTCAAATTCACGGAGCGGGGCGAGGTCATCCTCAGGCTTTCCACCGTCGGCGAAGGTGCCTCGCTCCACCTCCGGGCCGATGTCAGCGACACCGGCATCGGCATCAGCCGGGAGCACCAGAAGCATCTTTTTCAACCTTACGCCCAGGCCGACAGCAGCACGGCCCGCCGTTTCGGGGGCACCGGCCTGGGGCTGGCCATCTGCATGCGGCTGGCCGAGCTGATGGGCGGA
>JANOBW010000111.1:0-1465 GCA_031411855.1 Opitutia bacterium
CCGGTGACGAGGGCGAAGGTATGCGCCTGGCCGACGTTTGCATCCGTCGCGCTCAGCGTTCCCACGGTGGCTCCAGGGGGGTTGTTTTCCTCCAGAGTGTTGGCGCTGAGGGCAATGTCCGTGGGTGCTTGATTCGTGTCGATGATGGTGACGGTGAACTGCTTTTCGAAGGTCAGATTGCCTGGCCCGCCGTCCGTGGCGCGGAGGCGCAGCGTGTAGCTGCTTTTGACCGCGAAGTTCGCGGAGGCGTTGAGCGTCAAGGTGTTACCCGTGACGGTGAAGGCCGCATTGTCGGTGGCGCCGACGCCGCTCACGAGGGTGAAGGTATGCGCCTGGCCCACGTTTGCATCCGTCGCGCTCAGCGTGCCCACGGTGGCCCCGGGGGCGTTGTTTTCGAACAACGTGTTGGCACTGAGAGAGATGTCCGTCGGGGCGGTGTTCGTCGCGGGCGCCGTCAGGCTGATCGTGAAAGTCTGGGCCGCGCTGGTGTCGCTGCCACCGTTGGCCGTGCCTCCATTATCCTGGGCGATGACGGTGACGATCGCGTTGCCCGGCGTGGGGCCAGGGGTGAAGGTCAGGGTGCCATTGGCCGAGAGAGTGGGCTGGATGGTGAAAAGGGCGTTGTTGTTGTTCGTGACCGTGAAGGTTACCGTTTGCGCGACCGCCCCGGCCAGGATGTTCGTGGCGAAGTTACTGGCGGAATATGGCCCCAAGTTTACCGCATAACTGACGGCAGGGGTAAAACTGCCCGCCGAAGTGTAAATTTGGCCGCCATAAACCACCTCCGCCAGCTTCGTCCCGTCGGCCGAAGAGGCGATGGAAGACCAAAAGCGGTTAATTTCCTGTGGCGTCCAGGACGCACCGGAGTCCGTCGAAGTGTAGATCTGGCCGCCATTAACCACTGCCGCCAGCTTCGTCCCGTCTGCCGAGGAGGTGATGCATTGCCAGTAGCGGTTATTCTCCCGTCCCACCCAAAAAACACCTGAGGTCATCGAAGTGTAGATCTGGCCGTTTTGCACCACTGCCGCCAGCTTCGTCCCGTCGGCCGAAGACGTGATGGAATTCCAATTGCGGTTACTCTCCCGCGCCGTCCACGTCGCACCGGAGTTTGTCGAGGTGTAGATCTGGCCGCCATACACCCCTGCCGCCAGCTTCGTTCCGTCTGCCGAAGAGGTGAGGGATTGCCAATTGCGGTTACTTTCCCGCGCCGTCCAGATAGTGCCAGATTCAATCACGGTGTCAGTCGTCAGCGTGAAACCGGGGGCCATGTTGCTATCCACCACACTGGCTGTGCCCAGAGCGTCTATCTCGCGGTAAGTGGTCTCATCACTAGGGCTCGGCGGATCTTGAAAATTGAAGCGCAGCTTCGCCACATTGGTCGCCACCTTGCCATTCGAGCCGCTCAGTGTGATCCGGTTGGAGCGGTCTCCATTACCCGGGGCGGTCAGGGAAGTGAACGTCCCCA
>JANOBW010000112.1:0-3111 GCA_031411855.1 Opitutia bacterium
GCGGGAGTTTCCCAACCCACCCAGGCGCAGGAGGCCGGCCGATCCCTTCTTCCCATCCTGGACCGCCTGGATCTTCTCCAAAAAGAGGCCATGGAAACAACCGGTGGCTCATCGGACCGCGCCGCCTTCACCCTCTGGCAAAAGAGCCTCGCCGGCGTCCGTTCCGAAGTGATCAGGCTGGAGCAAAACTCACCGGAATCCGCCCGGGCCCTCGCCCCGGTCCGCCTGCGTTTGCAAAAGTATTTCTGATTCTCCGCCGGGTTCGGCATCCCCCGCTTTCCGGCACCCGGCGGCGGCCTGGTCCCTCCGGGCAAAAACCTCTGCAACAAAGATTCCCAAGCCCCGTTCCTACATCCGTCGTCGCTTTCGTTCATTTTTGCCTTACAGGACCTTTATGTCTCTCCCCGGAATAGGAAAACTGGAAGTGAAACCCTACGCCCCACCCTCTCCCTGGCTCACCTACACGCTGGCGGTGGTGGCTTCCGTCGCGACTATTTTTCTCCGCTACCTCGCATCGCCGTGGCTGGGGGATAACCAGCTCCTGATCGTCTTTCTCATTCCTGTCACCTTTTCCGCCTATCTGGGAGGGCTGGGGCCCGGGTTGACCGCGACTTTTTTGGTAGCGATGGCTTCGGGTTATTTCATGACCAATTGCCTCTCGGCGGCCCCGACACCCCTCTCGATCCAGGACGCTGACTCCCATGTGCTGAACTGGTCCCTCATGCTGATCTCGGCCATCTTCACCACCCTGCTGTGCGAGGCGCTCCGCAAATCCCGGGAGCAGGCCTTTCACACCATTGACAGACTCAGGGAAACCGAGGCCGGCCTTTTTGCCTCCCTCAAGGAAACCTACGATTTGAGGGCGGCCCTGGATCAGCACTCCATCGTGGCCGTCACCGATCCGAAGGGGCGCATCAGCTTCGCCAACGACAAGTTTTGCGCCATCTCCCAATACCCGCGCGACGAGCTGATCGGCCAGGACCACCGCATCATCAACTCGGGACGCCATCCCAAGGAGTTTTTCTCCCGGCTCTGGAAGACCATCTCCGCCGGAAACACCTGGCACGGAGAGATTTGCAACCGCGCCAAGGACGGCAGCCTCTACTGGGTCCAGACCACCATCGTGCCCTTTCTCGGAGCCAGCGGCACCGTCCGGCACTACGTGGCCATCCGCACCGACATCACCCAGGGCAAACTCGCCCAGGAAAATCTCCGCACGCGCGAGCTGATCCTGCACGGCACCTTTGAGCATCTCGCCGAGGGTCTCATCCTCGTGGACATGGACGGATACTTCTCCCGCCTCAACCCTGCGGCCCTTCGCATCCTCGGCTTTGCCAGCGAGGAGGAGGCGCACCTCAACGCCGAGGAACTGGCCGCCATCTTTGAATTCCATACCATGGACGGAAAAATCCTTTCCCTCGAGGAACGCCCCCTCTGGCGCATCTTCAACGGCGAGACCGTCCATAAGGAAAAAATGCGGGTGCGCCGCTTGGAAAACGGCTGGACGGGCGTCTTCGAAATCAGCGGCTCCCTCGTCGCGGGCCCCGACGGGAAACCCGCCCTGGGTCTGATCACGATGAACGACATCACCCAGCGCCAGCAGGCGGAGGACCGCCTCAAAGCCAGCGAGGCGCAGCTCCGGTCCTTCATCGAACAGGCTCCCGTTTCCATCGCGATGCTGGACCTCAACCTCAACTTCATCGCCACCAGCCAGCACTGGATGGAGGAAAATGAGCCGGGGAGGAAGACCGTCGCCGGCCAAAACCTCTACCTCGCCCACCCCGACCTTCCCGCCACCTGGAAGGAAGCCCACCGCCGCGCCCTGGAAGGCGAGCGCTTGTCCGACCGGGATGCCCCCTGGGCCTGGGCCGATGGCTCCAAGCACTGGAGTTCCTGGGAAATGGGCCCGTGGAGGGATACCGAGGGCAGGATCGGCGGCATTGTTCTGGTGACCGAGGATGTGACGGAGCGCCATCAGCTCCAAAAAGAACTCCAGCAGGCCCAGAAGATGGAGGCGGTGGGAACCCTCGCCGGAGGCATCGCCCACGATTTCAACAACATCCTGGGAGCCATCATCGGCTTTTCCGAACTGGCCAAAAACAAGCTGTCCCAACCGGCCAAAGCCACCGAATACCTGGACCTTGTGCTTCAGGCCGGCAGCCGCGGGGCCGCCCTCGTCCGCCAGATCCTCACCTTCAGCCGCCAGGGCTCGCAGGACTACCAGCCCCTTCAGCTCCGCCAGATCGTGGCCGAACCCCTCAAACTCCTCCGCTCCACCCTCCCCGCCGCCGTCGAGATCCGGCAGTCCCTTCCCACCAACCTGCCCCTGGTGATGTCCGATCCCACCCAGATCCATCAGATCATGATGAACCTCTGCACCAACGCCTCGCACGCCATGGAGGGACGCAACGGCGTCCTGGGAGTCCGCCTCGACGAGGTCAGCGTCAGCCCGACCGTGGCGGCCGCCCAGCCCGATCTGCCCCCCGGGCACTACGTCCGCCTGACCGTATCCGACACCGGGACCGGCATGGACAAGCAGACCCTGGCGCGCATCTGGGAGCCTTTTTTCACCACCAAACCCCAGGGCAAAGGCACCGGACTCGGCCTGCCGGTCGTGCGGGGCATCGTGGAAAGCCACAAGGGAAAAATCAGGGTGCAAAGCGAGCCCGGGGTCGGCACCACCTTCGAGATCTTTCTCCCCGCCCTGGACACCCTCGAAACCGGCCGGGAAGCCACCAGGGAAAAGGCCCCGCAGGGCCACGGGCAAAGGATTCTTTTCGTGGACGACGAGGTGCCCATCGCGCTGCTGGGCCAGCAGTTGCTCGAAGACCTCGGCTACGTGGTGGACTCCCGGACCAGTCCCCTCGATGCCCTGGAAAAAATCCGGGCCATGCCCCATGAGTTCGACCTCGTCATCACCGACCTCAACATGCCCGTCCTCGGCGGCCTCGATCTCGCCGCCCGCATCCTGGAAACCTCCCCCGCCATGCCCATCCTTCTCTCCAGCGGCAACGCCCTCGCCCTCAACGAGGATGAGATCCGCTCCCACGGTCTCTGCGGCCTGATCGCCAAACCCTTCACCGGCAACTCCCTCGGCCTGGCCGTCGCCCA
>JANOBW010000113.1:0-16779 GCA_031411855.1 Opitutia bacterium
GCCGGAGCCGATGGTGACGGGACCCACCCAGGTGCCGGTGCCGGTGGAGTTCGTCAGGGCACCCACGGGGGCGCTGGCCAGACCGGTGCCGGCCAGGGTCAGCGGCTCGGCATTGGTCATGGTGATCCCGTTGGTGTTCAGCGCCGCTCCGGATTGAATCACCGTGCCAGCGGAGGAGGCCCCAAAGGCGTTGGCTGAGGCGGGTTGAAGAATCCCCGCGGCCACGGTGATGGTGCCGGCATAGGCCGTGGAATCGTCAAAGGAAAAGGTGCCCGTGCCGGTCTTGGTCAGGTTGCCAGCGCCTTGCAACTGCGAGGCGGTCGTCGCCGTGCCGGTGCCCGTGCCGTCGTCAATGGTGAGGGTGGCGCCGCTGGCAACGTCAAACGTGCCACCGCCCGTGCCGATGTTAAAGATGATCCCCCCGCCTATGTTGGTGGCCGTAGGCGCGTTATCATTAAAAATGCCGCTGGTGACCCGGAAGGTGCCCCCGTTGGTCAGAAAAATCTGCTTGTATGCGGTCCCGCCCGTCAACGTGCCATACGGAGCCGTGGTGGTGTAGGTTGCCCCCGGCATGGCAAACACACCCGAACCGTCCACTGCGATGTTGCCGGTAAAGGTGTTGGCACCACTGGCGGTCAGCACGCCGTTGGAAATGCTCATCGAAGTTGTGCCAGCGGCGGTGGAACCGCTGACCACTCCGGTCAGTGTCAGTGAGCCGGCGCCGGACTTGGTCAGCAAGTTCGCACCGAGAGCGGTCGTGCTGTTGAAAGTCAACGAAGTGTTGGCGGCGGGAGCGAAGGTGGCCGCCCCCGTCAAGGTGGTGGCGCCAAAGGCCACGCCGGCGGTCGTGCCGGTGGAATTCGTCCCGGTGGTGACATTCAGGGTCTGCGCGCCGATGCTGAGGGTGCCCAGGGTCTGGGTGATGCCGGCACCGGAGGTGGCCCGGTTGGAAACGATGGTGGCGGTGCCGCCGACCGTCGTGCCGTAGGCGTTGACCGAGGTATCGGTGGCCAGATCGAGCGTGCCGCCGTTGAGGGTCAGGGTGGTGCCGGTCGTGCCGAGGGCGCTGACGCTGCCGAGCCGCATGGTGCCGGCCGTGAGGATGTTGGCTCCGGCCACACGGGCCGCATTGGCCGCCGTGCCGAGCACGAGGGTGCCGGAGTTTTGCTTGGTGATGTTTTGCGCGGTGGTTTGAAGCCCCCCGAGGGTGAGGGTGGTCCCGGAGGCGACATCAAACACAGAGGCTCCGGTCTGGGTGACATTGCCAAAGGTCACGCCAGCGGTGGTGCCGGTGGAATTTGTCCCGGTGGAGATGCTGAGAGTCTGCGCGCCGATGCTGAGGGTGCCCAGGGTGTGGTTCACGCCCGCGCCGGAGGTGGCCCGGCTCGAACTGATGGTGGTGGGTTGGGTGACGGTGGTGTTGGCGCCGGTAAAGGTGGTGCCGGTATCGTTGAGAAGGTCCAGCGTGCCGCCCGAAAGGGTCATGCTGCCCGTGCCAAAGGCGGCGGCCACGGTTCCCCGCAGGATTCCGGCCGAGACCGTGGTGCCACCGGTGTAAGTGTTTGCGCCCGAGAGAGTCCAGGTGCCGGCCCCGGTCTTGGACACGGCGGAGAGGGCCCCGCTGGCCGCGTTGCTGATGACGCCGGTGACGGCGTTGGCCGCATTCGTCCCGGAGAGGGTCCAGGTGTTGGTCCCGCTGGCCTGGGAGCCGGTCAGGTTTCCCAGCGAGAGGGCGGCGGTGGTGGGATTGAAAGTGATGATTCCCGGGGTGCCGGCGGTGCTTCTGAGGTTGGCGATGGAGAGGCTGTATCCGTTCGCCCCGGTCACGTTGTAAGTGACGGTCCCGATGGCCGAGTTGCCCAAGCTTCCGTTCAACTGCACCACCCCGTTGCTGCCCGAACCGTTGTTGTCCACGTCAATGGTCGTGGTGATGCTGCTGTTGCCTCCCAGGGCGTTCGGCAGGGCGATGGTGCCGCCCCCGTTGATGTGAAACTGAAGGACCGGGGTGGTGGCGCCGGTGCTGGTGTTGATCACGCCCGAGCCGGTGGCGGAGGCGTTGGTGACCAGGAGGGTGGTGTTGGTCCCGCCATTGACAGTGACGCCGGAAGTGGCGGAGCTGCTGCCGGAGAGGACGAGGGTGCCGGCGGAAACGGTGGTCAATCCGGCGTAAGTGTTTGCGCCGGAAAGGGTCCAGGTGCCGGCCCCGGATTTGATGACATCCAGACCGGCCCCGGTCGCACCGTTTTGGGAAATCACCCCGCCGAGGGTGCCGTTGCCCGCGCCGGTGAGGGCGAGCGCCATGGTGCCGGTGCCACCCACCGGGTTGGAGAGGGTGACATTGCCGCTGAGGTTAAGCAACTGCGCGGAGACCGTGTTTTCCAGGGTCCAGGTCGAGGCGGTCGTGGTGGACCCGCGCATCAGGCTGAAGGTCCGGTTGGAGGAGCCGCCCGAAGGCCCGGCAAACTGGAAGGTGGCGTTGGGCGAGGTGTTGTTCTGCCCCATCGTGATGGTCGTGCCCGCGCCGATGGCGGAGACGGAGCCGCCGTTGGCGATGGAGGAGGCGTTGAGGGTGCCCTGGGCCAGCAGGATGTTGCCGGTGAAGCTGTTGGCGTTGTTGGTCAGCGTGAGGGTGCCCGCATCCGTGTGGTTGAGGGTGCCGCCCGCATTGTTGGCTGAGATGAGGCCTGACACCGTGATGTTGCCGGCTCCCCGGAAGATAATCTGGCTACCCGTCCCCGTCACGCCGCCGGTCAGGGTCAGCGCGCCGGAGCCGCTGTTGTTCACGGTCATGACCCCGGTCGCGTTGATGACACGGTCCGTGGTGGTGACGGCGCCGGTGTAAAGCAGGGTTCCGGTCAGGTCTATGGTGCCATTGGCCACCGTGGTCGGGGCTCCCAGGGCGCTGCTGGCCGCCCCCACGTTGCCGATGGTGTTGAAACTCAGGGTGCCATTGGAGACCGTGGTTTTTCCGGTGTAAGTGTTGGCTCCGGAAAGGGTGAGGGTAGAGGCTCCCAGCTTGGTCAGTCCAACATTGGCGGCACCGCTGATGACGCCGCCAAAAGAGGCAACGCTATCAACCGTGATGGAACGGGTCGCCGCTCCCAAGGACATGCTGTCGGTAAACGTCAGCGCGCCGGTGTTGGTGGCATCACCGAGGGAAAAGTCGCCGCCGATGGTGATGGAAGAGTATTTCCCCGTGAGGTCCCGGGCCGTGGTGCTGTTGGAGCGAATCGTCCCCCCATTGATGGTGAGGGCTCCACCGGCCCCCATCGCATTGACCCCACCCACCGCGACGGTGCCAGCGTTCAGTGTGAAACCTCCGGCATAAGTGCCTCCAGCCAGAGTCAACGTGCCCGCCCCGGCCTTGACGAATCCGGTCCCTGCCGCCGTGGAAAAAGCCTGCCCCGCAAAATCCAAATTTTTCCCCGACGCCACCGTGATGGTGGCCACGGTCCCATTGGTGCCTATGGTGCCTCCCGCCGTCACCGTCACGTTTTCGTTGGCCGTGATGGAGGCGAAATTCGTCGTGGCCCCTGTGATGGTCAGAGTCGTGCCTCCGTTGGCTTCAAAGACCACATCGGAACCAGTGGCGTAAGCTCCCGTGTAGGGTCCTCCCGGCACCGCACCCCAGGTTGAACCTGTCCATAAGGCGGCGGTGGAAGTTTTCCAATACAACGTGGCCGCTCCCAGGGAAGAGGAACCCAACAAGGCAAGGGCGCCCGCGGCAAGGGTCGTGGACAGACGGAGGAGTCGTTGGGGTTTCATGGCATGTAAAATTCTAAGGGAGAGCGCGTTAACAAGGGAAAGGAAAGGGGTAATCTGCCAGGGGTAGAACGCGCGAATTCACTCACGCGCTGGGGAAAAACTAAGCAGAACGGTCAAAAATCTAGCAAAAGCTGTATCACAGCTCCAGCGCAATTCCGGCCAAACTGGCTTTTTTTCACAATTAACTTACACCACCGATCCCCCCAAAGCGCTTCGTTACGAACCGCTTTCCTCCGGCAAGTTCAACCACTCCGTCTCTTCCACCCGGAACGACGGGGGCGCTCCCTCACCCGGAACAAGGCCCGGCCTCCCCTCTGTTAACATCAACAAGCCGGGGTGAACGACTTTTGGGCGGAACTCCGGCGGCAAAACTTCGTTTCACTTCCGCGCTCCCGCCTCTTTCCTTACGCCACAGCCGGAGCAACCTTGACCACTTTCCCCATGCCGTCCCTGCCACTTCCCGCCTCCCGCCACCTCCGGCCCGCCACCCCGTGCCGGAAGCTGGCCGCTTCTTTGGTCCTTGGAACTTGGGCCCTGGGGATGGGCGGCGCCCCCCTTCCGACCCCGAAACCCGCGCCACCCCCTCCCGCCGCAGCCACCTCGGGGGCAGTCACCTCCGCCATCACCGCCCCCCGCACCCACGACCCCTCCACCATCGTGAAGGACGGCGGCGAATACTGGTATTTTTCCACCGGCCCCGGCATCGTCTCGCGCCACTCGAAGGACCTCGCCACCTGGACCGCCGGGCCGCCCGTTTTTGAAACACCCCCGGCCTGGGCCGAGGAGGCCGTCCCCGGGCACCGGGGTTACTTCTGGGCTCCGGAAGTCATTTACCGCCAGGGGAAATACCACCTCTACTATTCCATTTCCACCTTTGGGAAAAACCGCTCCGTCATCGCCCTCGCCACCACCCCCACCCTCGATCCCGGCAGCCCGAAATACCATTGGACCGACGAGGGCCCCGTCATCCGTTCGCAGCCGGGCGACCGCTACAACGCGATTGACCCGGCCGTCCTGGCCGACACCGACAACCGCCTCTGGATGGCCTTCGGCTCGTTCTGGTCCGGCCTCAAACTCGTCGAGCTCGACCCCGCCTCCGGCAAACTCAAGGACCCGGACGCCCGCCGCACCCAGCGCGCCCCGGAAACCTCCCTCCACGCCCTGGCCCAGGCCCCGGAAATCGAGGCCGCCGGCCTCACCTTCCACGGCGGCCACTACTACCTCTTCGTCAACCACGGCCTCTGCTGCAAAGGCCTCAACAGCACCTACGAGATCCGCATGGGCCGCAGCCAAACCATCACCGGCCCCTACCTCGACGCCTCCGGGGCGGATCTCCGCAACGGTGGCGGGACGCTCCTCCTCGGCTCCCAGGGGCGTTTCCACGGCCCCGGCCACGCCGGTTTCCTCACCCGCGCCGAGCCCACTCCCCTCGGCTTTCCCACCCCGGCCGGGGAAACCCTCATGAGCTTCCATTACTACGACGCCAACAACCGCGGCCAACCCGCCCTCGGCCTGCGCCGCGTGACCTGGACCCGGGACGGCTGGCCCTCGGTGGAATGAGACGGGCTTCGCCCCGGGAGCGCCAGGCGGACCAACGGGCGAAGCAAAGGGGGCGGGAGCAGCCTCAAGCTTCTTGGCTCACGGGGGGGTAGTTTGAATCGTATTGGGCTTAAACCTTCCCCCGAGTCCGGGCGGCGGCCCTTCGCCGCAAAGCGCTTGTGACCATGTCTTTGGGCGCGATGTGACCCCGGGCCGGACTCACCACACCTGCGGGACCTTGACAGCCGGAGGCTTGCAGCCAAAGGCGGCGTGAAACTCCGGAAAGTGGACCAGCGGGCCGATGACCCGGAAATGACTCGGACTGTGGAAGTCGCTAGTAACCAGCAACCTGACGCGCTCCGGCCGCTCGTTCGTGCGCCAGCCCTGGGCGAAGGCGATGAAGAAGCGCTGGTCCGGGGTGAAGCCGTCCACCGAATCCGGTTTCGCATCCTTGGTGGCCAGCTTGAAGGCCTCGTAGGCGACACGGAGCCCGCCCACATCAGCGATGTTTTCCCCGAGGGTTTGATGGCCATCGAGATGCAGGCCGGGCAGGGCCTCGTAGGCGGAATACTGCCTGGCCACGAGTTCGGCCCGCTCCTCGAAACGTTTCACATCCTCGTCGCTCCACCAGGGCTTGAGGTTGCCCTCCCAATCGTGCTGGCGGCCCTCGTCGTCGAAGGCGTGGGTCAGCTCGTGGCCGAGGGTCGAGGCCAGGGCGCCGTAGTTGGTGGCATCGTCGGCCTTCTCATCGAAGAAGGGCGGCTGGAGGATGCCGGCCGGAAACACCATCTCGTTGAGGGTGCCGTCGTAGTAGGCGTTGTTGGTCTGCGGCGTCATGCCCCACTCGTTGCGCTCCACCGGCCTGCCCAGCTTGGCCATCTGGCGGAGCGTTTCGAAGCGGTTGGCGGCCAGGACGTTGAGGACATGCGGACGGCGCGAGATCTCCAACGCCGAGTAGTCGCGCCAGGTGTCGGGGTAACCGATCTTGGAGCGCATGGTCTCGATCTTTTTGAGGGCCGCCACCTTGCTGGGCTCGCTCATCCACTCGCAGGCCCTGATGCGGCCGCGCATGGCCTCCAGGTGCAGCTTCACCATGGCCAGGACGCGGGCCTTGGCGACGGGGCTGAAGGCGCGTTTGACATAGAGCTGGCCGAGGTCCTCGCCGATGGCGGAGTCGGCCGCCGCCAGGATGCGCTTCCACCGGGGCTTCATCTCGGTCGTGCCGGAGAGTTTTTTGCCAAAGAAGGCGAAATCCTCCTCGACGAAGGCGCGGGACAGATGCGGGGCCGCCTCGCTCAGCAGATGCCAGCGGAGGTAGGCCCGCCAGGTCGCGGGGCTTTCCGATTCCAGGAGGCCGGCGAAGGCGGCGAAAAACTCCGGCTGGCCGACCAGCACGGTCTTTTCGGCGGCCGGCAGGGATACTTCGTTAAGGAACAGATCCCACGGCAGGGTGGCGGCGACGGAGGCGAGTTTGTCGCGGTCGAACTTGTGGTAGTTCTTCTCGGGATCACGCAGGGCGACCAGGTCGCGCGAGGCCCGGGCCAGAAGCGTTTCCAGCCCCATGATGGCTCCGGCCAGCTTTTTGGCCTCGCCCGGTTTGTCCCCGCCCAGCAGCAGCATCTTTTCGATGTGCCCCACATAGGCGCGGCGGATTTCCTCCGATTCCTTGTCCTTTTTCAGGTAGTAATCACGCTCCGGCAGACCCAGCCCGCCCTGGCCGAAGGCGGCGATCATGACGGAGGTGTTCTTGTCGTCCACCTGGGCCCAGAAACCGAAACCGGCTCCAAGGCCCTGGGCGTGGAAATGCCCGATGGTTTTGAAGATGTCGGCGGGTGTCTTGATCGCGGCGATCTCGTCAAACCAGGGCTTGAGCGGGTCGAGCCCGGCCTTTTCCACCGCCTCCTCGTCCATGCCCGAGGCGTAGAAATCCCCCACGCGCTGGGCCACGCTGCCCCTGGGGCCTCCCGTTTTCGCGGAGGTTTCCAGGAGGTCGCGCAGGATGGCAAAAGCGCGCTCGTCAATCTCCTGGTTCACGCCCCAGGCCTCGCGATCGGCGGGAATCGGCACCTTGTCGAAGGCCCCGTTGGCATAGGCGTAGAAGTCTTTGCAGGGCGACACCGTGGTATCCATGAAAGACCGGTCCACTCCCATCAGGGGACGGGCCGGTTCGGCGGCGAAAAGCGGGACGGAAAAGAGGGAGGCGAGGACGAGGAGGTGGCGCATGGGGCAATTGCCGCGACACAGTGAATCATTCCCAACAACTCGCAACCCGCTTTCCGAACCGACGCAAAAGGGAAGGGACGCGACGGCGACGATGTCCTTCCACGACGGACGCAAAGGCCGCGACATCGGCCACGCTGCGACGCTTCCCATCTTCTGTTTAAAAATCGGAAACCAGGGAAGGCCCGCCAGTTTCGTTGTGGAACAGAAGATCAGAAGCATCGCAGGCTTTTGAACATTCCCGTTTCAGGGGGATATGCTTCCAATTCACTCAGCCCCCCCTCAAAACCACCCGCAGTTTTCCGCGTTTTTCCGTTGACAACTCCTCGTGTCATTTAGACATACCAACCGGTTCGTATGCCGAAAACACCCACAGCCCCGAAACGCGAAAGGAAGCCCGCCGAGACCCGGCAGAAGCTCATCGGCGCGACCGTCGGGCTCATTCTGAAACAGGGGTTTACGGCCACCACGGTGGACCAGGTCTGCGGGGAAGCCGGGCTGACCAAGGGAAGTTTTTTCCACCACTTCGAAAGCAAGGAAGCCATTGGCAAGGCCGCCTTGGAATGGTGGGGTGACTTTGGCACCGCCCTTTATGCCGAGGCCTGGAAGGACACCACGCTGGACCCGTTGGAGCAGCTTCACCGCATGTTCGACATCATGAGCGGTTTCACCGAACGCCCCGACGATGTCTGCACCTGCGTCGTGGGCATGCTTTCCCAGGAACTCGCCCAGTCCCATCCCCTCCTGCGCGAGGAATGCGCCCGCCAGCTCGACCGCTGGACGGAGAACACCGCCAAAATGCTGGCCGCCGCCAAGGCCAGGCACAAACCCCGGCACGACTTCGATCCCACCGAGGTCGCCTGGTTTCTCAACAGCCTCTGGCAAGGGTCCATGCTCGTTGGCAAAACCCGCCAGACCCCCGAGATGATCCGCCGCAACCTCCACCTGGCCCGTGCCTGGGTGGACAGCCTGTTTCGCACGTCCTGATTTTCCTCCCACACACCATGCTCAAAAAACTCAAATACCTCTTCCTCGGCCTGATCGCGTTGATCGCCCTGGTCTGCGTCGCCGCCTCGTTTCAGTCCGACGATCTCAACGTGAGCCGCGCGGCCACGATCAAGGCAAGCCCCGCCGCCGTCTTCAAGGTGGTCAACGACTTCCGCCAGTGGGACGCCTGGTCGCCCTGGTCCAGGCTCGACCCCAAGATGACTAAAAGTCTGGAAGGTCCTCCCGAGGGTGTCGGCGCGGTTTACCACTGGTCAGGCAACAACGAGGTCGGCGAGGGTTTCACCCGTCTGGTTGAAAGCAAACCCGTCGAGAAGATCGGGATGAAGCTGGAGTTTGTCCGTCCCTTCGCCGGAACGAGCGATGTGGAGTTCACCTTCGCCCCCGAAGGTGCCGGCACCAAGGTCACCTGGGCGATGAAGAGCAAGAAACCGTTCATCGGCAAGGTGATGGGCATGTTCATGGACTGCGAAAAGATGTGCGGCGACCAGTTTTCCGAAGGCCTGGACAACCTCGCCAAGGTCGTCACCGCCGCGCCCGCCAAGTAACCCAAAACTCGCCCCACCATGCTCAGCCCCATCACCGTCGTCCAGACCGAGACCCAGGCCGCCGCGGTCATCCAGATCACCATCCCCCGCGAGAAAATCCAGGAGGTCATGGGCCCCGCCATCAGTGAGGTGATCGAAACCGTTGCCGCCCAGGGAATTGGGCCGATTGGACCGGTTTTTTCGCACCACTTCGAGATGACTCCCGGGATGTTCAACTTCGAGGTCGGCGTGCCGGTTTCGTCACCGCTGAAACCCACCGGCCGGGTGAAGGCCGGCGTCCTCCCCGGAGCGAAGGTCGTCCGCACCGTTTACACCGGTCCCTACGAAAAACTCGGCGAAGCCTGGGATGAGTTCCTCGACCAGGCCGAAGCCGCCGGCCACCGGACCGCTCCCAACCTCTGGGAACGCTACCTGACCAACCCCCAGGAAAACCCCGACCCCGCCACCTGGCAGACCGAGCTCAACCGTCCCGTTCTCTAAATCTCTTTCCTTCAACACCATGCCACTCCCCGCCGCCATCATCTCCCCTCTGGCCGAACGCGAGCTCGTGCTCGTCCGCGAAACCGACATCCCCCGCGAGAAACTCTACGCGGGATGGACCCGGCCCGAGCTCGTCGTCCAATGGTTCACGCCCAAACCCTGGCAAACCGTCTCCTCCGAAATGGACCTCCGCCCGGGGGGCTCCTGCAAGACCACGATGCGAAGCCCGGAGGGCCAGGACTTCCCCAATATCGGCATCTTCCTCGAAGTCGTCCCCAACGAACGCCTCGTCTTCACCGACGCCTATTTTTCCGACTGGGAGCCCAACCCCAACCACTTCTTCACCGCCATCATCACCTTCGAAACCCTGCCAAACGGAAAGACCCGCTACACCGCCCGGGTGCGGCACTGGACCAAGGAGGCCAGCGACAAACACGCCGCCATGGGTTTCCACCAGGGCTGGGGCAAGGCCTTCGACCAACTCGTCGAACTCATGCGCAACCACTGAGCCACGCTCCCAACCCCTTCACCACCAAACACCTCCCCATCATGGCCAAAGTCAGCACCTACCTCAACTTTCCCGGCAACACCGAGGAAGCCTTCACCTACTACCAGTCCGTTTTCCAGACCGACTTCTGCGCCCCCATCGCCCGCTTCGGAAGCGCCCCGCCCTGCCCCGAACATACCTTTTCCGAGGCCGAAAAGAACCTCGTCATCCACGTCTCCCTGCCCATTCTCGGCGGCCACATTCTGATGGGCACCGACGCCCCGGCGTCCCTGGGTTTCAACTGCAAACCAGGGAACAACGTTCACATCAACCTGGAGCCCGACACCCGGGCCGAGGCCGACCGCCTCTTCGCCGCGCTGTCCGCCGGCGGGAAAGTGGAGATGGCCATGCAGGTCATGTTCTGGGGCGATTACTTCGGCTCGTTCTCGGACAGGTTTGGCGTCCAGTGGATGATCAACTGCAACTCCAAGATCTGACCCCATGAACACTCCGCTCATCCAACCCTACCTCTTCTTCGGCGGCCGCTGCGAGGAGGCCGTCGAGTTCTACCGGACGGCCCTCGGGGCCGAGGTGGACCTCCTCATGCGTTTCCAGGACAGCCCCGATCCCCGTCCCCCCGGCCTGCTGCCGCCGGGTTACGAAAGGAAGGTCATGCACGTGAGCTTCCGCATCGGGAACCACGTCCTCATGGCCTCAGACGGCTGCGGCGAGGACAACACCTTCAACGGTTTCAAGCTCTCCCTCTGCGCCACCGACCAGGCCGCAGCCCAGCGCGCCTTCGCCGCCCTGGCGGAAGGCGGCAGCGTGATCATGCCCCTGGCCAAGACGTTCTGGTCCCCGCTCTTCGGCATGGTCACCGACCGCTTCGGCCTCGGCTGGATGATCACCGTGCCGCACGGTTGAGGGGCGGGGTGGATTGGTCCTGACTGTTTTAGAACTGGACGCCAGAGAAGCGGCACGTTGTACGCTTCTTATGGTTGAAGTTCAACAACATGGGTTTGCCTTTCAAGATTGGGTCAAACGGTCGTTCGCCGCTCCCTTTGAAGATCGCTACACAGGCCATTGGGATGTTCCCGCACTTGCCAACATTCTTGCCCAAGTTCCAGAGGCCTATCGGCATCTGCCCATTTCAATCAAAGTCAAAAAACAGGGAGCACCCTTGGAGCTTGGCGACGCGCTGAGGCAATTCGATGTCAGTGAGGACTTTGTGATGGTGGCCGGCTTCTGGTTTCAGGTGGGCGGACAGAAGCGGTTTGTGGATGCGGCCGCAGCGAAGTTCACGGTGAGCGAATGGCGGGCTTTGTTTTCCCCTTTGATTCGTGAGGATATCGCCTTTTTGGACCGCACGATCAAAGACCGGGCCATCGGTTATCAAGAGGCTAGAAAACGGGCTCACGCGATTAACTGCGAATCCCGCTTTACCGAGGCCAAAATCGCTATGCACCCGAAGATTGATTCAAAAGTGCAGCGGCGTCTACAGTGCAGCATCCCAGCAGAGTTGTTTTGGAAACAGGTGGGACGCGAGCCCGACTATCGGGCCGGGTGTTCGCTCTGGGGACTTGAGGTGCCGACGGTCACGTCATCGCCACGGAGGTTTCAGAGGGAAGATTGCTGAAAAGTTCGATCGGGGTGGCTTCGTTGAGAAGACGTTTTTTCGACATCTCAACGTAATCGGCCCGCGCTTCGATTCCCGTCCAAGCGCGGCCCAGTTCCTCGCAGACCACGGCGGTGGTGCCTGAACCCAGGAAAGGATCAAGAACGGCGTCGCCCGGTCGTGTTGAGCTCATGAGCAGATCGCGGATGAGTTTGATGGGCTTCTGGGTGGGGTGGCCGACCTTCTCGTGGGAAGCGCCTTTGAGGCTGGGGACGCGGAGGATGTTGGTCGCGTATTTGCCTTTTTCGAGATGCTTCCGGCGGGCGTCGCGGTCCTTGTAGCGCTTGTCCTTGAGGTAGGTTTGGATGGTGGGCTCGTCGTAGGGCAGGCGGACGGCGTCCTTGTTGAAATAGGGCGTGGCTTCCTTTGTTTTGCGCAGCACGAGGACCATCTCGTAACAGGGCGTGAAGCTGTCGTAGCGCTCGTTGTAGCCGACGGCGCGGTCCCAGATGATCATGTCGTGGAACTGCCAGCGCTGCGTCAGCCGTGACGAGACATGGAGCCAGATGTGTTCGCGTTTGCCGAGCTGGCCAAAGACAAAAAAGAGACCGTCGTCCCGCAGTTTGGGCATGGCTGCCGCGACCCATTTTTCAAACCAGACGAGGTATTCCTCCTCGGTCTTCCATTGGTTGTCCCAGGCCTCATCCAGCATGACCTGGAAATACGGCGGATCGGCCACGATGGCCTGAAAGGCACGGTCCGGCAGCGCGGGCAAAACCGCGAGACAATCGCCATGATGAAGGGTGCCGTTCACAGGGTGAACAAAGTGGGGTTGGGCGGTGCGGTCAAGGGTGCCCTGTGATGGAGAAACTATCGTTGTGAAGGCGGCTCCGCCAGCAGTTCGGCGAGAGTGGCGGGCGCGTAAAAGACGTTGGACCGGCCCTCTTTGCGGACATTCAAAAAGCCGCGTTTTTCCAGATCGAAGAGATCGTCGCGGGCGGTCTGAAAGGCCACGTTGTGGCTCCGGCGATGGCCTTCAATCAGATAGCGGTTGTGCGTTTCCCCCAGGGCATGGGCCAGAAGCGCCTGCTGCCGGTGGTTGAGCCCCTGCATCCCCCGCAAACGCTGGCTGGCCTCGCGGAGCTCGGAAGTTTTGGCGGCGATGTAGTCGTGCAGGGCCTGGACGGCCTGACGGAGCACATTGGTCTGGTGAATGACGAAGTAGGTCAGGTCGTTGTCGTCCGTTTCCGAGTGGAGAAAGGCCTCGTAGTAGCGCCCCGGGGAGTGCAGGAGGATCTGCGAGATGGAGATGAACTCGATGAGCCGGCAATCCTGGCGGAGCATGCTCCAATAAAAAAGCGCCCGGGCGGTCCGGCCGTTGCCGTCCACAAACGGATGGTCGTAAGCGAGCCAGAAGTGCAGGATGATGGCGCGTATGACCGGATGGACGAAATAACCGGGCGATTTTCCGTTGGCGAAATCACACAGGGCCTGCAAACGGCCCGGCAGCTCATCGGCGGCGGGTGGTTCATGGAAAATGGTGCCCTCGGAGTCCTCCACCCGCACCTTTTCACCCGCAATCCTCAGGCGTCCGGCGGCATCAGGATTGTCGAGCGCATCCCGCGTCACGATGGCGTGGATCTCCAGCACCACGGAGGGCGATAAGTCGGTCCCCCGCAGCTCCCGGATGCGCTGCATGGTGGCGTAGTTGTTGAAGATCATCCGTTCGCTGCGGTCACGCGGGGGGCGGTTGGTCCGCAACAGCTCCTTGGCCACTTCCCGCGTGGTCACCGCTCCCTCCAACTGGCTTGAGGTGATGGACTCCTGAATGAGGGCGTTGACCACGTAATGGTCGCGGGATTCGGGACCGGTCGCCGCCTTGGGCAGGTCCAGATTGAAGCCGAGTTTCCGGTCAATCTCATGAAGTTGTTCCTGCACGGAGTCCGGGACGCAAAAAACAAACGGTTCCGCTTTGGGGTCGGCCAAGGGGAGCGGGCGGACTTTGGAGTTTCTCACGAGTTTTAACCCCAGCCACCACTCCTCATGGGAAAGCCCGTCCGGGGCTGGACGTCTCCGGATTTCGTCCCACGGAAGATAACGATCCGTAAGCGCAAACTCGGGCAGCCGAGAAAACAAGGCCAAAAGACGTTGAGGGTCAGTCCTGCCCATGATACTTGCCCAATTGGCGGGCTTCTGCGGGATCTTCATTCTAATTCGGACAAAATTAGAATGAAAACCCAAGTCAACTTTTTATTCCATTTCTGAATCAATTGGAATGAAACTGGAATCAAACTTCGCCTGTTGATTCCGAACCAAAACCAACTCACCCCTCCTCCACCGGCGATGTCTTTCGGGCCAATACCGGGTAAAAGGCCGGAGAAGCACGAAAGACTCGTAGGTGCGGTATCCAAATGGCTCACTCCACGTGGCTGATCTCGATGATGATCACCTGCTTGACGGCGTGATCCACCCAAAAGTCGAAGATGTAACCGTCGGCCATGAGCTGGGAAGTTTCTCGTCCGGTTGAATCCACCGAATGGAAATCCGGCACCACGAAGGGATCGGCTGCGAGTTTTTGGGCCGAATCCAAAAGTTTTCTCTGCTTTCGTTTGGGCAGGGAAACAAAGAAGCTGACGGTAGCTTCTCCAAACACGGTTTCATATCCCCGACTAAACCCCACGGCGGTGCATTTCCTCAAGTTGGCCCAAGGTCGTGAACTTGCCGGCCTTGACCTCGTCTATCTTCTTCGCGGCGGCTTTTTTCCAAGCGGGTGTTTGGCGTTTGAGCTGATGGAGATAGACTTGGATTTCCGCCCGTTCACGGGAAGAAAGTCGGGAAAGGCTTTGTTTGATTTCCAAGACGCTCATCGTGAAAGCGAAGTTGGCCGGACTGTTTGATTCGTCAAGTGTTCTCACCCCTCCTCCACCGGGGTCGTCTTCCGGGCCAGGACCGCGTAAAACGCCGGGACGACATAGAGCGTCAGCACCCCCGAAAGCACCAACCCGCCGACCACGGCGATGCCGAGGGACTGGCGGCTGCCGGCCGAGGAGCCGAGCGAGAGCGCGATGGGGAGGATGCCGAGGATGGTGGCGAGGCTGGTCATCAGGATGGGACGCAGGCGGGAGACGGAGGCGTCGAGCACGGCGGCGTCGCGGGTCAGGCCGGCGGCGCGGCGCTGGTTGGCAAACTCGACGATGAGGATGCCATTTTTCGTCACGAGGCCAACGAGCATGATGATGCCGATCTGACTGAAGACGTTGAGCGTCTGGCTGAACCAATAGAGCGAGAGCAGCGCGCCGGAGAGCGAGAGCGGGACGGTCAGGATGATGATGAAGGGGTCGCGGAAACTCTCAAACTGCGCGGCCAGAACGAGATAAATGAGGACGAGGGCGAGGACGAAGGCGAAGAGCAGCGAGGAGGAGCTTTCGGCGAAGTCGCGCGACTGGCCGGCCAGGGCGGTGCGAAAGCCGGGCGGCAGGACCTCCTTGGCGATGCGGTCGCACTCGGCCAGGGCGTCGCCCAAAGTTTTGCCGGGCGCGGGGCTGGCTTGGATGGTGGCGGAAACGGCGCGGTTGAAACGGAAAATGGCCTGCGGACTGGCCGACTCGTTGAAGCTGACCAGGCTCGACAGCGGGATGAGTTCGCCGCTTTGGGTGCGGACGTGAAGGCGTTCAAGGTCGCCGGGGTCGTTGCGGGCGGAGCGCTCCATCTGGCCGATGATCTGGTATTGTTTCCCGTTGAGCAGGAAGTAGCCAAACCGTTGACCCGCATAGGATAAGGCGAGAGTCTGGCCGATGTCGGCCGGGGAAACCCCGAGGGAGGAGGCCTTGGCGCGGTCAATCGAGACGAGCCCCTCGGGCCGGTTGACCTTCAGGTCGGCGTCCACCTGGCGCAGGATCGGGCTCTTGCCGGCCTCGGCGAGAAACTTGGGCAGGACCTCGACGAGCGCCGCAAGGTTCGGAGCCTGAAGGACATAGGCGACGGGCTGGCCGGCGCGGCGGTCGCCGATGGTGGGCGGCTGGGCGGCCAGGGCGCGGACGCGTTCGAAGCGCGGCAGGTCCCCCAGGATCTGGTTGTAAATCTGCTGCTGGGAACGGCCGCGTTCGTCGGGCGGCACAAGGAAGATACTCTGGGTCGCGACGTTGCCGCCGCCATTGCCCCCGACCCCGCCGAGGATGGAATAGGAGCGGTAGGTTTCGGGGATGTTGGCGTCCACGTAGGCGGAGATCTCGTCCATCGAGGATTCGAGCGATTCAAACGAGGTGCCTTCGGGGGAAACGACGGTGAGGCGGATATTTTCGCGGTCCTCCAGCGGGGCGAGTTCGCGGGGGATTTTACCGAGGAGCCAGACGATGAGGGCGGCGTTGATCAGCAGGATCGGCACGGCCAACCAGCGGAAGCGCAGGAAGAGGGCGAGGGAGCGGCGGTAGGTTTCCCCCATCCAGACGAAGAAGGGTTCGGTCACGCGGTGGAACCAGCCGGCGTTGGCCCCGTCGTGCCGCCTCAGCCAGCGGCGGCACAGCATGGGCGAGAGGGTCAGGGCGACGAAGGCGGAGATGAGCACGCAGCCCGCCAGGGTGACGCCAAACTCGCGGAAGAGGCGGCCCGTCAAACCGGAGAGAAACACCACTGGGAGGAACACCGCCGCGAGCGTGATGGTGGTGGAAATGACGGCGAAGGTGATCTCGCGCGAACCCTCGATCGAGGCGGCCAGGGGCGTCTGCCCGCGCTCGACCTTGGCGTAGATGTTTTCCAGGACCACGATGGCGTCGTCGCAGACCAGTCCGATGGCCAGCACCACCGCGACGAGCGTGAGCACGTTGATCGCACGCAATCCACTGTCGCGCGGCACGAGTCGCGTCGAACCAAGCACGACGTCCGCTTCCGCCGACAGCTCGAGCACGCGACGCAAGTCGGTCACGACATCCGATGCGGTAGGGATCATCGGCACCAGGATCACGGTGTCGGCGAGATTCGCGAACGTCGATGGTCGCTGCGTCAGGAGAAGCTCTGCTCGCACGATCGTGCCGGAATCGATGACACTCTTCGGGACGACGAAACGCAGGTACGTCCGGTACGCGGGGAGCCCGCCCACTACCAGCGTAGTTGCATCGGCCGCG
>JANOBW010000114.1:0-6298 GCA_031411855.1 Opitutia bacterium
AGGCCGAGGGTTTCGATGGCGCCATGGGGGAGGGGCGTGGAGCGGATGCGTCCGCCCGGGAGTTCCAGGCAGGCCGGCATTTCGCGGAGGCGGAAGGCGGGGTAGTATTTGTATTCCGGGACTTCGCGCACCGCATAGTCGAAGGCGGCGGCGATGCGCTGGAGACCGAGGGGGTTGGAGTAAACGTTCAAGGCGGTGGAGCCGCGCAGGGAGCAGAAGCGGCGGAGATCATCCATGCCCATCATGTGGTCGGCGTGGCCATGGGTGATGATGACCTCGTCCACCTGCCGGATGTTGTTGTCGAGGCATTGGCGGCGGAGATCGGGACCGGCGTCCACCTGGATATGCAAACCGGCCAGGACGACATGGATCGAGGGGCGGGTGCGGTGGTTTTTGGGGTTGGCCAGATCGAGCTTGTGATCGTCGTGGGCGATCATGGGAACCCCCTGGGAGGTTCCGGTGCCGAGAAGGATGATTTCCATGGAGGGAGCGAAGGCAGAAGATCGAACGTCGAACGCTCAACGCTGAACTTTGAAAGGCCAGACCCGGGCTGGGTCAGAAAGTCGGTGTCGGTCATGGGGGCAGACGGCCTGACCTCAAAGTTCGGCGTTGAGCGTTCTATGTTCAAAGTTCGACGTTCTGCCTCGGTTTTGTCTTTCCCCAGAGGCCTTTCGTCTTTCATTTTACACCTTTAACAATCGCACCCATGTCCGCCCCTGAGCGTCCCCCGGTTCTCAACAAAAACTACTTTTTCTTTGGATATTTCGTCTGCCTGGTGGTCTCTGCCGCAGTCATTTTCCCCACCCTGGCCAAGTCTCTCGAAGGCAAGGGCGATCTTTCGGCGGGGAGCGCCCTTTTGGCCGCGCTGGTGGGCTCTGTCGCCCTGGTCGCCGGCGGCGTTGTTCTCGTCTATCCCTTTGTGGTGGAACACTATGCAAAACTCCGCCTGGTCAACGGCGAGATGCGGGACCTGGCCGACCAGCAGTTTCAATATCTGCGCGAGGCGCTGGACCAGGCCAAGGCCCGCGAGCAGGTGCTTCAGGCCTACATCGAGAAGCTGGCCGCCACGCTGGCCCGGAACGAGCAGGCCGCGGAAAACTCCGCCGTCTCCGCCCGCTCCCTCCAGGACCGGTGGGAAACCCTGCTCGACACATCGGGCCAATCGGTGGAAACCCAGGCCATGGAGACACTTGCGGGAGTCCGTGCCGATCTGGGCGAGGCCCTGGGCGGACTGAGGCAGAGCCTGGCCGAGACTGCGGCCGAGCAGCGCCAGACCGCCGCCTCCGCCCTGGCGGAGATCCGTTTGGCCCTGTCGGAATCCGTCGCCGGCCAGGAGGCCGCCGTCTCCTCCCAGGCCGCCTCGATCTCCTCCCTCGTCGCCGAGCTGCGCGAGGGCGCGCAGGATTCGGCCCGCGTCCAGCAGGCGGGCTCACTGTCCGTGCTGACCGAGGTGCAGACGCGCCTGGCCGACCTCGTCCAGATCCAGCAGGCCTCCCAGGAGAAGGCGCTGGCCGACCTGCGTTCCCGCCTTTCCGAACTGGCCTCGACCCAGGAGCAGCTTTCTTCCGCCCTGCCGGCGCTGGTGGAGACGCGTGACCGCCTCCAGACCCTTTCCCAGGGCCTGCCCCGGGAGGAAACGATGCAGGCCACCCTCGACACCTTGAAGGACCGGACGATGTTTTTCGGCCAGCAGTTTGTTGAAATCAAGAACCGCCTGGAGGCGGCCGACCAGCGGGCCCTGGCCCTGCAGGAGTTGTTCCAGCAGATGGTTTCCACCACGGCCAACCTTTCCAAGCACCTGCCTTCCGCCCCGGCGAAAACTTCCCCGGTGGTGACGACGCGCTCCTCTTCCCCGGTGGTCGCCCCCGTCGTTCCCGCCGCCAGCGCCCCCCTGCCACCCCCGCCGCCGGCGGATGCGGATGATGAGGCCGTGGCGGCCGAGGACGCCGAATGGTGGAACAGTCTGGACCGCGAGGTTCCTCAAGTTTCTTCACCATCACCTGCTCCCGCTGCTGAGCCAGTGAAACCTGCGGCCGCCTCCCGTCCCTCCGCCAGCTCCCTGCCGGAGGATCTTTTTGCCGTGGCCAAGCAGGGCTCGAGTCCGGTTTCCCTTCGTGATGTGAACTGGGACGCCGACGACACTCCCGCACCGCTGGCTTCCGCCCCTCCCGTCACTTCCGGCGGCGGCGGAGCCCAGGCCTTGCGCAAACCCGTCTCGCTGCCGAGTTATCTGACCCGTGCCACCCGAGCCCCCTTCGCCATCTCAAATGGAGCTGGCAAGGTTGTCCGCCACAAGGCCGACAACCCCTCGGAAATTGTGGTGGTGGGCGTGCTGGATCTGGCGGCCGATCAGGTGCTTTTCCTCCGTGGCGAAGGGTCCGGCCTTTTTAAAACCGCCGGAGTGCCGATGGTCAACGTGGTCAAGGGAGTCTGGGAATGGCGCGTGCAGGCTTTCGGCCCGGTGACGTTCCGCTTCCATCTCAACGACGAAACGGCCTCCCAACTCGGCGAGCTCACGGCCCATCCGGGCGAGATGATCGAGATCACGGACCCGAAATTCTGAGGGCATTTCTGATCTCTCGAAGGGATGGTGCAGGGCGTGCAGACGCGAGGCAGGTTTTGACCGTGGAAAAAAACGCAAAAGCCGCAAAAGCCGCAAAAGAGGCAGGTGCAAGGCATTTGCAACCGCAGCGTGGCCCAGAAATTCCGAGTCGGATTTGGTCCACGAAGGTCACGGTTCTTCACGAATCAAAACAGGAGTGATTCGGCTGCATCTCTTTGTTGATTCGTGACTTGGTGTGAAACACAGCCTCTGATGTTTTCAAATCAGGCTGTCTCGGGAAGGGTCGGAAGGAAGCGAAGGCAAAACCGAGGTTTCGCACGAAGGCACGTAAACACGAAGGTCATCCACGGCGCTTTCTGTTTTCATTCGTTGGCATTCATGCGATTCGTGGACCAAAAATGCCTTGTGACACCAATAGCGTTAAGCTTTTATTCTTTACGATGTGTCCCGAATCGGTCATGTTTTGCGCGTATGAGAACACTTCCTCCGCTTGGCTCTGAACTGGTGAAGGAAATTGATCTGGCCTGGGAGCAGCCGCAGGCGGACTGGGCGCGCAAACGCCTCCTCGTTGTGCGTCTCATCGCCAGACATGAGTTGAACGCCGATCAGATCGCCGAAGTCGCCGGGGTCAGCCGCCCCAGCGTTTTCAACTACCGGGACAAAGTCGTGCGGGAAGGCGTCACAGGCCTGCTCACCCGCAAATGGGCCGGTGCGCGCAAGCCGCTGGTGAGCGGGGCGCTGGCTGAGGAATTGGCCGAAAAACTCGACGCGGGCAAAATCCGCCGGGTCAAGGACGCCCAGGCCTGGCTGGAAAAAAGGGCTCGCCGCACGCTCACGATCACGGGCATGCGCGACACGCTCAAAAGGCTGAAGGGCAGGCTGAAGGTCCCCCGCAAAAGCCACGCCAAGAAGGACGAGGCCAAGGCGAAGGCGTTCAAGTGCGGGTGACCAGGGCTTCTGAACCGGGCGGTGGGAACTCTCGCCCCTGGCCAGGGCGTGCGCGTGTGGGTGTTGGACGAGCACCGCTACGGACTGCTGCCGGTCATCCGCCGGGTCTGGGGTCGTCCCGGCGTGCGCGTGCATGCGCCTTACGCGACACGTTACGAATGGGGCTGCCTTCGCGAGGCCCTGGAGGTGGATGGGGCCAACCGGGCGGAGTTTTTGTTCACTACCATGTGATCAGCAGGGTGGTGGAAAGCCGCCCTGGAAAAACACCTGGCCGCGACGCTGGGCGGGAAGGCCTTGAAACGGTTTGTCGAGATGCGCCGGTTGGCACGCGAGCATCACAACGAGACGGGGCTGATGAAGATGCGGGAAAAGGATTTGCGGAACGTGCCGGTGGCTTGACTTCCGGCCCGTTCAGCGGGCCTGCGGAGGAAATTTCACCGCAAAAAAGCCCCCGGCGGTGAGGCCGGGGGCTGGTGAGCGAAGTTTGGTCCGGAGTCTTAGTCGCGGCGGCTCATCAGGATGCGCAGGATATACCAGAGCAGGGTGGTGAAGCTGGTGAAGAGCAGGAAGGCGGCCGGGACATACATCTGGGCGGGGTAGTCGCGGTAGATCTGGGAGGTTTGGTAGAGGATGACGGCGGCCATGAGAGCGACCATGGCGACGGCAAACCAGAAGCCGAGGTTGATGCCCATGATGACGGCCAGGAGGCAGGCTCCGAGGGCGACGATGGAACCGACAATGACCACTGTCTTCAGAAAGGAGAAGTCCTTGCCGGTCATGATGACGGTGGCGACGAGTCCGGCGAAGAGGATCGAAGTCATCAGGCCGGCGTTGACGAGAAGAGTGCCGGACGGGTCCATATTGCGGGCGACGAAGATGATCGGCATGAAGATGCAGGCTTCGACCACAACACCGAGGGCGAGGCCGGCGTATTGCATGCCGCGGGAGGTCTCATGGTAGGCGAGGGTGCGGGCCAGGAAGGTCATGCCCATGTAAACCAGCATGACGATGAGCCAGGAGAAGCGGCCGCCGGCGAAGAGGCCGAGGATGGCCTCCTGGTTGAGGGTCGTTTGAAACAGGGCCTCGATTCCGACAAACGCGGCGAGGGCGGCGATGAGGTGGGCGTAAACCCGGCGCATGAAGCCGGCGCGTTCTTCGGCGGCGCTGACGTTGCCGGTGATGTCAATGTAGGAGGAACCGTTGTTGTTCATGAGGAAATTTTTAGAATGGTGTTAAGAAACCCGAAGAGGAGGAGGCCGCAAGTGTTTTGCTGCTTACTTGGACTGGGGGTAAAGGAGGACGCGGTCGTGGACGAGCAGGAGCAGGTCGGCCTTGCCGTCGCCGGTGAAGTCGCGGATGAGGACCTCGCGGACGTTGTTGGCACCCTTCCGCCCGCGGAAGTGGATGTTGTCCTCAAAAAGCACGAAGTTGAGGAGGCTGTCCCAAGGGGCGGGGGAGGCGGCGGGGGTGAGAACTTCGAGCAGTTTGGATTCGGCGTCGAAAGTGGCGATGTCTTCCACCCCGTCATTGTTGAGATCCCCGGGGACCGCAGTGTAGTAGGTGCAGTGCTGGAGGTCCGTCTCATGGGTGCCGGCGGGAATCAGGGCGGGACGGTTGCCGCCGAGGGAGATGTTCCAGAAACGGTCCCGGCCGAGGACAAGAAGATGGGGAGCGGCTTTTTTGCCGAGACTGAGGGGGAGGATTTCGGTCAGGTCCAGAGGGGCGGCCTCGAGGCGGCGGGAGAAACGGTAAACGCCCTGGGCGTCCTTTTTGAGGATCTGGAAAAACGCCCCGCCGGCTTCGGCGAAGAAGAGTTCGGGGACCTTGTCGCCATCGAGATCGGTGAAGGCCGGGGCGATGAGGCGGTCGTCGGGCTGGCGGGCGTTGTATTGGTCGGCGATGGTAAGGTCGGTGCCGGCATCGTTGAGGCGGAGGGCCCGGGCGTAACCTGTTCCCGCCACCAGGATTTCCGCGTGTTTGTCGCCGTCGAGGTCAAGCAGGGAGACGCGTTCGGGACTGAGGTCGGAAAGTTGGGACTTGAGGAGGGCGGTTTCCTTGACGGGTTCGCCGAAGCCTTTCTCGCCATTGAGGAGGAGGAGGGCGGGGTCGCGGGGCAGGAGCACCACCACATCGGCGCGGCCGTCGCCGTTCAGATCGCCGACTTTGAGGCCGGCCGGCTCACGTTTGACGGCCTTGAGGGTGAGGGAGACGGCGGGCGTGGCGGCGTTGGTCGAAAGGGTGTGGAGCTGCCAGTTTTTCTCATTCTCCCCGAGGACGAGGAGCTCGTCTTTCCCGTCGCCGTCCACATCGGCCGAGGCGATGAGGGAGGGGGTGCCAGGGCAGGCCAGGGGGGTGGGGAAGGAGAGGCGTCCGTCGTCGCCGAGGCGGGCGAGTCCGAGGCCTTCCTTGGCACTGAGGACGGCGAGGGTGGCCCGTTTGTCGCCGGTGCGGAGGGGGGCGAGACCGGTGACGCCGGCGAAGCTGGGGAACGTTTGGGGTTCACCGTAGGAGCCGTCGGGTTGCTGAAGAAAGAGGGAGATCTGGGCGGCCTTGGCATCGGCCAGCGCGAGGTCAAGGAGGCCATCGCCGTCAAAATCTCCGAGCGCGGAGGCGGCCCCCCCCTTGCCTCCGGGGGCGGAGTGGACGACCGGAAGGAGGATGTCGGGATGGGCCGAGACGGGCTCGGTGGTCCATTGGTGACGCTCAATCAGGTGGGACTTGGGGTTGACCTTGGTGAGGAGGAGGTTTCCGGCCTTGTCGCGGGAGGGGTAGAGCCCCTCGGCGGGC
>JANOBW010000115.1:0-3661 GCA_031411855.1 Opitutia bacterium
GCGATGACCATCCACATGATGTCGTCGTTGAACTCGTTCCGGGCCCAGCTCCGGCCGTGGTCGGCCACGAACCCGTGAAACAGCTTCGTGAACATCTGCATCTGTTTCGGGTTTTTCGTGCGTTCGTAGGCATCAAGGACCATCTCCAACTGCTCCGCCCGCATCCAGAAGGAGACCTTGCCGCCCTCGGTGTTTTCCTTGAACCAGGCCTTCCCATCCTTCTCCCGGTAAAACGCGTTGCTGTGGGCCTCAAAGATGGTGTCCGCATCCGCCTGGGTCGGAATCTGGGCCGCCAGGCTCCCCCACCCCACGGCCAAGCCGCAGACGGCGTTCTTCAGGATCCGGCCCCACCCCAGCGGACGACGGCGGACGGACTCACTCCGAAGGCACGAAAACTGGGTGGTGGACAAGGCGGAGTTTCCGGCGGGTGGTGACATGGAGGAAAAGTTATCAAGATTAACCCCGGTTTATCTGCCGTGGTTCCAACTGGCTCTAGGGCAAATTTCCACCACCTGCTGACGCCATCCGATCGGCGGAAGCTTCGTCGTTTATCGCTTACCCGAGGGACACGGCTCAGCGACTGTCGTGACCGCTGAAAATATTCAAGTGACCAAACCTTGCCCCATGCCCAGAAAGCCGCGTTACCTCCAGCGACTTGTTCGGCCTCCCCTGGTGGCTCGGTGTTTTATTTCTATCAGGAGCATCACCGAGTTTAATTCTGACGATCAAACTCGGTGATGCGATGAGGCGATAAAGTTAACTCAGCGACGGCGACGGCGAAGCTTCCAAGCGGAAGCGGCACCCAAGAGAGCGAGTCCCGTGGTGGAATCTACGCCGAAGGGGACTTCGGACACATTATCTGTCACCGAGATATCATCAAGAAAGTAATAAGAGGGATCGTGGCGAACAAAAAATTGGAGCGTAGTTGCGCTGGTCGTGGCGACGAGGCCCGGATAACTAAACTCCGTATAACCAAATGCCGTGCTATTCAACAAACTCACGAGCGGGACGCCATCAAAGTAAGCTGTGAAGTCGTTCGGGCCACCGCTGTCATAGTTTTGCAGCCAGAAACTAACATCGTATTGTTGGCCCGGGGTCGTCGCAAGCACTTGGGTCACGCTCGCGTCGGAGCCAACCGTTCCCAAAAACATACCAAAGGAACCACTATGTTCGTAGCCTCCAGTATTAACGCCGGTAAAGCTCAAGTCACCGCCCATAATCCAAGCAAAGGCATTACCAGTTTCGAAGCCTCCATTGGTGACCAATTCGGCCGCCCGGGCATCGGTGATGTTGGCAAGGAGCAAGGTTGAGAAGCCGAGAAGTTTAGCGAATGTGAAATGAGGATGTTTCATGGTGGAGAGTGAAAAGGTATTGTGAAGTTTTTTACGATGTCCAGATTTTATTTTGCTGAAAAAGAGGGCTGCATGACTGGGCCGAAGGAAACCTATCGTCTAAAAATTATTGTTTTATATTACTAAAACATACTAATATAGTGTTCGGTAGCGGGCTGGAGCTAACACGCCGGGGGCCCGAGGTCGTCATGCCTACACCCCGAGGTCAACGTGTCGGGGTCCCGAGACCACCTCTCCTACCTCCCGAGTTCGTCGGGCAGGGTCCCGACCTCAACTTTCCCCTGCCCTTGCCTCTGTTGTGGCCGGAATCTCACTACTGACCGAAAAGCGGGACAACCCCTCCCAAGCCCACCTCGCCATGTTTCAATCCACGCCCAGAGCCTTGAGGTCGGCCCAGGCTTTGAGCGCCCGGTCGCGGCCTTCGGTCAGGCCCACGATGGGGGCCGGGTAGGTTTCCCCGAGGACGATGCCGGTTTGGCGGAGGGTGAAAAGATCGGCCTCCCAGGGACGGTGGATGAGGGAGGAGGGAAGTTTGGCCAGTTCGGGCACGTAGCGGCGCACGTAGCTGCCGTCGGGGTCAAACTTCTCGCCTTGGGAGACCGGGTTGAAGATGCGGAAATAAGGCGCGGCATCGGCCCCGCAGCCGCCGATCCATTGCCAGCCGAGGGAGTTGTTGGCCAGATCGGCGTCCACCAGGGTGTCCCAGAACCAGTCGGCCCCGGCCTGCCAGGGTTGGAGGAGGTGTTTGACCAGGAGTGAGCCCACGATCATGCGCACGCGGTTGTGCATCCAGCCGGTCTGCCAGAGTTGGCGCATGCCGGCGTCCACGATGGGGTAACCGGTCTTCCCCTCCCGCCAGGCTTTGAGAAGGGTTTCGTCCCGTTTCCAGGGGAAGTTTTTGAACTTTTCCGAGAGTGGCTCGGTGTCGGTGTGGGGGAAGTGGAAGAGGAGATGGGCACCGAACTCCCGCCACACGATTTGCCGCAGAAACGGGGCCCCGCTGGACTCGGCCCCAAGACGGCGGGCAAACGACACGATCTGGCGCGGGCCGATCTGGCCGAAGTGAAGGAACGGGGCCAGGCGGGAGGTGCCGTCCTCGGCGGGGAGGTCGCGATGTTCACTGTAGGCCTTCATGCCGGCGACGCCAAACTCGGTCAGACGGCCCCAGGGGTCATCCGGGTGCCAGAAGTCATAAAAACCCTGGTCCCAGGCGATGGCGGGGAGGAGTTTCCAATCGGCCAGGGCCTCGGAATCGGGAACTTTGGGCAGGGGCGGAAGGGAGGGCCAGGCGACCTTGACCTCCTCGGGGAAGCCGCGGGCCTGGAGGTTGCGGTAAAACGGGGTGAAGACCTTGAAGGGCGTGCCGGCCTGGCTCATGACCGTTTCCGGTTCAAAAAGAAGGGTGCTGTGGTGGAAGGAGACCTTGATGCTGGAACTCACCGCCCGGCCTTCGAGCAGTGTTTCCTGGTCGCGGCCCACGGGTTCAAAGCGGCGGTTGCAGTAGATCACGTCCGCGCCCGCCTCCCGGGCGAGGTGGAGCAGGGTGCGCGCGGCCGGACCGGACCGCAGGATCAGCGGCAAACCTCTGGCGGCCAGCTGCCGGCGCAGGGATTCCAGCGCGTGGTGCAGCCACCAGCGAGAGGCCCCTCCCCTCGCCCACCGGCCGTCGTCGTCCGGCGACCAGATGTAAACCGGCAGCACGGGCCGTCCCCGGGCCAGCGCGGCGGCGAGGGCGGAGTTGTCTTCAAGACGCAGATCCTGGCGGAACCAGAGGAGGGAAACGGACATTGCCGGGAAACTGCGAGGCGGGGGGGGGAGGGAAACTCCGGAATGGTAAACGGATGAAAACAGGGGCAAACGGGAGCAACGTGTGGCGGAGAAGAAGCCGACTGGTGCGTCGAACTCATCACTCATCACTTGTCACTTCGTCTCGTTGCCTCCCTGGCTTACCGCACCGATTCAAACCGCCGTGCCAGCAGATCAATCAGCCGCGGGTCCGAGCTCGGCAGGTCCGTCATCTGAACCTCCTGTCCCGGATGGTGTTGCGCGGCCTCGGCCAGGATCGTGGCCACATCGCCCCCGGGACCGGCGTGGCGGCCGGGGGTCAGGAACAGCATCGCCGCCACCACCTTGGCCTCCGCGTATTCCGGGCGGTCCAGCACCTCGTGGAGCAGCGGCCGGTTGAAGGCGTATTCCGGCCCTTCCCGGCCCTCCATGGCGCAACGGACGACCCCAGAGGTTTCCCCGGCCAGAAGTTTCTCCAAACGTGCCGCGATCTCCCGGGAGACCTCCGCGACCGAAGGCGTGGG
>JANOBW010000116.1:0-6032 GCA_031411855.1 Opitutia bacterium
TCGCGGTGGGCCGCTGCCCGGCGGGAATCTCCCACGAAGGCTCGCCCGAATACCGGGAGGCCCGCCTTGTTTTTCTTCTTCTGGCCCGGGAAAAGGACCCTGAATACCTGAACATCCTGGCCGCCCTGGCCCGGATTTTCAAGGAACCCGAACTGACCCGGGGCCTGCGCGAGGCTCCCGACCTGGCCACCTTCCAAAGCCACCTCAACAGTGCTTTCGGCGGCCTGGCCCGCGAGCAGAAGCTGTTGGTGGCCACACCCTTCAACCGCCTCCTCATGAACGAGGCCACGCGGGTGGCCCGCCAGGCCCGCTGCGCCGCCGTCCTCGTCTTTGGCGACACCTTTGCCGGCGGGCTCGATCCCGGGGCAGGCCTGCCGAAGTTCCGCACGGTCCTCGTGACCCGCGCCCCGGCGGAACGCCACGAGGACACCGAGGGCCTGGAGTGCGTCATCAGCGTCCGGAGTTTTTCGGAAAACCGCCTGAGCCAGCTCCGCAGCGCCGTTTTCATCGGCCTGGCCCGCGGCATTTTCAAACCGACCGACCGTCTGTGCTGCCTGGCCGGGCGCCCGGCCAGCAACCAGTTCGACACCCTCGTGGTGCTCGATGTCGAACGCGAGTTCCAGAGTGTCTTCACCAAAAAGACCGACCTCATCCCCAGCGGCGTAAAGGTCGAGGTGGCGGAGCGGGTCCTCTCCATCGCGACCGAGCTCGGCGTGACCGGGCGCGAGGGCAAACCCGTCGGCTGCATCTTTGTCCTGGGCGACAGCGAGCGGGTCAACGATCTCGTCAAACCCCTGATCCTCAACCCTTTCTTTGGTTACAGCGCGGTGGACCGCAACATCCTCAACCCCTTCATGGACGAGACCATCAAGGAGCTCTCCTGCATAGACGGGGCCTTTGTCATCAAGGGCGATGGGACGGTGGAATCGGCCGGATCGCTGCTGCATGTGCCCCCGGAATATTACGGGACGCTGCCCAGCGGCCTGGGGACGCGCCACGCCGCCGCCGTTTCGCGCGCTTCAAACTGCCTTGCCATCGTGGTTTCCTCCAGCGGCGGGCAGGTCAGCCTTTTCCGCCGGGGTGTCCTGATCCCGCTGGTGGAACGCGGGGAGTGATTTCACGTCAAGCCGTTGGATTGCAATGACTCCGGGCGGGGCCAAGGCTAGGCTTCGCAAGCGGGGCGCGCGCGCTTTCGGGGCCAGGTGGGAAACGACCCTGTCGTGGCGGGGATCATCGAATCACCCTGTTTTCATATAGAGGGTCGTCACTTTGGGGCCTGGCTCTTTGTGAATCGAAAGCATTTTCTGTTTAACAAATAAACTTAAAATGAACGCAGACTGATTCGCTGTCCGAGGGTGCGGGAATCGGGGAGATGGTTTTTTCCCACCGGGCGTTCCGATCGAAATTGCTCCCTGATGCCATATCTAAAGGTATTAGGGAGGATCATACGGATTCCGAGGTGTCGGGATCTCCCGGTTGGGACGACGGTCCGCACCCTCCTCTCTGTCACATCGCTTGGAAGCGAATACGGTCGCCACGTGAATTAAGATTCACTGCCGTTTGCGTGGTCGTTCAGTTAAATAGTTTATGATTCAAAAATGAAAGCCAAACTCCTGCCCCTTGCCTTGCTGTTTTTGGGAACCAGCCTCTCCGCCGATCCCTGTGTGTGGAAAGTGGATCCCGTTAAGTCCAAAATCACCGTGGCGGTCACTTCCACGGCGGACGATTTCACGGCCACCCTGGGCGCCTACACGGCGGAGATGGCGGGTGACACGGCCGCCTCCCCAGCCGTCGCCTCGGTCAAGGTGGGTTGGAACATGTCCGACCTCGACACGGCGGATGCCAAACGCGACAAACACATGAAGGAATGGTTTGATCCCGCGGCCCATCCCTCGAACTCATGGAGCCTGACCAAGTTTGAAACCCGGGACGGAAAGACTTTCGCCCAGGGCCGGCTCAGTCTTCATGGCGTGACCAAGGATCTGGAGGTCCCCTGTGTGTTGACCCGTCCCACGGCCTCAACGCTGACGGTCGAGGGTTCGGCCAGGTTTGACCACCGTGACTTTGGCCTTCCCAAGATCCGGTCTTTTTTGGTGCTGACGGTGGACCCTGTGGTCCGGGTCAATTTCCACCTGGAAGCCTCCGCCGAAAAGCCCGGCACCAAGGCCTCCCCTTCCGCCGTCCCCACGGTTCCCAAGGCCAACCCCTGACACCCGGCTCCCATGACCTCCGGCCCTTCCACCGATTGGACTTCCTCCCCCTCGCTCGCCTCGGCTTTGGTCCGTTTCCAACCGGCCGCCGGAGCGACGGAAAAGGGATTGGGCGGGCTGGTTCATGAGGCGGTGGAACGGCCGGGTGGCCTGGTGCGGGGCCGGCTCTGCCTGCAGGTGGCCGCCGCCTATGCCGTTCCCGCCGAGACGGCCCTGAGACTGGCCGCCGCCGTGGAGTATTTCCATCTCGCCTCCCTGCTGTTGGACGACCTGCCCGCCATGGATGACGCCTCCGAGCGCCGCGGCGCCCCGTGCGCCCACCGGCTTCATGGCGAGGCCCGGGCCATTCTCGGCTCCATGCTTTTTGTCAACCGGGCCCACCTCCTTCTGGCCGAGGCCACCGAGAGCTCCCCGGTGCCGGTGCGCCGGCGCTTCCGCCATCTTCTGGACAACGCCCTGGGTGGGCGCGGGCTGTGCGACGGCCAGGCCCTGGATCTGGCCTTTGACGCCGCCAGCGGGGCGCGGGGTGTCAGCCGTGTGGCGGTCGGAAAAACCGTCCCCCTGCTCCGCCTCTCGCTCCTGCTTCCCGCCGTGTGCGGGGGAGCGCAAGCCTCTGAGCAGCTGGCACTTAACCGGCTTTCGGTTTACTGGGGGCTCACTTACCAGCACCTGGATGACCTGGCCGACGCCCGTTCCTCCACCGAGGAAACAGGCAAAACGGTGGGGCGTGACGCCGCCTTGTCCCGGCCCAATCTCGTCCATGCCATCGGCGAGGCCGCGACCCTCAAGCGCTCGGGCCTCCTCCTCGCCCGCGCCGACAAGGTGCTGGGTCAGTTGTCCCACCGCCGTCCCGCCCTGGCCGGGGCCGGTTTCTGGCACGAACGCCTCGTCCACCTTTTCCGCTCCGCCGCCTGACCCATGGGTGCCCTCCTTCCCTTGGTTTTGACCAACCTCCGGCGCCACCGCCTGCGCTCCCTCGTGGGCGCGGCCGGGGTGGCCTGGGCGGCCGCCTTCATGCTCACGGTGCTTGGCCTGGTGCTGGGCGCGGTGACGATGTTTCAACGCATCCTGGCCGAGGAAACCGATCTTCTGGTCCACGAGCGCGGCGTGGCCGACCTGTTCTTTTCGAGTGTCCGCCAGGACGAGGTTTCCGGCGTCGCGGCCCTGCCCGGAGTGGCTTCGGCCTCCCCCATTTTGTTCGGCATCGTGTCCGCCCCGGACCATCCCGTGGTCACGTGTTTCGGCCTGCTGCCGGGCGACGCCCGTCTCGACGTCTCCCGGTGGCGCGGGGGCAAACTGGCGGACTTCACGCTGGGAGGCCGTTCTGTCTGTCTGGGACGCCGCGCGGCCGAGTTTCTCCAGGCCGGTGTCGGTGGGGAGGTCGAACTGGGCCGCGAGCGTTTCAAGGTCGCCGGCATTTTGGAGTGCCGCAACGGGTTCGAGGATGGAGGCGTGTTTTTTCCGCTGCCCCTGGCCCAGGAGTTTTTCCACCGCGACTCCGTGGTTTCGCTCGTCTCGGTCAAACTGGCCGCCGGGGCCTCGAAGGACGGCGTCAAACAGCTGGTGGACAAGAAGTTTGACCGTCTGATCGCGATGGAGCCCCGTGAGTTCAACAACAATTACGCGCAGTTCCGCATCCTCCGTTCGCTGGCCTGGGCCGTCGGGCTGGGCGCCTTTGTCCTGGGGGGGTTGGGAGTGGCCAACACCCTCCTGATGTCCGTCTTTTCCCGTGTCCGCGAAATCGCCGTCCTGCGTGTCTGCGGTTTCTCCCGTCCCCAGGTCGCCGCCCTGGTGATGGCCGAGTCCCTGATTCTCGCCCTCTCGGGTTTCCTGGCCGGATCCGTTCTTGGCGTCGTGCTGCTGCGGGTCCTGGAGAAACTTCCCTTCCTCCAGGGTTACGTGGAATCCGACCTGCCGCTTGGCGCCGTTTTCGGGGTGGGTCTGGTCGCCCTGGCCACCGCCGTGCTCGGCGCGGCTTATCCCGCCTGGCACGCCTCGCGTATCCAACCCGCCGCCGCCCTTCGCTGGGACTGAACGCCATGAAGCCGATCCTTGCCGCGCGTGAGGTGTGGAAGACCTTTGAAAAGGGCCGGGTCCGCGTGCTTTCGGGCGTGTCGCTGACCGTCCAACCCGGCCAGGTGGCCGCGCTCTGGGGCTCGTCCGGCTCCGGCAAATCCACGCTGCTGCAACTGCTGGGAGGCCTCGATTCGGCTGATTCGGGCGAGATCGAGGTGGACGGACTCTCGCCCCTGCGGGAGCGGGACCGGCTGCGCCTGCGCCGCGAAAAGGTGGGTTTTCTGTTCCAGTTTCACCATCTTCTCACGGGTCTGACCGCGCTGGAAAACATCAGCCTGCCCGGCCTCGCCATCGGCCTTTCCAAGACGGAAACCTTGCGCCGCGCCCAGGCGCTGGCGGAGGAAACCGGCGTGTCCCGGCTGCTCGCCCAACCGGTGGAGCTGCTCAGCGGCGGCGAGCGCCAGAGGGTGGCCCTGTGCCGCTCCCTCATCCACCAGCCGCGCGTGCTGCTGGCCGACGAGCCGACGGGGGCCCTGGACGAGACCTCGGGCGGCCAGGTCTTCGCCCTCTTTGGCGACATGGCCCGCCGGCGCGGTGTCTCCATCCTTTTCGCGACCCACGAGCGGCGTCTGGCCGAGGCCAGCGACCGGATCTTCCACATGCGGGACGGCCGCCTTGCCGAGGTGGACTCCCTGCCTTCCGAGGGGCGGGTCACCCCCTCCAACGACAACCAGTCATGAACGCCGCGCCCCACGCCGTCCGCCATGCCCTGGGCTGGCTCGTCCTGGCCAACCTGGCCGGCCTTCTCCTGTCCCTTCTCCTCCTCCGGCCGGGCCTGGGCCTCTGGCTCGACCCGCTGGCCTACGGGCGTTGGTATCCCGTTCATACCCATGGACATCTCTATGGCTGGTGCTCCCTGCCGCTGATCGCCCTGCTCTTTCATGTTTTCCGGGTCGGGGGCCGACTGGAACCCTGGGGCCGGGGTGTGATGACACTCTGGACCGCCGCCCTGCTGGCCGTCTGCGGCTGGTTTCTGGCCGGCCACAGCTCGGGCAAACTTTTCACCGAGTTCACGCCCGGGGCGCTGGCACCCCTCGCGCTGGCCCTGGCCGGCCTCTGGGTCGTGCTGGCGCTGGCGTTTTGGGAACATCGCCGGGAGGTGGGATGGCTGATCCGGGCCGCGCTCCTGGCCGGTCTCGCCCTGGTTCCCCTTGGGCTGCTCTGGGCGTCCCTGCCGGGGACTTTTCCGCCCGTCAACCCGCGCAGCGGCGGCGCCACGGGACACAACCTCCTGGTTTCCAACCTGGTCCTGCTGCCCATCCTGGCCGGGCTGCCCCGCATCCTGGGCGTGAGCCGTGTGGCGCGGGGTGTGGTTTCCCTTCCCCTCCTGGTGTCGGTCTATCTGGGGGGCTGGCTGGTCTGGGCCGTCATGGGCCACGGCCACGCGCCCAATGACTCCTTTTCCCAGATCGCGGGGTTGTGTTCGATGCTGCCCTGGGCCGTCCTTCTGCCGCTCTACTGGACGAGCCATGAGTGGACTCCGGCGGAGCGCTCCTGGCTCTTTTGGGCCATGCTGTGGTGGGTGCTGCTGGTCGTGTCCGGCTGCGTGCTCTTCTTCCCGTTTGCCCTTGATCAGTTTAAGTTTACCAACGGACTGGTGGCCCACACCCATCTGGCCATGGGCGGTTTTCTTTCCGCCTTTCTGCTCGTGGTCTGCCTGCGCCTGGGCGCCTCCCCGGCGAGGCAGGCCCTGGCGGGAAACTGGCCGCGCCGGCTGTGGAATTCCGCCCTGGCCGCCCAGGTGGC
>JANOBW010000117.1:0-2277 GCA_031411855.1 Opitutia bacterium
TGATGGCCTGGGCGCCGGTGCCGTTTTTGATGACGGCGAGGGCTCCGCCGCCGGTGCCGTCCTGAAGGTTGGAGGAGTAGGCCCCGGAGGCGTTGGAGCCGCCGATGGTGAGGGTGACGTTGGCGGCATTGGCGTTTTCGACCACGCCGCCGGAGCCGTTGAGGGCGGCGACGGAGTTGCTGAAACCGTTGAGGATCAGTCGTGTGCCGCTGATGAGGTTGACGGTGGAGTTGGGGCTGAAGCCGGTGGTGCTGCCGGCGATGAGCTGCCCGGCGGCGGTGAAGGTGGTGGCCCCGGAGTGGGTGTTGGTCCCGGAGAGGGTGATGTTGTTGGTGCCGGCCTGGGTGAGGGAGCCGGTGCCGGAAACGGAATTGGCGACGGTGAAGTCGCCGCTGCGACTGAAGGCGAGGGTGCCGTTGTCGGTGACATCGCCCGAGCCGAGGGAACCGGTGGGGCCGGCCGCGCCAATCTGGAGGGTGGCCCCGCCGCCGATGGTGGTGATTCCGGAGTAAGTGTTTGTGCCGGAAAGGGTCAAGGTTCCCGACCCGTTGTGGGTGAGGGTGCCGGCCCCGGAGAGGACGCCGGAGAGGGTCTGGGCGGCGGTGGTGTTGTAAACGAGGGCGCCGGAGTTGGCGATGGCGCCGGCGTAGGAGCCGTTTCCGAGTTTGCCCGCGCCGCCGATGGTGACGGTGCCGCCGCCGATGGCGGTGTCATTGGTGTAAGTGTTTACGCCGGTGAGGGTGAGGGAGCCGGCGCCGGAGGAGTTGAGGCCGAGGGGGCCGCCGGAGTTGGAGATGACGCCCGAGAGGATGAGGGAGCCGCCGGAGGCCTGGTTGATGGCGAGGGCGGAATCGAGGAAGATGCTGCCGCTTAAGGTGTTGGTGCCGCTGGTGTTCTGGGAGTTGACGGCGAGCGCGCCGGAGGTGTTGCCGGCGACGGCGGTGACGGAGGTGGAGAAGGTTTGGCCACCGGCGGCGACGGTGAGGTTGAGGGTGCCGCCCTTGGTGAGATCCTGGGTGCCGGTGGTGCCGAAGTCGCCCCCGAGGCGGATGTCGGTGAGGGCGAGGGAGCTGCCGGCGTTGAGGTTCAGCGTGCCATTGTTCATGACATAGAACTGGCTGGCCGTGAAGGAGCCGCCGATGTTCACGGTCTGCCCGACGGAGGAAGTGGAGAAGTATTTGCCCGAGGCGGACACGGTGTTGTTGAAATCCGTGGTGATGCCGCCGGTGCCGCCGAACATGCGGATGCCGTTCACGGCGGAGCCGTTGACGGTCAGTGTGCCGCCGGCGAAGGTCATGGTGCTGCCGACGGCGTTGATCTCGGCCCAGGCCGCACCGGTGGTGGCGGCGAAGGTGATGGGGGCGTTGATCGTCACCCCGCCGGTGCCAAGGCTTTCGAGTTTGGCCTGGGTGCCGCCGTTGTCGAAGAGCTGGAGGACGGTGGAGTTGGCGTTGTTCATCGTCCACGTGGCGGCCCCGTTCCAGTTGACCTGATTCATATTGGCGTTGCCGCCGGAGGTGAAGTTGCCGTCCAAGGTGTTGGTGGTGCCGGTGGATCCGTCGAAACTGATCGTGCCGTAGCCAGGCGCGGCTCCGCCCCAATTGTTGGTGTCGCTCCAGTTGTTGGCGTCGCCGCCGCCGTCCCAGATGTTGGCCCCATGGGCGGTGGTAAGGGCGAGCAGGGCGGCTCCGAGAGCGGAGGCGGATATCAGGGAAGGGCGGCGGAGTTTCATCGGTATTTTTTGGAAAGGGCGGAGTGGCTTCTGACGAAGGTCACAAGGAGTGAAGGGTGAGGGTAGGGGCTTGTGTGAAAAAGAATGAGTAAAAATAATCCATTTCTAAGGGTAAACTTAGGGTATTTTTACTCTCATTTGTGTAATTTTTTGGGGTGGCACAACGTAATTTTATAAAACAAATGTCAAAAATAAATTTCAATGAGCAAGTAATAGCATTCCACCTTAGTTTTTTAACTTTTGCAGCCAGCCCCTCTGCCACCGCGCTCCCCAAACGACACGCCAAAAAAAGCCGCCGGGGGGGCCGGCGGCTGAAGGTGGTTAAACGAAACAAACCTCAGGCCTGGCGCAGGCGGCGGCGGCGCAGCCAGGACAGGCCGAGGGCGGCCACGCCCGCCAGCGCCGCGTAGGTCGCGGGCTCGGGCACCGAGACCAGTTGCAGGTCCATCCCGGAGACACGCACCTGCCAGTAGCCGGGGCCGAAGTTGGCGTTGGTGAAGTCGGTGAAGTCCAGGGCGATGTTGTTGGCGTCGAAGCCCGTCACC
>JANOBW010000118.1:0-15313 GCA_031411855.1 Opitutia bacterium
GCTGACTGGTGGTGGGTCGTCGCAACACGCCGTTGAGTTCCTGGCGCTGCTCAGGGGTGAGGGGAAGAGGACTGATGGGGCGGGCCATGGTCCACTTTCACCCGCTTGTTTTGTATAGTCAATTCACAAACACTACACTAGAAAGGCCATGAGGGGAGAGGGTGGCCTTCTGCACGGATTCAAGCTTGGGATTTTAAGCGCTGACTGAGACGCTGAAGTCTCCGTTCTCGTCCGGAAGCATTTTGATGTTTGGACCATTTAGAAATTTATTTTTTGACAACCTCTGTTTGATTTTGAGAATCCTGTTTTATAAAGCTACTAATCCTGTCGGTTAGTATTTTCATAAAAGTGAAGTTTCGACTTTCAGCATCGTGTATGAATGCTTCGTAGTTAAGTATAAACATGTCGACATTAAAGGGGGAGTCTTCATCATTGACGATAACCGATTGCTGTTTGTAAAATAACTGTCCATGAGAAAATAATTCCTTGAATTGCTCTTCCTTTAAGGAATATCTAAATTCCTTATCAATATCGGTAATTCCATAAAACCAGATACGCTCGATTTTGTGTGGATAATATTGTAAAAGTCTACGAGCCCTTTGTTTTAGTTGACTTATAACTTCTTCTTTTTTGGCTAGAGGGACGGATTTCTTCTTTAATTCAACTACAACTACACTGACTTTAGCATCTAGGTTTGGGTTCCCTGAAAAGACGATAGTTATATCAGGTCTTCCTTCATCACTAATACTTTCCGAAGTAATAGCATTAGTCACATCTCCCATCGGCAAGTCGCTGACAATTGTATTATAACTCATATACTTGTCATCAAGTATCCAGATATTGTTGTTGTAAATATCTTCAATAAATTTGCCAGATTTCAGCTCCTTTTTCATGGGCACAATAAGTTTATGTATCTCAGCCTCACTATTCAATGGGTTGATCGATTTTAACTTTGCAATAATTTTTGTCCTGTAAATCACATACTCCATGAGTGCTCTTGCAGACAACTCAAGAGCTTTAACATATTTAGTCTCATCAAGGCTCTCACATTCTAGAATTTTCTTTTGATCGCTAAAAAATGCATTCTTTGCTTCTTCTATCGATTCGCTAATCACAACCAACCCAGGCTCATCTTTTGGATAATAGCCATTAAGGTGCGGATATTTTGCTTCAAGCGTATCCATCGTAGTTTTATTTGAATCAACGATAGACGGAATTTTTTCTCGTATAATCTTTCCGATTTCGGACCTTAAAACAGTCCTAAGAGTTTTCTCCGTAATGCTATCAGGAAGTTCAAGTTTTTGCCTAGAAGAATTTGTTTTTCCTTTAAAATAATCTGATAAAAACAAGAAAACGAGTTGATGAGAGTTTGGCACGGAATCGATTGAGAGTAGATCCCAATCGATCGCTCTTCCGTCTACGCAAATGGAAGCCTTAATTGATTTATTCAGGCTAAAGTCATTTTTTACCGAATAGTAAATGTCAATATGGTGAAAAAAATCTATTGAGCTATCTGTTATACTACTTTTTTCAAGTATCGGTAGATCGCTTAAATCAAAGCTTATGCTGCCGGAGACGAACTCTTTGTCAATATTTGAATTTATGACTTCGAGGTTAATTGTAATATTTAAAAATCCACCGGCTTCTTTTTTTGTAAAAAATAAAGGAAAGAAATGATCTAAGATTGTTTCTTTGATTTTAGAGGGAGTTAAATAGGCATAGCTTTTTACTTTTTCCCCACTAAATTTGCTAAACAAAATGCTTGTTCCTATGCTTGTGGCTTTTTTCTCAACAGGAATGCATTCTCCCTTGAAATCAGCATTAAATACAAAGCTTCGATGAAGATTTTGGGTAAACTGACTGTTGATTAATATATGATCAAAGTAGGCTAAATAGACCAGACGTCCTAGGCCCTTATGGTCATTCGATTCGACTTCGAGCAGGCTACTGAATTTCTTAAAATTAAGATCATTAAAACCTGATCCATCGTCAGATATTCTTATGGATAATGTCTCTGGCTTGTCATAGGATTCAATTTTTATATCTACAGCAATAGATTTGGCGCCGGCATCGATCGCATTTGCAACTGCTTCGAGATATACTTGCTCAAAAGATGGATTTGGGTAAAATGTTTTTACCGCTTTTTTGAGGTTAATTTTCATGAACTAAAGTTTTTTTGTCTAAGAAGGTGAATCTCAGTAAGAGGATCAAGTATATTCCCATCACCGCCGCTCTAGCCGTTGCCTAGCCGTTTCATAGGCCAGGCGCAGGTCGCTGCGGTTGGCGTCGCGGAAGGTGGCTGGCAGGAATCTCCGGTCGGAGCAGGCCAGGACGGCGGCTAGGTTTTGCAGGGCTAAGAGGGTTTCGTCGAGGGGATCAATGAAGGAGTCCACGGCGGTCTGGAGGTCCTCAAGTTGGAGGTCGGTGTCGCGTTTGGCCAGGACGGCGCGTTCGCGGGCGCGGACGAGGACGGCCTCGACGTCGCTGCCGGTGAGGGGACGGTTGCCGAGGTGTTCGCGGACGTAGGCGAGGAGGGGCTCGGCCAGGGTGGTTTTCTGGGTCTTGGCCACGACGTTGAAGAGCTCGACGACCTCGTCGGGGGTTTGCGCGGCGAAGAGGGGGACGCAGAGGCCGAAGCGGCCCTGGCGTTTGAGGTCAATGGCCATGAGGTCGGGGCGGGAGGTCATGGCGATCCAGAGTTCGCGGCCGCGGAGGGAGCTGTCGCCGAGGTGGGCGGCGAAGGCGGCGAAGACGCGGGAGGAGACGCCGGAGTCGCCGTCGGCCGAGCGGTTGCCAAAAACAGCGTCGGCCTCGTCCACCACGACGATGACGGGGCCGAGAGCCCTGATGGTCATGAGGATGCGGGCCTGCTGACGCTCGGTTTCCCCGACCCATTTGGAGCGGAACTCGCCGATCTCGAGGACGGGCAGGCCGCATTCGCTGGCGAAGCAGTCTATCAGGAACGACTTGCCGACGCCGACGCGGCCGGGGACGAGGACGCCGCGTTCGAGGACATCGTGTTTGCCCTCGCGGATGAGCCAGGCGAGTTCGCGCAGGCGGGCCTTGGCGGCGGTGTGGGTGGCGACCTGGTCGAGGGAGCGGCCGGGTTTGGGGTCCTTGAAACGGACGAGGTCGCCGCAGTATTCCTCGATGAAGCGGCGTTTGCCGGAGCTGATGAGGGCGGCGTCGAGGCGTTTGCCGGAGTGGAGGGCGGTGGCGACGAGCTGCTCGACACGGAGGAGGGGCAGGCCGGAGGTGCGGCGGGCGAGGTCGTCAGTGGAAAGATCGGAATTGGCCGCGAGGGTCGGGTTGGCGTCGGGCGCGTGGCGGTCGAGCCAGCCGGAACCGAGGAAGGCGGCGCGTTCCTCGACGGTGGGGAGCTCAATGCGGACGCGGGCGACGTGCGGATTTTGCAGGAGGTCGGAGTTGAGCTCCGAGAGGGTTTCGGTGACGAGAAGGACGCCGACATCGCCGCGGTGGAGGGCGGGGTCGGCAGCCCAGGAAAGGAGGGTGACGAGGATGACCCGCTCCTCGTAGGCCGTCTGGTTTTCCTGGGAATCGGGGACGATCTTTTCGGCGTGGTTGACGACGAGGGTGACGCCGCGGTCGGCGGTGGTTTCCTCGGCCATGCGGAGAAACCAGCGGCGGAGGATCGGCAGCAAACGGACGAACTCACGGGGTGGCCCGGCGCTGTGGAAGTCGGTGTTTTCAACCTCGTCATAGATCCGCAGCCACTCGAAAAACCGCTTCTGCATCGAACTATTGGCGAAGGTGAGGCCGGCCCCGACGTCATAGAAGAGAAGGTTGGCGCGGGTGGGGAAAAGGCGTTTCGCGAGGTAGCCGTTGAGCGCCTCGTAGGAGGCCGAGGGCGCGGGGGAAACGGGAAACAGGTCGAAGATGTTGCCGTGCAGGAGGAAGAGGCTGTGGGCGCCGCCGTTCCATTGGCGGGCAAGGTCGGCGGCCCAGGCGGGAAGGGGGGAGCGGGCGGGGGACATGGGGCAGGCGGAAGAGGTGAAGAGGAGAGGAGGAGACGGGGGGAACGTCGAACTTTGAACGTTTAACGTTGAACATTGAAGTGAGAGTCAGCGGCTTCGCCTGCGGTTTTAGGTGGCGTGCTTAAGGTGGGGACGGAGGGGGGACGAGGCAGGGTGATGAGTATGAGTTGTTAGTGATGAGTTGAAAACTGGTGCCTGGTTTGTGGGGTTCTCGTTGGGATCGCGGGCCTTTGCTTCGGTCTCATCACTTATCACTTATAACTTTGAATTGTTTTCCGCCTCGGTTTGTCGAGCGGACCTTGGCACCGGCGGCACGAGCATGGTCCCGGCGTGGACGTCGGGGAGCTGATTGGTGAGGTCCTTGAACTCGGAGAGTTCGGAGAGCCAGCGGTTGGTTTCGGCCAGGTGCTCGATGCTGATGTCAATGCGGGCGCCGAGGGCCTCGGCGTTTTTGTTGGCGACGGCGTCGGCGCGGATGAGTTTGGCCTGCTCGACGAGGCGTTCCTGTTCGGAGCAGGCGAGCTCAAGGTTGGCGCGGGCCTGTTCGACTCGGGCCACGCGCTGGTGGAGGGCGTGGAGGCGGTCGCGGCGGGAGGCGAGGAGTTTGCGGCGGGTTTCCAAGGCGGGGTCCTTGGCCGGGGCGGCGGCGGCGAGGTCGGCCTCGAGTTCCGTGATTTCCTGCTCGGCCTGGACGGCCACGTCGGGAAGGTTTTCGCGGCGTTCCGTCTCCAGGTAAACCTCCAGGGACTGGCTGATGGTGAGAAGGCGGAGGTAGGTCCAGAGCAGCTCGTCCATCTTGCGCAGGCGGGTTTCCAACGAGAGCGCGAGATCCTCGGAAGGGGCGGAGTTTTCGGCCGAGGCGGAGGTGATGTCGCGGCAGACGGCGGCCAGGCTTTGGTAGCGGTCACGGCGGTCGCGGGAAAGGGCGTCGAGGAGCCTGGCGCGCTGCTCCTCGAAGGCGGCCAGGCGGGCCTGGGCGGCGGCGAGTTCGGCGGCCTCCCGGGGGCCGTCAATGCTTTGGCGGAACCACGTGGTATCCGGCCAGAAGACATGGCCGAGGGCGTAGAGCGCGCCGCCGACGATGAGCCCCAAACCGGAGCCGGAAGCGAAGCCGAGCCCGAGCGTGAGAAGGCCGAGCCAGAGGTGGTGGCTGCTGCGCCAGAAAAGGCTGCGGTAGTGGGGCGGCGGCTCCATGAATGTCTCACTCGGAGGCATCAAACCTCACTCCAAGGTGAACCACTGGACTTCAACGCGGCGGTTCTTCTCGGGATCGGTGCCGGCCGGTTCCTCCCAGCCGCGGCCGATGGTTTCGAGGCGGACGGCGGGGACCTGGAGTTTTTCGGTGAGCACGCGGCGGATCTCGTTGGCGCGTTTTTTGGAGAGTTCCATGGCTTGGAGGGCAAACTGGCGGACGAGGCCCTCGCCCCCTTCCTTGCGGATGTCCGCGATGCGGCCGTTGTCCACGTGCCCGCGCAGGAGGATGGTGGAGCCGGGGCTGACCTGAAGGAGGCGTTTGATGGAGTCGAGGTTGTCGAGATTCTCCTTGTTGGTGAGCTGAAGATTGGAGGAGTTGGGCTCGAAGAAGAAGCGGATGTCCTTGGTCAGAAGGGGGTCGTTTTCCAGCGCGCTGCCGGAGCTGCCGCGGATGGGGGCGATGGAGATGGCCTGGCCGGCGTAGGCGCCGGCGGCCTTGAGGGCGGTGAGGTGGGAAACATCCATGTAGCGCTCGGCGTCGGCGGGCTGGTCGAGGAGCGAGCCATAGGCGAGGATGGCGGAGGAGAAGATGCCGCTGAAGCTGCCGGCGGAATCAATGGAGCCGGAGTAAAAAGCAAGGTTTTCGGGAAGGTTGGAAAGGTGGACCTTGGCGAGTTCCTCCTTGGTCTGGGCGGCGTCCCACTTGAAGGCCTTGCCGACGGTGTCGAGGACGGCGGGGGTGGATTTGTCGCGGACCTGGTCGTTACCGTAGAGGACGCCGTCCACGAGGCCGGCGACCATTTTCGGGTTGGCCTGGGCGAAGCCTTTGTTGACGACCATGATGTCGGCCACGATGAGGAGGTTTTTGTTGGTGGTGAGGAGGTGGGCGGCACCGCCGGAAGCATCCACGGTTTCGGTGGTTTTCGGGGCCCAGGTGACGCAGCCGGCGAGGAGTTTGCCCCCGGCCTTCACGTCCTTGAGAAACAGGTCGGCGGCGGCGAAGGCGTCGCTGGCGAAGAGCAGGTTGATCTGGTCGGCCTTCGGTTTCGAGGTGGGGGTGTCGAGCAGATTGACGGAGAGCCCCGCCTCCTGGGCGAGGTAGCGGATGAAGAAGTCGCCCTCGGTGAACTGCTCGGTGGAGAGGATCTTGCCCTTGAGGTCGTTGATGCGGCGGATGTCCTTGCGGACGACAATGCCGTCGGCCCCGCGCGAGAAACCAATCTGCACCGGGGAAACCACGGCGAAGTTGCGGCAGTGGGCGGTGATGACGTCCACCGTGGTGGCCGAGGCGGCAAACTTGCCGGAGTTGAGGGAGCCCCAGGTGGATTCTTCGGAGACGGAGATGCGGACCTTGAAGCCGTGTTTCTTGAAAAAGTAGGAATTTTCGGAAGGTTCGAGACCGCCGTTGGCAACGATCAGACCCGCGTAGCCGGCGTATTCGCTGATGTCGAGATCCAGGGTGTTGTCCTTCGGCACATAGGTGCCGGCCGGGGGCAGGACCGGGCAGGAGTGCTGGGGGGTGATGAAGGAGGCTTCGTCGAGCTTGGGGCCGGAAGCGTCGGGGGTTTTGTCAGTGGAGCCGCCGGCGGACGCCTGAGCCGCAGGGCCCGGGTTGGTGCCGGGTGTGCCGGTCGCATTCGGGTTGTTCTTCTCCCACCACTGGTAGGAGCCGAGTCCGGCGATGAGCAGGATGATGAGGGTGATGACGAATTTGCCGCGGGCAGTCATGGGAAGGTAATTAAAAATTAAGAATTAAGAATTAAAAATTGCGGGCTTTGCCCGGAGTCCGCCTGCGGCCCGGAATTAAATCGGGGCTGCAGGTGAGAGTGCGATACCGCCTGTTCAGGATTCGGCGATTTTCTGGCGCTCGGGGGCGGCCGGAGCCGGGGCGGCGGGTTGGGCCTGGGCCTGGGGCTGGACCATGCCCATCTTCTGCTGGTATTCCTTGAAGAGCATGGCGCCGCGGGCCTTTTTCATCTCCTGCTGGCGTTGGATGGAGGAGCCCATCTCCTTGGCGAGGTCGAGGGTGGCGCGCATCTGGCCTTCGCCACCGGCGGCGGCCTGGCGGAGCTGCTGCATGGACTGGCCCATCTCGTCGCCCATCATGCCCTGAAGCTCGCTGATGGAGCCCTTCATCATGCCGGAGAGCTGCTCAAGGGAACGGCCCACGGCGACCTTGGCCTTGACGGCCTCAAACTCGCGCTGGAACTTCTGAATCTCGCGGAGGCTGTTGGCGATGATGGTGGTGTTCTGCTGATAAAGTTCCTCCAGGCTTTTGAGCTGGGCCTCGTTGTCGGCCAGGTCCTGGCTAATGGTGGCGAGTTCCTCGGCGAAGTGGATGCCGTTGCCCTCGTCGTTGGCGGCGGCGGCGGCCTGGAGCAGTCCCTGGGTCTCGTTGCGCTGGCGTTCCTGGCGTTTGATCTGGTCCTTGAGGAGGGCGATCTGGCCGGCGAGCTGCCCGTTGGCGTAGTGGGCCTTGTCGGCCTTGGCCTTGGCGTCGCGGATGCCGCGTTCGACCACGGCCTGGTTGATGGCATCGGTCTCGGTGGCCTTTTCGGCCATGAGGCCCAGCCAGATGAAGAGTCGTTTGAAGGCGCGGAACATGGTGGTGGTTTTTGGAATTAAAAATTAAGGATTAAAAATTAAAAATGGGCTCCCGCTTGGGCGAGGATTTGAGGCTCTTTTTTGGTTATGGGAAAGCGTCGGGTTGTTACTCCAGTTCGAGAAGGATCTTGTTTTCGATGATGAAGTTGAGGCGGGACTGGAGCTGGGTCTCGTCGTTGGCCCCGATGACGGACGCGCCCTCTTTTTCGAGTGTGGCGAAGTTGGCCGGTTTGGTGTCGAGGGCGACGCAGTGGGTGAAGACAGGCGCCCCGGCCCCCTCGGTGGCCTTCCTCAGGTTGCGCAGGGCGGTGCCGGGGTCCATCCCGGCGTTGCTGATGCCGTCGGTGATGACGATGAGGTGGCGGTGCGGGGCCTTGGAGGCGGCGAGGGTTTTCCCGGCCAGGGCGATGGCCTCGCCGAGAGGGGTGGCGTCATGCGGGGTGCCGAGGGCGTCGAGCCATTTTTTAAAACGCACGGAATCAAAGGTTTCCAAGGGCAGGGCTTCGGCGGCCTGCTTGCCGTTGAAAACCACCACGCCCAGGGCGGCCTGCTTGCCGGAGGTGGCGTTGAAGGTTTTGAGGCGTTCGCCGACGGCGGCGAGGGCGCGCCGGCCGATGACGTGTTTGGCCTCGTCGGTGCCGCCCTTGGTTTTGATCTTCTCGGTCATGCTGCCGGAAGTGTCATAAACGATGCAGATGGCGACCTCGGGCACGGCCGACTGGGTGGCCGCCGGGGAAGGAGGTGGTGGCGTGGTCTCGGCGCGGGAGAAGCTGGGGAGGACCAGCATGACGAAACCCAAACATGCGCAGGACAGGCAGGCGAAACGTCTCATTGATTTCGAGCATCCGTAGCACCCATGACCCCACGCGCAATAGCAATTGGACCGGGAAAATGCGCGAAGGGTGCGAACCCTCAACGTCTTGGGATCACTTGCGCGCCACCTTGATCCGTGCGAACCGGGCGGTGCTTCCGGCGGGAAAGGTGGGGTGGCAGGTCAGCACCACGGTGGTCTCGCCAATGACCGTGTCACCTGTCGTGACGACCCGGTGAAAACCGCGCGGGTTTCTTCGATCTCCGAAGCCAGTGTGAACTGCTTTCAAGCGCCTCTTTGCGCCACGGCTCACTCGTAGCGGAAGGTGGCGGTGGCGGTGGTGTCCTGGTCGGACTTGAGGCGGAGCCAGTAGGCGCTGAAGGCGGCGGGAAACTGATGGGCCACGGGCTGGCCGGCGGGGACGGTGAGTTTCTCGCAGGCACGCCAGTCGCCCGTGCCGGTGAAGTCCGCCTCGATGGTGAAAGTCACCGCCTGCGTGCCGGTGTGCGAAAGGGTCAGGCTCTTCTTGTCGTAACCCGTGGCCAGGTAGGGATCGCTGGCGGCACCGGCCCGCACGGCGGTGTCCTTCCAGGGGCCGCCCTCGCCCCGGGGTTTGCCGAAGGACCAGAGGTCGTCCACCACGCCGGTCCAGACGGCGGCTTTGCCATCGTCGCTGCGGATGACGCGGCCGCCCTTGGCGTTGTAGGCCACGCCGGTCATGACGAGCAGGCCGCGGTAGCTGGCGTAGTCGGTGATGCGGCGGTTGTGCGTGGCGACGGGCCGGATTTTGGCGAACCCGCCGGCGTTGAGCGCGGGCAGCTCGTAGAAGGTGCCGTGGGTGTTGAGCAGGTTGCGCTCGGTGCAGACCTCGCGGCAGACGCGCTCCTCCCGGATCTCCTTTTCGAAGGCGGGATCACCCTTGGGCAGGCGCCAGCGTTTGCCTTTGCCCTCGTCGTAGATGACGGAAGCGGCATCGCTGGTGATGAGGGACTTTTCGATCGCGGCTGATTTCCGGGCGAAGGCGAGGGAGGTGGGATCGGGGTTCGGAACGAGTTTCAGGTCGGCGGTGAGCTCGTAACCGCCGGCGGTGGCGGAGGCCACGGTGAGGGTTTTCAACTGCCCCCCCCGGGTTTGCAGAAGTCCATCGAAGGCCTTGTCAGCCACGCCGGCGAGACCGTCACAAAGCGGGTCGGCCGAGGCGGCGCGGTCATCGCTGCCGCGGTAGTTGAACATGGCCGTGACCCCGCCGGCGGCGGAGACGGGGGTGAGGCGGAGCCAGACACCGGTTTCGGCCGGGGGGAACTGGGTCCACAGGCCGGAACCCGCCGGAACCGAGAGCACCTTGAGGACAGTCCACTGGTTGGTGCCCTTGGGGTCCACCTCAAGCGTGAAGGCCACCGGTGACTTCGCGCCGTGGGAGAGGTGGAGGGAGCGGTGGGTGTAACCGGAGAAGAGGAAGGGATCGCTGGTTTCGCCGGCCTTGACATCGTCGTTCTGCCAGACCGCGCCCCGGCCCAGAAGTGGACCGCAATGATCCAACTGGGAAGGGTTTACGAACCAGAGGTTGGACTGGGACTGGCCTGGCGCGCCGAGATCGCCCTTGAGCGGGTCCTTGTTGAGAAACTCGCTTTTGGCGGTGTCGTCGCAGCCGAGGACGACGCGCCCGCCCCAGGGGGCGAAATCGCCGATGACCTTGAGGTAGGTGGAACGCGGGGCGATGCCGGCGGTGTTGCTGGCGGAGAAGGTCTTGGGAAACTTCCAGAAGGAGCCGTGCATCGTCATGAGGAGGGAGTCCTCGGCGATGTCGCGGATGCGGGGCCACTCGGTGTTCCAGCCGTGGGCGCCGTCGTAGCAGTGGGAGGCCTTGGGCAGGCGGAAGGAGGTCCACCTGCCGCCGTCGAGCAGCATGAGGATAAGCGAGCGGTGGTCCCAGCCCACGCTCCAGAGCGGGGCGTCGTGGGCGCTGCCGTTGATGCCGCCGGGGCCGGTCACCTCGGTGAACTGGTTGCGGCGGACGACGGTCCACTTGTCGGCCTTGCCGTCCCACTCGGCCAGGACGCCGGAAGGCACGTCGGGGTTGCTGAGGGCGCCGGCGGCGTGGTCGCCGTTGTTGGCGTAAACATAGCGGCCCTGGGACGAATAGAAACCCTTGCCGTGGTAGCCGGGAAGATCGGCCTTGCGGGGCGACTTGACCTGCTCATCGCCCCACAACTCTTTGGGCTCAAGCGTTTTGACATCCACCTCGTAAATGCCCTCCTCCATGGTGGCGAAAACGATCTTCCCGGCCGGGTCGGTCAGGTGCCGGGCCAGACCGGTGTGGCGCCCGAACATCTTCGCGTAGGGGATGACGCGGACGTTGGCCTGGTCGTCAATGGCGTAGGGCCCGATGAAAAGCTGCCGCGACTCGGTGTGGATCATGCGGTTGGCCGGGGTGCCGCCGATGCTCTCGGAGCGGATGACCTGCCGGAGGTCGGGGGTGATCTCGTAGAGTTTGTCGGAGGAACCCTTGGGCTGGTGCGGGGCGTAGGAGATGACCCACAGGCGGTCCGCCCACGGGACGACCGCGCCGGTGCCGCACTCGCCCTCGTTGTTGAAGGTGGCGAGGCCCGGGTAGATGCCGTTTACCTGGACGGGCTCGGCGGCCCGGGCGGCCGGACAGAGGGCGGAGAAACCGAGCAGAAGACAGAGGATGGGAGGGCGGAGGCGGAACATGGAGAAAGTGGGAAAAGGACAAGGACTGCGGCTAAAACGGGCGGGGCTGCGCCAATTAATTGTCTCCAGAGGGAAAAGGAACACGGGGCCAGTCTGATTTTTGCAAAAGTGGCCGTCAGACTCCGCCGGGAGTGACCGGACCGCCTGAATCCTCGCGGGGAATTTCGCCCGCAGTTTTCGGAAATTCCGGAAATTCCGCTTTTCGATTGGCAGTTCGCCGCGCCGCAGGCACGGTTGGACACCACCCCGCCATGCGACTGCTGTTCGTAGCCGACCTCCATTACTCATTGAAGCAGTTTGACTGGCTGGCGGCCCATGCGGGCGACTACGACGTGACGGTGATCGGAGGCGACCTGCTCGATCTGGCCTCCCCGCTGGACCCCGACGTGCAGATCGCCATTGTGGAGAAATACTTCGACCGGATCCGGCAAAAGGCCCGCCTGGCCGTGAGCTCGGGCAACCACGACGGCGACAGCCGCAACTCCGCCGACGAGTCGGTGGCGGAATGGCTCCAGGCCTCCCGCGCCGAAGGCCTCCATGTGGACGGCGAGGGTTTCAGCATGGGCGACATCCGCATCACCATCTGCCCCTGGTGGGACGGCCTCCAGAGCCGCACCGAGCTTGAGGCCCTGCTGGAGCGGGAGGCGGAGCTGGTCGGCGGCCCCTGGATCTGGGTCCACCACGCCCCTCCCGAGGGTTCCCGCACGAGCTGGACCGGACGCAAGTTTGTCGGCGACGAGTTTCTGCGCGGCTGGATTGAACGTTTCCGGCCCGACATGGTGCTGAGCGGCCACATCCACAACTCCCCCTTTTACGGCGACGGCTCGTGGATAGACCGCATCGGGCGCACCTGGGTGTTCAACCCCGGCAAACAGATCGGCCCCCAGCCCACCACCATCACGATTGACCTCGCGGCCATGACGGCGGAGTGGAACTCCATCGAGGGCAGCTCAATCCGCGACCTCGGGGTCCCGGAGGGTTGAGGCGCGCGGGGCGATGCGCCGGCGGGGCTGGCGGTGCATGAGGGTGTCGAGCACGCCGTCCACCATCCCGATATGGTCATGGCCGGCGAACTGCTGCTTCACATCCACGAGATACGTGTTCACCGCGTCAAGACGGCGGGCCAGCAGCTCGCAGAGATGGAGGCAGGCGTGGGCGTTACCCTGAAGGAAAACCTTCGGGTCCGCCACGAGGTGGAAGGAGGCCTCGCGCACGACCCGCACGGTGGCGGTGTGGGGGCCGCCAAGCAGGGCGGAAAGGTCGCCGAAAACCGCCCCGGGCTCCGACGCCATCGCCACGCTCACGCCGTCCTTCAGCACCTCGACCGAGCCGCTGATGAGGACGTAAAGCAGACCGGAGGTTTCACCCTGGACGAGGACGTCCGCCCCCACGGGAAAAAGCCTCACCGGGTGATCGCGGAGCGCTGCGAGGATGTTGGGCATGACTCCGACAGGGAACGGCACCGGGCGCGGCAAGGAAAGCGCTTTCTGGATGCGGCGCGCGGACGGCGTCAGCGCTTTCCGGCAGGGGTCGGAAGCACCTGGGAAAGGGCCGAGAACCAGGCTTCCGCCATTTTGGCGGCCCCCTTTTCGTTGGGGTGGACCTGGTCGGGCACGGTGTCCCTGGCCGGATCAAAGGCCGCGCCCTGGTCCACCACGATGATGCGGGATTCGGGCGTGCCGAGGCGGGCGGCGAGTTTGTCGAACTCAGGATCGAGCTCCCTCAGGTAGGAGTATTTGGGAAGTTTCAGACTGCCGATCGGCCTGGCCAGGAGGATGGTGACCTTCGGGTTCACCTCGCGGAAGGCGGCGATGAGCTTCTCATGCGCGGCGACAATCCCGGCCACCGGCTTCTCCTCGGCGGAATGGTTGTGGCAGGCGTGAAGCAGGACGATGTCCGCCGGAGTCTGGCGGAAATGCCCGGGAACGGTCCGGACGAGGAATTCCACGTTTTTGCCGCCATAGCCCTCGTGGCGGAGCGGACCATCCGGGCTGGGGGTTGATTTCGACCCGACAAACTCGAAGGAGTGGCCGGCCTGAGTCAGACGCCGGTGGAGCAGCCACCGGTAGTTCGTAAACGAACTACCACCCTCGGTGATGGAGTCGCCCACGGACATGATCCTGACGGGGGCGGCGGAAAGGCCGGCCGTGGCAAGGAGGAGAAAAAGGAGGGAGGCAAAGGGACGAAGCATGGCGGGGGGGAAACCGAAGGGTGTGCTCAGGGCGCTCGCAGGGGGATCTGGACGTTGAAACTGATCCGGCCCTTCGGCAGGTAGCCGTCGGCCGCGCCAAAGAGGACGGTGGGAATGCCGTTTTCAATCAGCAGGGCCGGGCGTTCAATCCGGCTCCCGCTGTCGGTGCCATCAGCCCACCGGAAGCTGGTGCCCAGCACTTTGGGATGGGCGGCGGGTTTCCATTCCAGACCGTCCTCCGACTGGAAGAGGGCGATCCCGCCGTTCGCGCCGGTGAAGGTGCCCACCACATCGCGGGCCACGGCGTAGTAGCGGCGGCCCTCGTTGGCATCGAACCAGAGAAAGGGGTCCTCCGCCAGCATCCAGTGTTTGGAATCCTTTTCGGGGGCCCCGAAGATGCGGCCGGGCTTCTTGGTGTAGGGACCCTCGGGTTTGTCCGCCAGGGCCGCCCCGTAGCGGACCCGTCCGCCCATGACCTTCCCGGGAGCCTTCTCCACCGCCTTGTAAATGAGGAGGATGCCGCCGTCGGGGCGGACCGCCGCGGCCGGGTTGGTCACGCAGAGGGAGTCGAAGGCCTTGTCGTCCGGGCTCACGTCCACGATCGGCCGGTCATAGCGGGTCCAGGGGCCTTCGGGTTTGTCGGCCAGGGCGACGCCGACGCGCTGGTTGTTGCGGTGGACGGCGTAGTTTCCGTCACCACGGTTGCCCATGTAAAAGAGGCAGTATTTCCCGCCGGCCTGGAGGATGTTCGGGTTGTGGGTCACGCTTCCGTCCCAGAACTCCGTGCCACGGGCGGGGAGGGCGACGTTGACAAACCGGTAGGGGCCGAGCGGCTGGTCGGAAACGGCGTAGGCGATCTCGGAATGGATGGCCCAGCCGGGCGCGAAGCCGTGTTTCGTCTCCCAGCGGGAGTAATAGAGGTGGTAGCGCCCGTCGGCCCCTTTCGTCGGCGCCCCGCACCACACAAAATGGCCGGGATCAACGACTGTGGCGTCCATCGGCACGGGTTGGACCCGCGCGCCGAGGTCGAGGTCGGCCAGGACCGGAACGGCGGAGGCGAGGAGAAGAAACGCGGGAGCGATGAGGCGGATCATGGAGGTCATTTCGCGGGTTTGGCCGGGGCGGTTTTTGTTTCGGAAACGAAAGGAACAGGGACATTGAGGGCGGTGGCGGCGGCCAGAGTTAAACTGAAAATGGGGAGCAAAAGAAACCACGCGGAGGCAAACGTCGGGCGGGGGCAAGGGCTCATGGGGCAATACGAAGGGTGATAAGAGTGATTGTCTCCGGCCGGCCGAAACAACACCGGGAAGATGCCTGCCCCCCGCCGTTCACACAATGCGGTCCGCCAGGGCCAGGCCGGACTCGAACCGCCGGAAGTTTTCCAGGAAATGAGCCACGAGTTTGGCGTCCTGGTCACCCGTCCCTCCACCGATGTGGCAGGTGAGGAAACAGTTCGGAGCCTTCCACAGGGGATGGGCGGGCGGCAGGGGCTCGGGGTCCATCACGTCGAGGTAGGCGGCGTCCAGGCGGCCGGACTCCAAGGCGGCGATGAGGGCGGGCTGGTCCACGGTGGTGCCACGGCCCATGTTGTAGAAGCGGGCGCCGGGCTTCATCCGGGCCAGGCGTGGGGCATTGATGAAGCGGACCGTCTGGGGCGAGTCGGGCAGGAGGCTCACCACGTGGTCGGCCTCCGCCAGGGCCGCATCCAGCCCTTCGGCGCCCACGGTCGGCACAGGCTCGTCGCCGCGAGGGGTCCGGCGGTAGGCGGTGACACGGCAGCCAAAGGGCGCAAGCAGTTCGGCCAGG
>JANOBW010000119.1:0-3453 GCA_031411855.1 Opitutia bacterium
GGCCGAGCGCCTTTTGCAGGGCGGCCTTGTTGACGGCCTTGCCGGAGAGGTCCTTGGTGGAAAACTTGGCCGGGATGCGGGTGTCGGTCGAGGGGTCCCACTCCTCCTCGTCAATGCCGTTGATGATGCCGACGAGGTCGGCGGAGCGGAACTTGAGGAGGTTTTCCAACCCCCAGCCCTGTTCAGCGGTCTGGATTTCCGCCGCGTAGGTCGGGCTCACCGTGGTGATCTTGGAGCAGTTGTAGAGGCCGGCCTTGAGCAGGTTGGCCCCGCCGAAATGGTCAAGGCAGTCGGGGCGCATGACATTGGCGGGCAGGCGCGCCATCGCGGCCAGCTTGGCCCCCTCGGGAAACACGCCCTGGTGCTGGAGGTTGTGGACCGTCATCACGCTGGCGGCACGGCCCAGCGGACCGTTGAGGTCGGTGGTGTTGAGGTAAACCGGAGCCAGGCCCACCGTCCAGTCATGGCCATGGATCACCTCGGGCATCCAGCCGAGATAATAGCAGAGGTTGAGGCCGGCGCGGGTCAGGTAGGTGAAGCGCTGGGCGTTGTCGCTGTGGTCGCCCCACGGTCCGGCGTAAACCTCCTTGCGGCCATAGAAGTCGTTGTGCTCCAGGAAATAAATGATGACGTCCGAGCCGGGCAACGTGCCCTCCCAGACCCGGCACTTGATGATCTCAGAGCCGAGCGAGGCGGTGAGCGAGTGCTCGTAGGGGATCCACTTCGGGTCGCGTTTGATGGTGCCATACAGGGGGCAGACGAGCCGCACATCGTGGCCCAGGGCGCGGAGGGCCTTGGGCAGCGCGCCGAGGACATCGGCCAGGCCACCGACTTTGACAAAAGGGGCCACTTCGGGCGCGAGCATCAGGATTTTCATGGGACGGTGGGTTCGGTGGTGGTGCTGTCAGGATTGGGTTCGGAAGGCGGGACCGTGGGTTCCTCCTCCGGCAGGCGCAGGGTGAAATTGAAGACCGGCAGCAGGCAGAAAAGGCCCACCAGGGTGAGGCCCAGCACGGCGAATCCGGCGACATCGTGCACACTCATCCAAAAATCCGGGTTGGGGGTGGGCTGGCCGGCGGCATCGAGAATCTTGTGCCCGGCCTTGTCGAGGAGGTGCGGGGCGTGGCCGCTGAAATCGAACTCGATCGCGCCCGGGCCGCGGTCGTTGCTCCAGATGGTCAGGAACAGGCTGCGCATGAAGTTCGTGGCCGTGGCCAGCCCCATGGCGGTGAGCACTAGGCCGGCCTTGCGGGGGAAAGTTTTGAGAAACACCGCCGCCATGAAGGAACCGGCAAAAAGGCAGGCGGTGAGCGAGCGGATGCCCGAGCAGGCGTCCTCGACCTGGAGGCGGGCCCCGTTGTCCAGCACGAGGGTGTTGCCCTCGTTGTGCAGGCCGAGGTCAATCATGTCGGCGGCAAAGACCACCCACATCGTCACCACGTCCATCAGGAAAAGGCGGATGGTGCGGTCCACAAACTCCACCAACGGGGCGGACAGCAGCCAGATGAAAATCGGGAAGGTGAAAACGGCCAGAAAGGCCAGGCGGCGGTGGAGAGGCTCGGTTTTGCCCTCCCCGGACGAGGCTTGGAAAAGCATCGCGACAGCCATGAGGACGAAACCGCCGCTCATCAGAAACGAGATGTCGGGCTGGGCCCCGAAGGCGGCCCGGAGCACGGCCCCGATCAGGAAGGAGACCAGACCGGTGAGGATGGCCGCCGTGGCCAAACCTTCGAGAAAGCCGGGGCCGTTTCCCAGGCCGGCCAGCGCGGGAAAACCAAGGGTGAGCTCCTCCTCGGCCCGGGCGCGTTTCACCGGAGTCAGGCCGTCCAGTTTCAGGCCGTTGAAGTAGCCTTTGATCTTCTCCCACCGCTCCGAGAGGATGAAGGCGACAAAAAGGGGCACCAGCCAGCCGAAGCTGTATTCGTCCTCCGTCCGCCAGTAAAAGCTCTGTTCCCAGGTCAGAAACAGCGCGAAGCCACCCAACACCAGGGCCGTGCGGGCGGCGTTGCCGGGGAGGGCTTTGAGCGGATCAAGCAGGGCCATGTGAGAAGGGGCATCGTCCGACCGCCCCCGGCTTTGGCAAACGCAAATCCCGCTTTCGGCTTTTGTCCGGCCCGGCAAACGCCTTGTCTGTTTCCCAGTGAAAGAACCCGCCAAAAAGTCCGCCGCCAAAGCCTCCCCGGTCCCCTCCCCCGCCACCGGCGTCAACGGGGCCGGCCTGCTGCAGAACACCCTCAACGCGCCCAACCCGGAGGAGGTCCGGCTCCGGCCGCTGAGTTTCGACGATTTCACCGGCCAGCTCCGCACCAAGGAGCGGCTCCAGGTCATGGTCGGCGCGGCCAAGGCCCGCGGCGAGGCCCTCAGCCACGTCCTCATCAGCGGCCCGCCCGGCCTCGGTAAAACCACCCTCGCCCACATCCTCGCCAACGAGCTCGGCAAACAGCTCCGCATCACCTCCGGCCCCGTCATCGAGCGCCCGGGCGACCTGGCCGGGATGCTGACCAACCTCGAGGCCGGCGATGTCCTCTTCATTGACGAGATCCATCGCATTCCGAAAACCGTCGAGGAATACATCTACTCCGCGATGGAGGATTACAGCATAGACATCATGCTCGACCAGGGGCCCAACGCCCGCTCCGTCCGCCTCAACATCCCCCGCTTCACCCTCGTCGGCGCCACCACCCGCACCGGCCTCCTCACCGCCCCGCTGCGCTCGCGTTTCACCCTGCAAACCCGCCTCGACTACTACTCCCGCCACGACCTCGTCAAAATCGTCCACCGCACGGCCGATCTTCTCAAGGTCAAGATCGACGAGGACGGCGCCTGCGAGATCGCCGGACGCGCCCGGGGCACCCCGCGCATCCTCAACAACCTCATCAGCTTCTGCCGCGACTTCGCCCAGCAAAGGGCCAAGGGGGAGATCAACGCCGCCGTGGCCTCGGCCGCCCTCGAACTGCTCGACATTGACATCCGCGGCCTCGACGAGATGGACAAAAAGGTCATGCGTGTGCTGGCGGAAAACTACGGCGGCGGCCCCGTCGGCATGGGCACCATCGCCATCGCGGTGAGCGAGGAGGCGGAAACCCTGGAGGAAGTCCACGAACCCTACCTCATCCAGGAAGGCTACCTCCAACGCACCGCCCAGGGCCGGATGTTGACGGTCAAGGGTTACGAAGTCCTCGGGATGCGCCACCCGACCAAGGCAGCCCAAACGGAGATTTTCTGAGGCGAGGGGAATTCCACTCGCCAGCTGCATCGTTTCGGGTGCGAAGCACCGTGGAAAACCTGTGTTGGCCGTGCGCAGCACCGTGGAGTGCTACAACCCTGTTGTAGCTGTGGCCCAGGGCGACCCTGTCGCCGGGCCGTGGCACGTCGTAGCGTCGACTCAGGTCGGCAAAACTCCATCCGCCTCCCACGAAGATCACCTTGAGGCCGCGACAGGGTCGCGATGCC
>JANOBW010000120.1:0-1538 GCA_031411855.1 Opitutia bacterium
CCCGCCTGGCGCTGTGGGCCCGCGCCAAAGTTTATGGTCAGGACATCGCCTATTCGGGTCCGCTCCTGGCGGGCAGCAAGGTCAAGGGTGGGGAGGTCTCGCTCAGTTTCACCCACACCGAGGGCGGTCTCAAGGCCAAGACGGGCGAGCTTAAGGGTTTTGCGATCGCCGGTGCCGACCGCACATGGGTCTGGGCCCAGGCCAGGGTTGAGGGTGAGACGGTCATCGTCTCCTCACCCGGGGTGAAAACTCCTGTCGCCGTCCGCTATGCCTGGGGAGACAACCCGGACTGCAATCTTGTCAACGGCGCGGGGCTGCCCGCCTCGCCCTTCCGCACGGACCAGGGAGACTGAAGGTCCTGGGCCTGCCCCATGCGGGTGCTCGATTGTGGAAAGCCGAGTCCAGGGCCCCGGCCCCGCTGGCGCATCACTTGGAACCCGTGGCCGGAGTCGCGTTCAAGTCGCGGAGGAGGTAGCGGCTGCCGGGGGTGAGCGTGACGGTTGCCACTTCCTTTGGTTCGGGATCGAAGAGGTTGACGAAGCGTCCTTTCAGGGTCTTCGGCTCACCCGCGATGGATTCATCCAAGCCTGCCGCTACCACATAGGGGCCCCGGCGGAGGAGGAGATAGTTGGTCTCGCGCCAGGCCAGATGCGCGGCCTGGGCGGCCTGTTTGACGATGTCGGCCACGAACTGGTCGCCCTCGGCGCTGGTGGCGAATGTGGCGGGGTTCTTCCGGTGCCAGACCACCTTGCCGCTACCGCAATCCCATTGATTTTCGGCCTCGCCGGGTTTGATCCCGAGTTGGACAAAGAGGTGTTCACGCGGGGTGGCGAAAGGGAGGTCCCCGCTGTTCCACCACTCGCGCACGGCGTTGAAGGGATCGGAATCGTCGTCGCAGACCACCAGGACGCCTCCGCCTTTGACCCACGCGGCCAGGCCGGTGTGGACCTCCGGGGTCAGGGGTTTCATCCCCTGATAGCTGAGGAGCAGGACCTTGAAGGCGTCGAGGTATTTCGGTAGCGAAACGTTTTCCAGCTGGACGGGCGTGACCGGGATGCCGCGTTTCACCAGCGGCATGGCCAGGCCGTAGAAGTGGCTCAGGTGCTTCTCGCTCGGCCTGGGCGCTCCGCGCTGGAACATGAGGGAGTCTCCCGCCAGCACCCCCACGCCGGTGGTCCCGCAGTCCCATTCCACGCGGTCCTGTTTCATGTCCTTCAGCGTTTCCATGACGGTCCGCAGTTCCTTTTCGTAGGCCGGCGGGATGGGCTTGCGGTCCTCGGGTTTGGCCGACTTCGGGTAGCGTCCGCCGAAGATGCGCTCGGGCCAGGGGGCGACCTCGAACTGCCAGACCTCGGGCTGGAGGAGGGAGGCGACGAGGGTGGACTCCCAGTTGCGCTGGTAGTCGTTCCAGTCGTGGTTGGGGTTGTCCTCGATCGGGTCGTTCAGATACCAGACGGTGCGGCCGGTGGAGCGGACGAGGTTCTGCATCGCGCCGTATTCGAGGAAGGCGGTCTCGAAGGTCCGCTCCTTCAGTTTGC
>JANOBW010000121.1:0-3307 GCA_031411855.1 Opitutia bacterium
GGTGCAGCTGGACTTCACCACACAGGGTTTCCACGCGCAGGTGCGCTCGCCATCGCAGGGGACGTGGTTGATCGATCCGTTCTTCAAGGAGTCGTCGGACGTGTACATCAGCCACTTCAAGAGTGACCACGCCCGCAGTGCCCGTGACGCCTTTGTCTGCGAGGACCTCTCACCGCAGGTGCAGGCGCTCTTCAGCCAGCCGGTTCCGGAATACAAGGTGACGGAGCTGGGCACGCTGGCGCTGACGGGACCGACGCTGCGGACATTCCGCCTGGCGGTGTCTGCGACGGGCGAGTACGTGGCAGCGGTGGGCGGGGGCACGGTGGCGGGCGGGCAGTCCGCCATTGTGACGGCCATCAACCGGGTGAACGGGATCTATGAGCAGGAGCTGGCAATCCGGTTCGTTCTGGTGGCGAACAATAATCTGCTGGTCTTCACGGATGCGGCGACGGACGGATTCACGGACAACGTCTCGACGACGATCATCGTGGAAAACCAGACCAAGGTGGACAACGTCATTGGCAGTGCGAACTACGACATCGGCCACGTCTTCAGCACGGGTGGGGGCGGGAGGTCGGGGCAAATTGGGAATGTCTGCCAGACGGGGATGAAGGCGATGTGTGTGACGGGGAAGGCGAATCCGCTGGGGGATGCCTTCTACGTGGACTACGTGGCGCACGAAATTGGGCACCAGTTCGGCGGGAACCACACCTTTAACGGGCCGGGGGGCAGCTGCAGCGGGGGCTCGTGGACGTCGATCACGGCGCACGAGCCGGGCAGCGGCAGCACCATCATGGCCTACGCCGGCATCTGTGCACCGAACGACCTGCAGCCAAACTCGGATCCTTATTTCCACGCGGTGTCCCTCCTGCAGATCCGCAACTATGTGGTGACGGGTCTGGGCACCTGCGCAACGCAGTCGGCCAGTGGAAATGCAGCCCCGGTGGCGGCGGCGGGGGCGGACTTCACCATTCCGGCGAGAACTCCCTTTGCCCTGACGGGCTCCGGCACGGACGCGAACAGTGATGCGCTGACCTACTCCTGGGAGGAGATCGACCTTGGCACCCAGGCGGCGCTGACGGACGCCGACAATGGAACCAGCCCGCTTTTCCGCGTTTACCCGCCCACGGCCAGCCCGAGCCGCACGTTTCCGAGGCTGGCGACGATCCTGAGCGGGACGCCGACGAATGCAGAGAAGCTGCCCGTCCTGGCGCGGGTGATGAATTTCCGGCTGACGGTGCGTGACAATCGCTCCGGCGGCGGCGGCGTGGATACGGATGACATGAAGGCGACGGTGGTGGACACGGGAGCGGCCTTTGCCGTGACGGCGCCCGCAGCCGGCGCGACGTGGACCGGACCTGGCACGACGACGGTGACCTGGAACGTGGCCGGCACGACGGGAAATGGAATCAACACGGCGAACGTGAATGTGCTCCTCTCCACGGATGGCGGACTCACCTTTCCCACGACCCTGGCGTCGAACGTGCCGAACAGCGGATCGGCCACGGTAAACATTCCCGCCGGTGGCACGGGCACGGGGCGGGTGAAGGTGGAGGCCGTCGGCAACGTCTTCTTTGCGATCTCCCCGGGGAACTTCAACATCACCGCCCCGCCGGCGGTGACCATCACCTCGCCCACGCATGGAGCGAGCGTGAAAGTCTTTCCCACCCTCTCCGGCACGGCCACGGCAGGCGGCACGGCGGCGATCGCGGGAAATGTGGTGAACCTCACGCTGTATCACGTGCCGACCGGGCAGTACTGGGCCGGCACGTCGTGGAGCGCCACGGCGGCGAGCCTCTCGGTGGCGGTGAATGTGACGACGCACATTTGGACGTGGACGGGGGGTGTTCCAAACACTGCGGCGGGGACGTTGCGCCCGGGGCGGTATTCGCTGGCAGCTGGCACACAGGATACCACGGGGCTGGTCTCCATTGCACAGACGGGTGTGAATAACATTTTCTTCGATGTAGACACCAATCCGCCCACGGGCTCGATCTCCGCGCCGGGGAACGGGACTGTCATCGACGCGACTGGTTACGGCTTTGCCGGCTCTGCCAGAGACGACGAGGCGATGGGCCGGGTGATTCTTTTCATCCGGAGAAATGCGGACAACCTCTACTGGAACGGCACCACCTGGCTGGCTGATTCTCTGCAGGCGAACCTCGCCTCCACGCTGAGCGGAGAAATCTGGACGAGTAACTTCACCCATCCGGTGCCCGGCGCTCAGATGCCGAACGGAAGCTACAATTTCATCGCGCTCATCGATGATGCGGCTGGAAACCGGATACAGCGGGACGCCCAGGTGACGGTGGACTACCATCCTGTCTTCACCTGGACCGGGGCGACCTTTCGTGACGCAGATCCCAACAATGACAGTCACTCGTGGGGGACGCCGGGGAACTGGCTGCCCAGCGAGGTGCCCGGGCTCAATGACATTGTGCAAATCGACAATGGCGACGCGGTCCAGTCCACCATCAGCCGGACCGTGCACGGACTGAGGCTTGGCGGCGGTTCGTCGTATGGCGGCTATGCGGTCACGGTGACGGGTGGGGGAGGATCGTCCGTCTGGTCGGGAGGAATCATCGCGGGCCAGCTTCTCGTGGCGGTGGGGGCGAGGTTGACCATTGACACAAAAGGGAACCCTCTGCTTGGCAATGGTGGGGGGCTTTCCAACTCGGGGACCATCGAGATGACAGACACGGGCGCTGGCGCCCCTGGAGTCCTGTATGGGGACAATGTGACGTTGAACAACTCCGGGACGCTGCTCATTGCTCGGAATGGGGTGATTCTGGAAAACTACTCGACGGTGCCGACCTTCAACAACACGGGCACGGTGGTCAAGACAACGGGCTCCGGGGTGGCGACGATTGGCTGGAAATTCAACAACAACGGAGCCGCCGGAGCGGACTCCGGCACGCTGGCCTTTGCGGCGGGCAGCTCCCCGCTTGATGCCGGGATGCCGTCCCAGGGCAGCGCAGGAAATTTCACTGCTGGCACGGCGGCTGCGCGCGTGGAGTTTTCCGGTGGTACGCACGTTCTGAAAACAGGGGCCAGGTTTACCGGTCCCGGGCGTGGGCGGATCAGTGGTGGCACGGTGGCCTTCACTGGCGCTTCGGAAATCGGCACGGCAGTGCTGGCGGCAGGCGGATTTGAGATCGCAGGCGGCACGATGAGCGGCGCAGGCAGTCTGACGGTGGTCGGTGGCGGTGGAACGGTGGCGTGGACGGCGGGGACGATGAGCACGGCGCTCACCGTTGGAGCGGGTGCGAACCTGGCCATCGACACAAGCCTGTCACCGATTCTCGGC
>JANOBW010000122.1:0-5489 GCA_031411855.1 Opitutia bacterium
CGATCAAGACCGGGACACAGCCCGCCTCCATGACCTCAAAGAGACGGATGGAGGACGGCGACACTCCGCGTGGACAAAGCACAAACCGGCTTTTCGTGACCGCCCTTTTGTAGAGGTCCTGGAGGGAGCGGGCCTCGGCCGGAGTCTTGCTCCACCAGGCCGGCTGGCCCTTTTTGCAACTGTCGTGGATCAGGGCGGAGGGATGGGACAACGCCACGATCTTTTCGCGGACCGGATGGGTCGAGGAGGAGCCGACAAACGAAAAGAAAATGTCCCGCTCGCGAAACGGAAGCACCTCGAAATCAAAACGTTCCACAAACGAGCCGGAGATGTAGTGGGCAGCCGCGCACCATCCCGTGCGGGCGTAGGCCTTTCGCGCCCCCGCGTAAAGCCCGGGCAAGGCGGGGAAGTCGTTGTCGTCGGTGGAGTAAGCCTGGATTTTGTCCCGGAAACTCCGGTAAAGGCTGGTGCGGCGAAAGTCTCCCATCAGCCATCCCCCGGTGACATAGGAGCGGGGGAAAATCGCCAGGTCGGCCGCCTCAATGTCTTCCGCCAGGGCAAAGCCGCACGAAGGGTCGTCGGCCCCGATCTGGAAAACCGACCTGAGGCCCTCGTAGGCAGCCAGCTGCTGGGCGCTCAGCCCCGGGAGGAGACGGCCGGGATGGATGAGGGTGATTTTCATGAGGTCATGACCTGAGGCGGAGCTTGGCGACGCCGACCGGGGAAGCGCAAGTTTCCCGGTCATAAAAAAGGCCCTCTCCGCGAAGGGAAAGGGCCGGGGGAAGTGACGTCGGTAAGGGCGGGAAAACTCAGCCTTTCAGCATGTCCACGACAAAGGCGCGCTCTTCGACAAGCTCCTTGTTGGTCGCGGCGATCTTGGACTTCGCGAAGTCGTCCATGGCGTAACCGGTGATGACCTCATAGCTGCCGGGAGTGGTGGTGCGAACGGGCACGCCGGCCCAAATTTCGGGGTCGAAGCCATAAACACCGTTGGATTTGACGGCGATGGAGTGGATCGCGCCGGGGGTGACGAGGCTGCGGACGTGGTCCACCAGGGCGTTGGCGGCGGAGGCGGCGGAAGAGGCGCCACGGGCGGCGATGATGGCCGCGCCGCGTTTGCCAACGGTTTCGCAGAAGGGGCCTTGCAGGAAGGCGTCGTCGTTGATGACGGCTTGGGCGGGCTGGCCGCCGATCTTCGCGTGGGCAAAGGCGGGAAACATGGTCGGGCTGTGGTTGCCGTAGATGAAGATGTCGGAGACGAGGGTGAGGTCCACGCCGGCCTTCTTGGCGAGCTGGGTCTGGGCGCGGTTCTGGTCGAGGCGCACCATGGCGGTGAAGCGGTCGGCCGGGAGGCGCTTGGCCTGGGAGGCGGCGAACATGCAGTTGGTGTTGGCGGGGTTGCCCACCACGACGACACGGGCGTCGGCGGCGGCCACGCGGTCAATGACCTGGCCCTGGCCGATGAAGATCTTGCCGTTGTCCTTCAGAAGGTCGGCGCGCTCCATGCCGGGTCCGCGGGGTTTGGCACCTACGAGGAGACACCAGTTGGCATCCTTGAAGCCGACTTCGGGGTCGGAAGTCTGGACGATGCCCTTGAGGAGCGGGAAGGCACAGTCGTCGAGTTCCATGGCCACGCCGTTGAGGGCCAGCAGGGCCTTTTCCACGGGGGCTTCGATCAGCTGGAGGATGACCGGCTGGTCGGCCCCGAACATGGCGCCAGAGGCGATGCGGAACAGAAGGGCGTAGCCGATTTGGCCGGCGGCCCCGGTGACAGCGACACGGATGGGAGTCTTCATGATAAGGTAAAAGAAGGGGAGATGGGCCAAAGGGCCGGGGCGGACAAGAAGGAAGCTGACGGAGCCCCCAAGGATTAGAACGGCAAACCTGTGGGCGAAGTGGAGGTGTTGGTTTACCGAATCCGGGATGATCCACGAATCGCACAAAACTGCATGAATAAACTCCAGCTTGTAAAAACTGAACAAGGCTACAGGGAGTCCTGATACCAAGCGACACGGCGTTCGTAGATGCGGCCGGTCAGTTTCATATCCAACTGGAAAAGCGGGGCATAGGCAACGACCACAATTCTTCCCCACGGGTGTTCCCAATCGGAAACCGAGTGCTGCAGGCATTTGGGGAGGAGAAAACTATCTCCCCCGATCCCATTGTCACAATTGGCCCTGATGACTCCATAGCCACCCAGGTAAGCCGCCAGCAACACCAGCCCGCCAGAAAGCCAGTTGCGGGAGGAAGCGGAAGGATCAGCCGACTTGTTCAAGACGCAACCCTCACAGCCCCAGGCGCTTGCGCACGTCCTGCCAGTCGGCGTCGGTCTCGATCGGGTCGGTGCCGCAGCGGATGAGGGCGGTGTCGGTGTCCTTCAGTCCGTTGCCGGTCACAGTGAGAACCACATCGGAACCGGCCGGGATCTTTTCGATGGCCTGGGAACGGATCATCTTGAGGAGGCCGGCCACGGAGGCGGCGCTGGCGGGTTCGACAAAGATGCCCTCGCAGCGGGCCAGCAGGGCCTGGGCGTCGAGGATCTCGTCGTCCGTCACGGCATCAATGCCGCCGTTTGAGTCCTTGATGGCGGTGCGGGCACCGTCGGCGCTGGCGGGGTCGCCGATGCGGATGGCGGTGGCAAGGGTCTCGGGGTTTTCGACCGGATGGCCGAGAACCAGGGGGGCCGAACCGGCGGCCTGGAAACCGAACATCATGGGCAGGGAGTCACAGTGGCCGGCGGCGTGGAAACGGGTGTAGCCTTTCCAGTAGGCGGTGATGTTGCCGGCGTTGCCGACGGGCAGGAGGTGCGCGGCGGGAGCGCCCCCGAGGGTTTCCACGACCTCAAAGGCGGCGGTCTGCTGGCCTTCGATGCGGAGGGGGTTGATGGAGTTGACGACGGCAAACTCGCGGTCGGCGGCGAACTGGCGGACGACGCGCAGGGCGGCGTCGAAGTTGCCCCGCACAGCCGCGACCTTCGCGCCGTAAACCAAGGCCTGGGCGAGCTTGCCCTTGGAGATTTTACCGGCGGGCAGAAGCACGAGACAGGAGAGACCGGCCCGGGCTGCATAGGCGGCAGCGGCAGCGGAAGTGTTTCCCGTCGAGGCACAGACAAGCACGCGGGCGCCATCGGCCACGGCTCCGGCCACGGCCACGCACATGCCGCGATCCTTGAAGGAACCGGTCGGATTGAGGCCTTCAAACTTAAGGAAAATGCGGCGTCCGCTCAACGCGCTGAGCTTGGGCGAGTGGATGAGCGGCGTGGAGCCCTCGTTGAGCGAGACGGCCGGTGCGTGCTCAGGCAGGCCTTGCAGCCAGGGACGCCAGCGGGCGATCACACCCTTGTCATGGGCGGTGGGAGGGCACGTCGAGGCGCGGTCGCCGGGGCAGCCGGGCAGGGGCGAAAGTGGTGAGCAGGAGCAGGTGGGCTTCGTGGGCATTCCGTTTCGTTTGCAAAAAGAAGGGGCCGGGAGAAAGCCTAAACCTCAGTTTGCCACCGATTTAAGCGGCAGGGTGTCAGCTATTTGCCGATAGTTCAGGTAATCCGTCCTACTCCCGAAACCCACGAATGCGCCTTTGCCTTTTACAGGAGAAGGGCCGCCCTCGGCCCTCGTGGTTCGTCGACGTCAAGGGAAGCGGGACGAGGGCGTCCCGCCTCCTGTGGGGCAATCAGCGGTTACGCCCGTTTCAGCACCAGCACGCTGAGGCCTGGCAGGGTCAGGCTCACGCTGTGCGGCTGGTGATCCCATTCCTGATCGTCGGCTTTGACGCCGCCAAGGTTGCCCAAACCGGAACCGCCATAGTCGGCCGCGTCAGAGTTGAGAACCTCGCGCCAGAAACCGCCGGCAGGCACGCCGTAGCGGACATTTGTGCGGGTCACCGGAGTGAAGTTGCAAACGATGAGGAGCGAGTCGGAGGAATTGTTGCCGAAACGCAGGTAAGCGAGCAGGGACTGATCAGCCTGGTCGCCGCGGACCCAGGCGAAGCCATCGCCGTTGTTATCGCGCTGATGCAGGGCGGGCTCGGTTTGAATGAGTTTGTTCAGATCACGCACCAACTTTTGCGTGCCGAGATGGTCCGCGTATTGGAGCAGGCCCCAATCGAGCTGGCCGGCGAAATTCCATTCGGAGGACTGGCCGAATTCCTGGCCCATGAAGAGGCATTTTTTACCCGGCCAGGTCCACTGCAGGCCATAAAGGGCGCGAAGGTTGCGGGCCTTGTCGGTCATGCTGCCGGCGGCCATTTTGTTCATCAACGAACCTTTGCCGTGGACGACCTCATCGTGGGAAAAGGTCTGCACGAAGTTTTCGGAAAACTGGTAGAGCATCCCGAAGGTCAGGTCGTTGTGGCGGTGGCGGCGGTAAAGCGGGTCGGTCGAGAAGTAGCGCAGGGTGTCGTGCATCCAGCCCATGTTCCACTTGAAGTTGAAACCGAGGCCGCCGTGGGAGGGAGGCTGGCTGACGCCCGGGAACGAGGTGCTTTCCTCCGCGATGGTGAGCACGCCGGAGTGAAGGCGGTGGACGGTGTCGTTGAACTGCCGTAAAAAGCTGATGGCCTGAAGGTTGTGATTTCCACCGTGCTCGTTGGGGATCCACTGGCCGTCGTTGCGGGAATAGTCGAGATAGAGCATGGAGGCCACGGCGTCCACCCGCAGGCCGTCCACGTGGTGGCGTTCGAGCCAGTTCAAGGCGCTGTTGATGAGGAAGTTGCGGACCTCGTGCGGCCGTAGTTGAAAATGAGGGTGCCCCAGTCCTGGTGGAAGCCCTGGCGGGGGTCGGCATGCTCATAGAGATGGGTGCCGTCGAACTGCGAAAGGGCGAAGGCGTCGGTCGGGAAGTGGGCGGGCACCCAGTCAATGATGACGCCGATGTCGCGGGCGTGGCAGGCGTCCACCAGGTAGCGGAAATCATCGGGTGTGCCGAAGCGCTGGGTGGGGGCGAAGAAACCCGTGACCTGGTAACCCCAGGAACCGTCGAAGGGAAACTCGTTGAGGGGGAGAAACTCGATGTGGGTGAATCCCATGTCCGCCACGTAATCAACGAGTTCCACGGCCATCTCGCGGTAGGTCAAAACCCGGAAACCGTCCTCGGTTTTGCGTTTCCAGGAGGAGGCGTGCACCTCGTAGATGGAGATGGGGCGGGAGCGCCAGTCGGTGCGGTCGCGTTTTTCCATCCAGGCGGCATCGCGCCATGGGTAGGCGGAATCCGCGTCATGGACCAGGGAGGCGTTCCCGGGCGGGGGCTCAAAGAAAGTGCCGCAAGGGTCGGTCTTGGTGCGGAGTTTGTCGTCGGCCCCCAGGATCTCGTATTTGTATTTGGTCCCGAGGGGAACACCGGGGACGAAAATCTCCCAGATACCGGAGGAACCGAGCAGGCGCATCGGGTGGTAACGGCCGTCCCATTCGTTGAATTCACCTACGACCGAGACCCGGCGGGCGGAGGGAGCCCAGACGGTGAAAGCGACCCCTTCCACACCCTCATGGCGGAGCGGAC
>JANOBW010000123.1:0-9605 GCA_031411855.1 Opitutia bacterium
AAGGGAGTGGAAACCCTCATCACCAAGCGCGGAATCTCCGTGTTCCGAGGTTTGGGCAGAATCACCGCCCCCGGCTCCGTCGAGGTGAAGGGTGAGAAGACCGAGACCGTCGCCTCGAAAAACATCGTCATCGCCACCGGCTCCAAACCGACCGAGCTGCCCTTCCTCAAGTTTGACGGCTCCTTCGTCTGCTCCTCCGACCAGGGTATCGCCTTCGAAAAAGTCCCCGAAAATCTCGTCGTCATCGGCGGCGGGGCCATCGGCCTCGAACTCGGCTCCGTCTGGTCCCGCCTCGGCAGCAAGGTCACCGTTCTTGAGTTTCTCCCGAACGTGGCCGCCTTCCTCGACGCCGACGTCTGCCGCGTGGCCGAACGCGCCCTCAAGAACCAGGGCCTCGACCTCCGCACGGAAACCAAGGTGACCGGCGTGATCGAAAAGGACGGCAAACGCTACGTCACGGCCGAGAACAAGGGCAAGGTCCTGGAGTTCGTGGCCGACAAGGTCCTCGTCGCCGTGGGCCGCGCCGCTCGCAACGAAGGTCTTGGCCTGGAGGAACTTGGCGTGAAGATGAACAACCGCCGCGTGATCGAGACCGACGCCCATTACCAGACCTCCGTCCCCGGCATCTACGCCATCGGCGACACCATTTCCGGCCCCATGCTGGCCCACAAGGCCGAGGAGGAGGGCGTGGCCCTGGCCGAGCACCTCGCCGGCAAACACGGCCACGTGAACTACGCCGTGATCCCGAACGTCGTCTATACCGAACCCGAACTCTCCAGCGTGGGCCTGACCGAGGCCGCCGCGAAGGAAAAGGGCATCGCCGTCAAGGTCGGCAAATTCAACCTCGCCGCCAACGGCCGAGCCATCGCCTCCGACGCCACCGAAGGCCTCGTCAAGGTCGTGGCCGACGCCAAGACCGACCGCCTCCTGGGCGTCCAGATTGTCGCCAAGGGCAGCTCCGAAATGATCGCCGCCGCCTGCGCCCACATGGAATACGGGGGCAGCGCCGAGGACGTCTGGCGCACCTGCTTCGCCCACCCCACCATCTCGGAAGCCTTCAAGGAAGCCGCCATGAACGTGGACAAGATGGGCCTCCACTCAGTCTGAGGGACAATGCCCCTCGCTCTCGTCGTTACGTGAGCGTGGGCATCGAGCTCGTAGGGGTGGTGCTTGGCGCCGCCCGAAAGCGTCTGGGGTCATACGGTTGCCACTTGGCTCACGGTGGGCGGACACAAGGTCCGCCCCATCCTGTTCAGTCAGTTACTTACGGAAATAACTGACTGAACAGGATGGGGCCGGCAGCCTGCGCTGCCACCAACCACTGGGCTCGGCGCCGGCTTCTCCCCCTCAGCGCCTCTTCCACCACCGGGCCAGCTCCACCCCGAGGTCCTGCAACACCGACGGGGCCTCCCCGGTGCCTCCGGCGGCGGCAAAGTGCGTTTCCCCCAGTCCGGCGATGGGGAGGCGGGTCAGCCAGCCCTTGCCGGCGTAGAGTTCCAGGAAATGCAGGTTCGTCTCATCCGGCTGGAAAACAGCGGGTTGGAGCGAATGGACCGGGCATCCGGTGGCGATGGCCTCGGAGATCATCATGTGGCTGTCCTCCGTGCAGAAGTGGCGTTCGGCCACGCCGAGAATCTCGTGGTAGGAAATGTTGCCCCCGCCCTTCAGCGCGTAGGAGGAGGCGGCCACGAGCTCGGCGGGAAGGAAACGTTGGAGGGCGGCCTCGGCCTCGGGTCCGCTCCGCCGGGAGGTCGTCACGAGCCAGCGGATGCCGTGGCGTTCGGCCAGGGTTTTCAGGGCTCCGGCCAGGCGCTCCCAGTCCGCCGTCCCATACTGGTAACCGGCCCCGGCCCCACCCACCAGCAGGCTCCAGCAGCGTTGTCCGCGCAGCCCGGAACGTTCCCGGAAGGCGGCCGCCTTGCAGCCGAGTTCCCGGCGGTCAATGGGCACAGGTGTCGGCGAGATCAGGTAGGGCGAGAGTCCCCGGTGTTTTTCATAGGGGCTGATGATGCCGGCGAAGAGGTCGGCGCGCAGGCCGCGCACCTCGCCGCAAAAGAGGTTCGCGCAGCCATACTGTTTCCCCAGCCAGGCGTTGGCGTAAACCGTGTTGCCGCCCGAGGACACCACCAGATCGGGCTTCGTTTCGGGAAGTGTCTCCGCCTGGTGAAACCAGCCGAAGACCCCCGACGGAAGTTTCCCACCCGTCAGGTTGAGCAGCATCCGCAGGGGCTTTTGGAGCAGGCCGGCCCGCAGTTTGCAACGGACGGTCTCCACCTCCACCGGGAAGGTGTGACCGAGCGCCATCGTGACCGCGCGGGACTGGCTGGCGTGCCCCGCTTTGCCGTCCGTGAGTAGCAGGATGCGCATCGTCAACGCGGGGAAAAACCTCAGGAAAGTTTGATGCCGAGGCGCGCGCTGTCGTCCACCCGGCCGAGGAAAAACGGGATCTTCCGTTTGGCCAGAAACTCATCCACTGCCTTCTTGGCCCCGGACCAGTCGCCGTAATCGTCAATGATGAGGATGCCGCCCGGGACGATGCGGTCGAAGAGGGTTTCGAGCTCGTGCAGGGTGGACTCATACCAGTCCGTGTCGAGGCGGAGCAGGGCGATTTTGTCGGGGGCCTGGGCGGGCAGCGTGTCCTCGACCTTGCCTTTGACGTAGCGGAGTTTGTCCTTCGGGTAACCCGTGGCGTTGAGGTTGGCCTGGACCTCCTCCAGCGAGGCGAAGCACCAGTCGGAGCTGTCGTCGTTCCGTTTGCGTTTCTCAAACTTGTCCGAGGCCTTGGTGCCCTTGTTCGAGACATCGTGCTCGGAGGGGGCGGTCATGCCCTCGAAGGTGTCGTAAAGCCAGAGGTGGCGGTTGGCCCCGCCCACTTCCTGGAGGGTTTTGGCCGTGGCGATCATGGAGCCGCCGCGCCACACGCCGCATTCCACGATGTCGCCCGGGATGTTGTGCTCGTGCAGGTAGCGGACCGCGTGGATGAGGGAGCGGATGCGCTCCGGGGTCGTCATCGTGTAGGGCTTGATGTGCTCGACCAGGGCGATTTCGGCGGCGGAAAAATCCAGGGGATAGCCGTTCTGCTTCTGGCAGCGGGTAAGGGTGTATCCGGTCTGCCTGATGAGGCTGCGGAGGGCGGAACTGAAAGCGTTCATGTGGTTAAAGTGGTGCCGGTAAAGGTCAGCGGGAGAAAGGAAGAAGTTTCCCCAACCGCTCAAAAAGAACTGCAAAACCTTTTTCGGCGTCGGCGGCAAACTTTGTCAGCGCGGCCAGCTCCGCCGCAGTGAAAGGTGGCACCCCGTCCAACGTGGCCAGGGCCTCGGGCGGGATGAGGCGGAGGTCGGGGTCGAGGCCGGCGTTGCGCACCAGGGCCTCGATCTTCGGCGTGTTGGAGGCAATCGCGACAAAGGGGACGCCCAGCCCGACGCAGAGGCAGGCGGTGTGGAAACGCCCGGTCACCACGCCGCGGGAGGCCAGCAGTCCCGAACCATACGCGGCCAGATCGGGCGCGCCGACGAGATGGGCGTGGTAACGCGGGGAAACCAGATGCTTCGCCAACGGACCCAGCAGGCGCATCCACTGCAGCTTGCGGCGTATCTTCCGCGACTTGCTGCCGGGCCGAACTTCCGTGGGCGGACGCAGCACCGGCAGGTAAGTCCAGCCCTTCCGTCCGGCCAGGGAGCGCAGACGTTTCGTCAGTTCCGGCTTGGTCGAATCACTGACCATGAAGGCCCCCGGGGCGGCCGGGTCGGGCAGCACCTGTTTCTGGCGCAGGGCCTCGCGAATCGCGAGATCGGGTGTGTCCAGGGAAACAATCCCGGCGGCCGAGGCCTCGGCGCGGCTGAGCGGATCACGCAGGGCCACGAGGTCAAAGGCGGAAAGACGGCGGGTGTCGGCCTCCCGGTTCGCAAACCAGGACGAGTTGACCAGGGCGGTGGGAAGCCCCGCCTTCCGGCGTTTTTCCGCCAGTTCGAGGACAGTTTGCACAACGGGCCGGTCGTGGTGTAGGGCGCCCTCGCCATTGATGACCACCAGCGGGGCGTTAAGGCAGAGTTCGGCCTGCCCGGCCCAATCGAGCCCGGCCAGGACGGTGCCGACCGAAAGCCCGGACTCCGCCAACCCAGCCAGGAGCTGCCCCATCACGGCATCGCAGCCATGATGGTAGATGTCGCGCATGTCACCCAACACGACCACCTCGGGCCTGGCTCCGGAAGGTTCGGTCATGCGTTCAGGCGGTAAACTCCGTTCAGCCGGCTGCTGGCCGAAAGATGGTAACCATGGCGGGCCAGGAGCGCGGGCAGTTTCTCCGTGGGATCATGGGCCAGCTCGCAGACGATCAGGCGGGGCCAGGCGGACTTCGGCACGCCGTCGAAGAGGGGCTCCAGGACATCCAGCTCAAAGCCCTCGACATCAATCTTGAGGGCGTCAATCCGCTCCAGTTGTTTCTCCTTCAGAAACTTCGGAAGCGTGGTCATCGCCACCGCCGTGCCGGAGCCTCCGGCGGCCTCCACGCGGTTTTCGCCCTTGTTGCCCTCGGTCGAAACGAGGACGGCCGTGCCCTCCTTCCGCCCCAGGGCGAGCTGGTTGAGATGCACGTGGGAAAGGTGGTTGGTGGCCAGGTTGTGGTTCAGCCGCACGCACAGTTCGGGGTCGGGTTCGAAGGCCTCCACCCGCACCTTGGGACCGCAGGCCGCCGCGACGGACAACGTGTAAACCCCGGCGTTGGCCCCGATATCAAAAAACACGCCGCCCTGGGAGAGTTCCCGGGCGAGAAGGTCGCGCTCCAGGCGGTCCAGATACTGCGGCATGAAAATCAGCCTCTGCTCGGACAGGTTGCCCTGGGGACGCAGCCGGAGTTTCAACCCCCAGACGGTGACATCCACCGGGTCCGGCAGTTTGTTTTTCAACGGTTTGCGCAGCCAGAGCGCCACCCGCCGCCACCCCGCGCCGGCCGGCAGCGAATGAAGCAGGGCCAGCCAGCGGGCATGCCACCCCCGGGGGGCGTGGACACCCCAGGCGGACTGGGTCGAAGAAGAGGACGGCATGCGGAAACAAGAACTAAGACCCGAAAGCGGGACCGATTTAAAACAGAATTTTCAACCACGCGAAAAAACCGTGCTCAAGCGGAGGTTAACCCTCCGGGTGGCCGTCTTTCCCGGGAACGCCGGGCTCCGGACCGGCCCTGCCATACACCCATAGGCAAAACCCCAAATCACCTGATCTAAAACGCGGAAATATCATCGCGCCGGGGTCCCGACCTCACCCCGTCCACCTCCCGACACCGTCTCGCCTTCTCCCGGGGGCCACGCGCCGGGGTCCCGGGAGGACCAGGAGGGGGGGCCGGGGTCATCGCGCCGGGGTCCCGACCTCACCTCTCTTACCCCCCGGGGTCATCGCGCGGGGGTCCCGAGGTCGCCTTCCCACCCCCCGGGAACACCACGCACCGGTCCCGGCCTCATCTCGCCTACCTACCGGAGCACCTTGCCTACCTCCCGGGGTCATCTCTCCGGGGTCCCGAGATCACCACGCCAGGGTCCCGGCCTTAACAGGCAGACACCCTCACTTCTTCTTCCGCTCGAACTTGTTTTCCGTGCCATTTAGCAGGCGCTTGATGTTGTCGCGGTGACGGATGAAGAGGACGAGCCCGATGAAGACGGCCAGACCGATGTTAAGGGGGGACTCATGGTTGAGCCAGGCCGCCACGGGCAGGACGACTCCAAACACCAGCGAACCGAGGGAAACGTAGCGCCAGATGGAAAACACCACCAGCCAGGAGACGAGGCCGATGATCAGGACCAAAGGCATGAGGCCGAGCATCCCGCCCATCGAGGTGGCCACGCCCTTGCCGCCTTTGAACTTGATGAAAACGGACAGGCTGTGCCCCACCAAGGCGCAGAGCAGGGCCGCGACGGGCAGCCACTCGGCGGTTTCGGCCGGTCCCACATACCGGGCCAGCAGCACCGCGGTGGTGCCCTTCAGCGCGTCCAGGGCGAAACAGATGCGGCCGGGAAGCGCCCCGCAGGTCCGCATCACGTTGGTCGCCCCGGGGTTGCCGCTGCCGGCCCTGAGGATGTCCACGCCGCAGCGCCTCGCGATGATGACGGCGAACGGAACCGCGCCCAGAAAGTAGGCGACGATCAGCAGGAGGACGGAAACAAGCATCCGCGCAGTCAACCGCCCGGCCGCGTCCTGCAAAGTCAAAACCGCCGGAGGCACGGGGCCGCCTGTAAGTCTTGCCCCGACCCTTGCATCACGTTGGGTGAGGGACCGCTTCCCGCATGAGAATCCTTCTCTTTTACGGACACCCCACCCTCTTTTTGCCCTACCTTCGCTCCCTCGGTGAAGTCCCGGGCATGAAGGTGGCGGCGATGTTCCGCCCCCAGGACTCGCGGACGGCGAGAAAATCCCGGCATTTGTGCCGCCGCTACGAGGTCCGGACGGAAAACGACGACGATGCCGAACTGCGCGCCCTGGAGGCCGCCTCCCGGGACTTCCACCCCGATGTCATCCTGCCCGTCTGCGACCGCGCCCACGAGCTGCTGTCGCGCCACCAGGAACGACTCGCCGCCCTGCCCTGCCGCTTGTTGCCGGCTGTGCCCGAGCAAACCCTCCTCGACGCCCGGGACAAACGACGGCTCTCCCTCGTGCTGCGGCGGCACGGCCTGCCTCATCCGCAAACGTTTCAACTCCAAGAGTTTGTCGAGTCACAGCCCGAAACGCTCCCCGAGGGTCCCTGGCTCCTCAAGGCGGCCAACCTGAACGGCGGACGCGGGATCACCCGGTTTGAAACCACCGCCGAGCTGCTCGCCCATCTCGCCTCCGCCCGGCCCGACCCGGCCGAGCATGTCGTCCAGCAGTGGATCGGAGGAGAGGTGGTCAATTGCAACGTGCTCTGCCAAGCGGGCCGCATCCTGGCCCACACCACCCACCGCTCCCTGGAAACCGCCAACGGCTTCACGCCGCACTATGAGTTGGAGTTCGGCGAGGTCCCCGGGGTGCTGCCCGCCGTGGCGGACCTGATGGCGGCGCTGGGATGGAACGGCGTGGCCAACCTGGATTTGCTTCGGGAACGAAAGACCGGCCGGGTCCTCATCCTCGAGGTCAACGCCCGTTCCTGGTCGTCCCTGCTCGGCTCCACCGCCGCGGGAGTGAACTTCCCGTGGCTGGCCGCCCGGCTGGCCCTGGGGGAAACCTTTGAGTCTCCGCAGAAGAGATCCCTGCGTTTCAAGCTGCGCCTCGACGCCGCCCGGCAACTGGCCGTCTCATGGCTGCGTTTCCGGAGACCCCGCTTCGCCTTCCGCGAGACCGACCTGCCTTTCACCGTGCGCGATCCCGGCCCCGAACTCTACGGGCTGGCCCGCCAGCTATGGCGGCGTTTCCGGTAAACCAGCGATGGCCTTGAAAGTGGTCCGCACCCACTCCCCTCACTCAAACAGCGGGACGAAGCCGCCCTTGGTGCCGGAGAAGAGGCCGAGGTCGCTCATCTTCAGGTCGGGGATCACCGTCAAGGCCATGAAGCTCAACGTCATGAAAGGCGCGGCCAGGCCGCTGCCCAGTTCCTTGGCGAAGGCGTCCACGGCGGCGTAGTCCCGCGCGGCGGTCGGCCCGTCGAGGTCCGTCATCAGGCCCGCGATGGGCAGAGGCAGGATCTTTTCGGTCCCCTTCCCCACCGCGGCCACCCCGCCCCGGTGTTGGATCACCAAGTTGACGGCGGCGGCGAGGGACTCGTCGTCCACCCCGACCGCGACGATGTTGTGGGAATCATGGGCGACGGAGGAGGCCAGCGCGCCCGCCTTCAAACCGACTCCCTGGATGAAACCGAGGGAGACCGGCGCGGCCTCGGCGTAGCGGTTCACCACCGCGATCTTGAGCACGTCGCGTTTGGTGTCGGAAACGGCCAGGCCGCCCTTCGACTTGGGTGCAAGGCGGAGATGTTTCGTAATGAGCTGGCCGTCGAGCGCGCCGATGACGTTGAGTTTCCCCTTCCCCAGCGGGACGGCAAACTCGGCGGCGGTCCGGGGCTTGGCTTTGAAGCGGTTGACGATCTTGGGTTTCTGACGCGGCAGGAGGGTCCGGCCGTTTTCCGCCACGACTTCGCCATTGAGCCAGGTGCGGGTCACGCGGAGGTCGTCGAAGGAGTCGAAGGTGATGAAGTCGGCCGCGTCCCCCACACGGAGCAGGCCGACGTCCAGCTTGTAGTGCTCGACGGGGTTGACGCTGGCCGCCCGCAACACGTCGAAACGGTCGGCCCCGCTGGCCAGGGCGCGGCGCACATGGTTGTCAATATGGCCCTTGAGCAGCTCGTCGGGGTGCTGGTCATCACAGCAGAAATGGCAGCTCGCCGGATGGGTTTTCAGGAGGGAAACAAGGGCGTCGAAGTTGCGCGCGGCCGAACCCTCGCGGATGAGGATGCGCATGCCGGCCGCGATTTTGTCGAGGGCCTCGTCGAGGGTGAAACACTCGTGGTCCGTCGTGATGCCGGCGGCGGCGTAGTGGGCGGCGTCCTTCCCCCGCAGTCCGGGCGCGTGGCCGTCCACCGGTTTGCCGCGTTTATGGGCCGAGGCGATCTTGGCCATGGCGTCGGCGTCGCGGCGGAGCACGGCCGGGAAGTTCATAAACTCGCTCAGGTAAACGATGTCCGGCCGGGCCATGAGGCGGTCCACCGCGCGCGGGCCGAGTTCCGCCCCGGCGGTTTCAAAGGGCGTGGCGGGGACGCAGGAGGGCGCGCCGAAGTAAAACTTGAAGGGGGTGCGCTTGCCGTCCGCGATCATGTGGGAAACGCCGGCGGCCCCGAGGACGTTGGCGATCTCGTGCGGATCGGAAACCGTCGCGACGGTGCCATGGACCACGGCCCAGCGGGCAAACTCGGCGGGTGGCAGCATCGAGCTTTCAATGTGGATGTGGGAGTCCACAAAACCCGGCGCGATGAAGGGCGCGTCCGCCCTGACCTTGCCGGGCTTGATGGCGGTGATGACGCCGTTTTCCCAGGTGACGGTGCCGGGGAAAACGCGGCGCCGGTGCAGATCAACGAGGTGGCCGGAGAGTTTCATGGATGCGGGGATGGGGTGAGTCCAAGGTTACTGCGATTTGAATGCCATTTCCCGCCATTTCAAACCAGGAACGTCCCTGAAGTCCTTGATGTTGGCTGTAGGTAGAGTGAAGTCCCTTTGAATGACCTGCGCCGCCAGCCACAAATCCTGAACACGGAAATCAGCGCCGCGTCCCGATTTCAGCAACTGCGCGGAAACGCTCACGGATCACGCAGTTCAGTGAGGGTGCCACGTCCGGATTTTTTCCCTTGGTCAATCGCCTCGACGAGATCGGCGGCCGACGCCTCATCCAGACCTCCCCCAAGATCGTTGAGTATCTCAAAAGCGTCCTGCTCATCCGGTTCGGGAACCAACCGGGCCACCGGTTTGCGCTCCCGCATCACCACAACTTCATCGTGCTGGTTTTCAACAGCTTCCATCACAGAGGCAAGGTTTTTGCCCAGTTCGGTGATTGTCATCGTTCTCATGGAGGGCACCTTGTTTGATCCGGGCCAGGTGGCAAGTTTCGTTCCCCCGGCCTCCCACCTCACTTCCCAACCGGCGCGGGCTTGGCGGGAG
>JANOBW010000124.1:0-12832 GCA_031411855.1 Opitutia bacterium
GCCGTTTACTGGCCCATCATGCTCAAGGCTTTGGGACTCGAACCCCCGCGCTGCATCCTGGCCCACGGCTGGTGGCTCACTAATGGCCGCAAAGAATCCAAAACCAAAACCGTGGCCGACACCCTGGCCGCACCCCAAAAATCCGCCCTCGAACTCGCGGCGGAACTCGGCCCGGATTCGTTCCGCCACTTTGTCCTCCGCGAAATGAGCGTGGGGCAGGACGCCGACTACGCCGAGGCCGCCTACCGCGCCCGCTACGAGGCCGACCTGGCCAACAACCTCGGCAACCTCGCCTCCCGCGTGCAGAACCTGACCGAACGCAACTGCGGCGGAAAGGTGCCACTCTCGCCCATCCCGCAGGAGGAGCCCGAACAGGTGCTCCAGGCCGCGTGGGAAGAGGCCCGGCCGGCGGTGATCGCGGCCTGCGACAGTTACCGTTTCTCCGTGGCCTCGGAAAAGATCTTCGCGTTTTTCAAGGCCACGAACGTCTATCTGGAAACCCGCGCCCCGTGGAAACTCGCCAAAAGCGCCGATCCGGCCGCAGCCGCCCAGATCCTGCTCAGCCTGGCGACCGTGGCGGAGGCGTTGCGCCTCGGCTCCACCCTGCTGGCCCCGCTGCTGCCCGGTTCGTCCGAGAAACTCCTCGCCGGCCTCGGCCTGCCACCCGCGGCCGCCTGGGACGACGCGACCTTGACCTGGAATCCCGCCAAACTGGCCGGCTCGACCCTGGGACCGAAAGTGATCCTCTTCCCGAAACCCGCTCCCGCAGCGAAAGCCTGAGGCCGAAAGCGGCGATGGTTCGCTCCTGAGAGCGCCGGGCACCTGGCCGGCGTGGGCGTGGGTGGCGAGGCAGGGCCGGTACAGAGCCCGACGTTCCCGGGAAAGGCGCTCACACCGCCTCAGAACGGGGCCGGTTTGACCGGTTCCGGCGGGAGGACAAAGGGTGCTTCGGGAGCCGGGGGTGTCTTTTTGCCATTCGTGCCGGGAAGAGACGGGGCCGGTTTGAGTTTCTCAGCCTCCTTGGGTTTTTCCGGGGCGGGAGGCTGGGGGAAGGTGGGGGTCTTGGTAAGGAGCCCAAGGGCCTTGACCATTTCGAGCGTGGGGAAAAAGGTTTTGTCCTGCGCGGAGGAGCCGGCCCCGTAGTTGGATTCTCCGATGCGGTCCGTCAGAAGATAGGTGAAGGTCCGGCGGCGGTCGCTGTCACCGGGAAGCAAGACCTCGTAGGTGAGTTTCCATTTCCACGGGATGCTGCCAAAGTAGGGCGAGGAGGTGGGGTCCTGGCTGACAAGCTGCGGCGTGAAGCCTCCGGCCTTGAAGGGGGCGCCGTTGTAGCGGGCGACGCGGAACTGGCGGGCGTAGGCCTCGACCACCATGATGGCCTCCAGATAGGCGGGCTCGTTCCACGGGGCCGGACGGGTGGCGAACTTGTTCTGCCAGGCCTCCTTGGTGGGATCGAGGGTCTCGTTGAAAATGGGCTCCCCGCCGTCCACCGGCTCAATGCGGATGGCGATGACATCGGATTCCTTGGCGATCTGCTCGACGACCCGCTGGCGGTAGGCCAGGGGGTGGACGGAGAGGTTGTCCAGGAAGGCCTGGGGGACGCGGAAGATGGAGGAGGCGGCCTCGCCGACCTGCGCGTGGACGGCCCCGTCGCGCTCGCCCAGGGTGAGGGTGATATCGGCGGGTTTCACGGCCGTCTTTTCGGGGTTTTTCTCCGGCGCGGCGTCCGGCGTTTTCACCGGTGACTTGCCGGTCAGGGTGATGACGGCGGCGGGTTTGCCGAAGGTTTTTTCGCGTTCCTCCTTGGTCGGGGCATCGTTGACGAACTCCATGGCCTCGAGTTTGACGAGCGAATCGGTCAGATCCCTGAGCGCGACGGGGTCCACGGCGGGGCGGCCGGGTTCGTCCGGGAGGACCCACTGCCCGTTTTCCAACTGGGTGAGGGTGAGCGTGCGGCCGTAGCGGCGGATCTGGAGGGAGGAGAAGGCGGCGGCAAACTTGTCCGCGCCGAGGGTGGGAAGCAGGCGGCGTTGGCGGAAATCCTTCTGGGCCAGACGGAAAGGATCCACGAACTCCTTGCCGAGGGCGAAGACGCTGGAGTTGTTGTCGTCCAGGCGGGCGTAGTAATAATCGGGGGCCTTGAGCTCCTGGCCGGCGATGGCGCGCACCGGGTGCCCGATGAGGAGGGTCTGGCGGCGGCCGTTGGCGGCCTCCAGGACGAGACGGAGGTCGGGGGTGTCGAGGCCCTGGGTGGCGAGGTCGGGTTCGTAGAAGGCGGCTGACTGGGCGGTGACGAGCTTTTGCAGGGTTCCCTCCAGGGCCAGCTGGTCGGCCGGAGCCGACATGGGGGAGACAAACTTCCAGTCGGGCCCGGACCTTTCCAGACGAACCTTGTCATTGGAACGTTCCTGAAGGGTGAGGATGCGGATCTCGCCGGTGTCGAGGTTGAAGATGGTGGGGCTTCTCAGCGCCCGGATGCCCTCGTCCAGGGTGGTGACAAAGGCGTCCTTCGCGACCACCACCCGGGTGCCGGTGGGATCCAGAAGGTAGATGTTTTTCGAGTTGAGGTTGGGCTGGGCGAGCCGGATGGACGAGGTGGTCCCGCCCGCCGGAGTCAGCGAGATAAGGGTGTAGTTCTCGGCCAGGCCGTAGTCCGCCAGCGGGTTGGCGGTCTTGATGTCGGCCAGGGGAAAGGACGTCTCGACGGTCAGCTTGTCGAGCTGGTCGAGCATCTGGGTGACGGTCTGGAGGTTGGCGTCCCACTTGTAAGGCGCCTCGATTCTCCAGCCTCCGGAATCGCGGCGGAGTTTCCAGGCGGGCTTGCCGGCGGGCGGGCGGATCTCGAAAACCTCGGCGGTCTGGGGCAGGCCGGGGGAAAAGACGCGGGTGGCGGGCGAGGAAACGCCCAGGCCGGCGTTGAGCCAGTGGATGAGGGCGTAGAGGCCGACGTTGAGCGCGAGGAGAAGAAAGGTGAGCTTGAGGCGCATGGCGGGAAGCAGCGAGATTAGAGAGGCGAGAAGCGAGAGTCGGGGGAAGGCAACGAGACCGAGGGGCAGGGACGATCCAGGGGGATGTGTTCCCCCTTCTCGCATCTCTTATCTCGAATCTCGTGTCTCATGGTCAGCTCTTGCGCAGCCAATAAACGGCCAGGCCGAGCAGGGCGACGGCCCCGGGGACGGCGGCGATGAGGCCGGCGATGCGGTTGAGCTGGTCCCGGCTGGCGGCCAGCTGGACCTGCTCCACGGGGTGGGGCGCGGCGGCCAGGTCGGGCTGGTCCTCGGCGCACCACTGGAGGATGCTTTGGAACAGGTATTGGTTGCCGAAGTTGAACATGCGGAGGTTCGTGACGAGGTCGCCAAAACCGAATACAACCAGGCGGCCGCCGCGCAGGTTGACGCCAAGCCGTTGGGAGACACGGCGTTCGGCGGCGTAGGCCAGGGTGACCGGGCCGCGCAGGTCGGCGTCCTGGTTGTAACCCCAGTTCTTCTCGCGGTAGCCGGTTTCACCCCAGGCCACGTCTGAGCTGCGGAGCAGCGGGGTGAGGGTGACGAGCGGGTTGCGGGAGGAGGGATCGGGGCGGACGGGGCGGCTGATTCCAGCGTAAACGGGAGCCTTGTAGTCCAGGAGAATCTGGGTGACGGGGTGGGGGTCGCCAAAATCGGAAACCAGCATGTCGCGCCCGTTGGCGAGGTGGGACTTGCTGATTTCGACCACGACCATGTCGTCGGTGCGGAGGCCCCATTCGGAGAGGAGCCGGTCGAGGCCGTGGGGGTAGGTCCCATCGCAGAGGACGATGACGCGGCCGGCGCGTTCCAGGTAGCGGCGGAGCAGGTCCACCTCGGCCGGGGTGAAGGGTGTGCGGGGGGCGGGCACGATGATGGCCGCGGCATCGGTGGGGATGTCGCGTTCGAGGGCGAGGTTGATGTCCTTGGTGGCGAGGTTCCGCTGGTTGATGTTTTTGGAAACGGTGGTGAGCCCGCGAAAGGGGTCCGAGGAGGTCAGCTTCATCTCATCATGGCCGGTGGTGAAGTAGATGGTCTGGGTGTCGGGAGAGGTGACCTTGAGCAGGGCTGAAACCAGGGCCTGCTCATCCTTGTAGCCGCTGGTTTTCCCCTCCTTCAGTTCGACCAGATCAACGAGCCGGAGGACGCAGTTGCGTTCGCCGGAGCGGACAATGACGGCTTGTGGCTCGGCCAGTTTGTAGTCGCCGATGAGTTTGTCCACCTCGGCCCGGTTGCGGTAGGGGTCGAGAAACGTGGAGGTGACGAGCGGGCCGGCGGGGGTTTTGCTGTGCTCCTCGAAATCGGCCAGGAGGCTGCGGAGGTGGCGGCACAGCTCGGGTTCGCCGTCCACATTGGAGGACTCGGAGATGGTGACGGTGAAGGCCACCTTGACGGGTTTTTCCTGGCTCTGCCGGGTGCGGAGCTGGCGCAGGCGGGACAGCGTCTCCGAGGACAGCCCCGGCCCGGCAGTGTGGACGCGGGAGTAGTGGGTGAAGGAAAGCTGGTTGAGGCCGAAGATGAAGACGGCGAAGAGCAGGACCTGGACGAGGCGGTTGAGCCGGCGGGGGCCGTTGAGGTTTTGAAACTGGTCGAAACGGGACATGGCGCTCAGGAGGTCTGGCCTTCCACGACGAGGGTGGAGAGACCGAGGAAAAGGAGGGCGGCGCTGAGGTGGAAGAGGACGGGCCGGGTGTCCACAATGCCGCGGGTGAAGTCATCCAGGTGGCGGAAAAGACGGAAGTAATCCACCACCCCGTCGTAGTCGGAAAGCCAGGAGCCGGTGGCGTTCTGAAGCATGGTCGCGCCGACCGTGATGACAAAGATGAGAGAGAAGCTCAGCATGCCCGCGACCAGCACGCTGCGGGTGATGGCGGAACAGAGGATGCCGACGGAAATGAAGAGCAGGCCGCTGAGGGCGACGAAGGTGTAGCCGCCGTAGAGCGGGATCGTCTTGAGCAGGGCGCCACCGGAGGCCGGGCCCAGTTTCCAGGCGGCCAGGATGGGGAAGAGGAGGGTGAGGGCCCAGAGCAGGCAGTAGTAAACGTAGGCGGCGGAAAACTTCGCCATCACCACCGCGCCCGGGGTGACGCGGGTGGTCATGAGCGCGTCCAGGGTGCCCAGGCGGCGCTCCTCGGCGAAGCTGCGCATGGTGAGCAGCGGGATCATGAACCAGACCGGAATCCAGAAGTAGGTGAAGAACATCTCCATCGGGAGCCGGTCCTGGGCCTCCTGGGCAAACTGGGCGAGGATCTGGTAAAAGAAGACACCGACGAGCAGGAGGAACAACGTGCCCGCGATGTAGGTGGAGGGCGAGATGGCGAGGGAACGCAGCTCGTGGAAGAAGAGATGGCGGAAGCCTTTCATGGAAAACGAATTATGGGTTATGAACTTCCCTCAGGCCTTGGGGGTGAGGCCGTCCCAGCCGCGTTTGGTGGCCGCCAGGAAGATGTCCTCCAAGCTGGCCTCATGGCGGCGGAGACTGCGGACGGAAACCTGGCGGCGGGACAGCTCGGCCAGAAGTTTTTCCCCGAACTGCGGACCGGTCGAGGTATGGAAACGCAGGACGGTGACCCCCTCGGCCACCGGAGCGGAAGTGACTGTGGCAGCAGGTTCGAGGGTTTTCAAAACCGCCTGGGCCGGCTCGGGATCGCCCACGATCTCCAGTTCCCAGCGTTCGCCGGGGAGGAACTCCTGGCGGAGATCGGCGGGCCGGCCGGCGGCGACCAGGTTGCCCTGGTTGATGATGATGACGCGGTCGCAGCTCTGCTCGACCTCGGCCAGGATGTGGCTGGAAAGCAGGACGGTGTGTTTGCCGCGCAGACCGGCCAGAAGTTCCCGGATCTGGAGGATCTGGTGCGGGTCGAGGCCGATGGTGGGCTCGTCCAGGACCACGACATCCGGCTCGGCCAGAAGGGCGTCGGCGATGCCCACCCGCTGCCGGAAACCCTTGGAAAGGGAACCGATGATCTTGCGCGAGGCGGTGCGGTGCAGGTCGCAAAGCTCCATGACCTTCTGGACGCGCTCACGACGGCGGGCACCGCGGAGACCCTTGAGGTCGGCCCGGAGCCGCAGGTATTCGATGACCCGGAGGTCCTCCGGCAGGGGGTTGTTTTCCGGCATGAAGCCGAGGTGCAGGCGGGCCTGGGCGGCCTGGCTGGCCACCGGGACGCCGCAGACCTTGACCAGGCCGGCGTCGGCGGCGAGCAGTCCGGCCAGGACGCGAAGGGTGGTGCTTTTGCCCGCCCCGTTGGGTCCCAGAAAACCGACGACCTCGCCCCTCTGGACGGTGAAGGAGACGTTGTTCACGGCCGTGAGCGCGCCATAGCGTTTGATCAGGCCGGAGACTTCGAGGGCGGGGGCGGTTGGTTGGGTGGTTTCCACAGGAAAGAAAGGAGCGTAGCTGAAAGGCTGATTTGCGCGGTAACCGGGGGTGGTGTCAACAGGTCCTGCGGGAGCTGAAACCCCAAGTCTCACCAAACAAACTCCAGGCATGTCCGCGAAAAACGTGAAAGGCCTCCCCGCGTGGTGGTTGACCACGTCCAATTGCAGGCTGGCCAACGCCGGCGGCGGGCTCACCTTACCCCGAAATGCCCCCTTTTTTGCGTGCCTTGTTCCGTTTCCAGGAGAGCGGCCTTGTCCTCGTTATCCTGGTGCTGGGGATTCTGCTGACCGTCTTCAGCGGCACGGTGCGCACGCCGAAGTTTGAACGCGGCCCGGACGGAAACCGCCAGCGGGTGTTTGCGACTGACGCCTCGGGCGAGCGCGTGCCGGCCTTCGAGGAGAAGAACAAGTTTCTCAACATCCCAAACCTCGCCCAGCTGGCCAAGGACACGAGCTTCATCGCCATCATGGCCGTGGGCATGGCGGTGGTCATCATCGCGGGTGGCATTGATCTTTCCGTGGGCGCGATCTACGCCCTGGCCTCGGTCTTTGGAGCCCTGGTCTTTCAGAAACTCGGCCCCGAGGGTTCGCAGGCTCCTCCGCTGCTGGCGGTCGCCCTGGGGTCCGCCGCCTGCGTGGGCACGGCCGCCCTCTGCGGGCTGGCCAACGGCGGGCTCATCGTCGCGCTGCGGGTGCATCCCTTCATCATCACGCTCGGTGCCATGGCCATCCTGCGCGGCGTGGCGTTTGTCACGACCAAGGGGCAGTCCGTCGGCGGCTTTCCTCCGCTGCTGCGCGAGGTGGTGCGGTTCGAGGTGGGCGACGGCCTGAGTGTCGTGCCGTGCCTGGTCATGCTGCTGGTTCTCGTCGGAGGCTGGGTGTTTCTGTCCCGCCTGGCGTCCGGCCGGCGCGTCTATGCCGTGGGTGGCAACGAGCAGGCCGCGCGTTTCAGCGGCATCCGGGTGGGCCGGGTGAAGCTGGGTGTTTACCTGCTCTCCGGAGTGGCCGCCGGGATCGCCGCCCTGCTTTCCCTCGGCTACTATGGCGCGGCCACCTCGGGCGACGGCCAGGGCTACGAGCTCAACGTCATCGCCGCCGCCGTGGTGGGTGGTTGCAGCCTCACCGGCGGACGCGGCTCGGCCCTCGGCGTGGTCCTGGGCGCGCTCGTCATCCAGATGATTTCCAGCGGGATAGTGATTCTCGGGATTGATCAGAACTACAGCCAGATCATCATCGGCTCGGTCGTGATCGCCGCCGTCGTGCTCGACAACGTCAACACCTGGCTGGCCCGCCGCCGCCTTTCCCGCCCGTGTTCCAACTGAGCGCCGCCCCACCCTTTCGTTCCCCCACTCCCATGCCACTCCCCCACCACCTCCTCCGTCTCGCGGCCGGCGCCTGCCTCGCCCTGGCCTGCACCGCCCTTGCGGCAGCGCCGCAGCGCACGCTCACCATCGGCCTTGTCGCCAAGTCCCAGGGCAACCCCGTCTTCCAAGCCGCCCGCGTGGGCGCGGAGGACGCCGCCAAGGAACTCGGCAAAGAGCTGAATATCAACATCAAGATAGACTGGCGCACCCCCAACGAGGAGGACGCCCAGAAACAGGCCGAGGCCATCGAGCAGCTCGTGCTGGCCGGGGCCGAGGGCATCGCCGTCTCCTGCTCCGACGCCAACAAACTGACCGACTCCATCAACCGCGCGGTGGACAACGGCGTGCCCGTGGCGACCTTCGACTCCGACGCCCCCGCCTCGAAACGTTTCGTGACCTACGGCGTGGACGACCTCGAGTGCGGCCGCCAGACCATGGCCGAACTCGCCAAGATCATGAAGGGCAAAGGGATCGTCGCCATCCTGGCCGGCAACCAGACCGCCCCCAACCTCCAGAAACGCGTCCAGGGCGTGCGCGAGGAGGCGAAGAAATATCCCGGCATCACCGTCCGCGACACCTACTACCACAAGGAGACCCCGCAGGACGCCGCCGCCAAGGTCGAGCAGGTCATGCAGGCCAACCCCGACATCACCGGCTGGGCCATGATCGGCGGCTGGCCGCTCTTCACGGAAAACGCCCTCAAGTGGACGCCCGGCACGGTGCAGTGCGTCTCGGTGGACGCCCTTCCCGCCCAGCTCGCCTACATCAAGTCCGGCCATGTGCCCGTGCTCCTCGCCCAGCAGTGCTACCAGTGGGGCCACCGCTCGGTGGAGCTGATCGTAGACAAGGTCATCCGCAAAAAGAACCCGCCCTCGGCCAAGGAACTGAGCCCGCTCATCCGCGTGGACGCCTCCAACCTGGAGGAATACTCGAAGAACTGGAGCAAGTGGCTGCCCAAGTGACCGGACGGCACGCCGTGTTTCCAAACCGATGAGCCGCATCGAGTTCGAAGGCGTGACGAAACGCTTCCCCGGAGTGCTCGCGCTCGACCGGGTCAGCTTCGCCATCGAGTCCGGCTCCTGCCACGCCCTCATCGGTGAAAACGGCGCGGGCAAAAGCACCCTCGGAAAAATCCTCGCGGGCGTTTACACGGCGGACGCCGGCACCATCCGCCTCGATGGCCGCCCCATCGCCCCGGCCTCGCCCTTGGAGGCCCGTCGTCTGGGTATCGCCATGGTCCACCAGGAACTCGCCTTCTGCCCCAACCTCAGCGTGGCGGAAAACCTCTGCCTGGGCGACCTCCCCCGCCGACGCGGTTTCGTGGACCGGGCCGCGCTCCGCCAGCGCGCCCGGGTGATGCTCGCCTCCATCCATGCCGACGTGGATCCCGACGCCATCATCGGCACGCTATCCACTGGCCGGGAACAACTTGTGCAGATCGCCGCCGCCGTCGGCACCGGCGCGAAAATCATCGTGATGGACGAGCCCACCAGCTCCCTCTCCGCCGGGGAAACCCGTGAGCTCTTCGCCCTTGTCCGCCGCCTTCAGGAGCGCGGCATCACCCTCATCTACGTGTCGCACCGGATGACCGAACTCTTCGAACTCTGCGACTCCATCACCGTGTTGCGGGACGGCCGCCACGTCGCCACCGAACGCATCGCCGGGACCACGCCCGCTCGGGTCGTGACACAGATGATCGGCCGCGAACTCCGCCCCGACACCCCGCGCCACCTCTCCCGCGAGCCCGGAGCGGAACTCCTGAGGGTCAACGGGTTGGGATCCCCGGGCAAGTTTCGCGACATCGGCCTTTCCGTCCGCGCGGGGGAAATCGTGGGGGTGGCGGGCCTCGTGGGCGCGGGCCGCAGCGAGACGTTGCAGGCCATCTTCGGGCTTGATCCGGAGGCGACCGGCGAGGTCGTGGTGAAGGGGAAAACCATCCCGCCGCGTTCCATCGAAGCAGCGCTCGCGGCCGGTCTCGGCCTGCTGCCGGAGGACCGCAAACGCCAGGGGCTCGTGCTGGGCCTGAACTGCCGGGAAAACACCGCCCTCGCCTCGCTCCCCGGGCTGTCGCGTTTCGGCTGGGTGCGCCGCGCGGAGGAGCGAAGCCTGGCCCAGCGCTACCAGGAACGCCTGCGGGTCAAAGCCCCCTCGCTGGAAAGCCTTGTGGGCGGTCTTTCCGGCGGCAACCAACAGAAGGTCGCCCTAGCCAAGTGGCTCGCCCGCGGCTGCGACGTGCTCCTCATTGACGAGCCCACCCGCGGCGTGGACGTGGGCGCCAAGGCCGAGATTTACGCGCTCCTCGACGAGCTCGCCTGCGAGGGCAAAGCCCTCCTCGTGGTTTCCTCCGAGCTGCCCGAACTCATCGGCCTGTGCCGCCGCATCCTCGTCCTCCGCGAGGGCGGACTGGCCGGCGAGCTGCCGCGAGCGGAGTTTGGCGAAGCCGCCCTCATGCGCCTGATGGCTGGCGTGGGCGGGTAGTTCCGAAGGGTTTGATTAACCACCAGCGGTTTTCAACAACCACCCTGCTTGAAGTCGCCCGCTCTTTCCGTCACTTCCACGCGGAATCGTAGGAAGAAGGCTGGGTCGGGCTGGAGTCCTGCTTCTTGTGCTCAACCGAGGTGGTCTTTCCCTCGGTCTTGGCAAAATGCCGAAGCGTCACGGCCACCACACCGGCGGAAAGGAGCCGGGAAAACCCCTGAAACCACTCGTTATCAACGGAAATTTGAAAAGGGAAAAAAGGAACAAGGACCGCCAGGGAAAAGCCGACCACCATGTTGGCGACAGCGAGAAGCGGACCGCTGAAGATGGCCAGGAAGACCGCCGCGACCCAGGAACCGTAGAGTTTTTTGCCGTAAATTAAAGCAGCTCCAAAGGTGATGAGGTAGGCGAGGTAAGTGAGGATCATGGGAAAAGAGAAACGGGGTGCCTCACGCCGTCCAGCGCCGGTGCGCCTCGGCCAGGCCGAGGAGGGTGACGTGGGGGTCGAAGGTGATCTCGGGGAGCCAGGAGGCGGGGAGGGCACCGGCGCTGCCGCCCGTGGCGATCACTTTGGGGTCGTTGTGGCCGTTGTTGCGGAGTTCGTCGCGGACGCGGTCAAGGAGGGCGCGGATCATGCCGGCGAAACCGACGGCGACGCCGAGTTTCATGGCCTCCAAGGTGGTTTTCCCGATGCCGGAGGAGACGGCCAGGTCGGCGGGGTCGAGGGCGGGGAGAAGCGCCGTCTGCTCGTGCAGGTAGCGCGTCATGATAGCCAGGCCGGGCGCGATGACGCCGCCTTCGTAGCCATGGCGGGTGACGAGGTCGAAGGTCACGGCCGTGCCCATGTCCACCACGATGGCGGGCACACCGTAAAACGCCTGGGCGCCAATGGCGTTGGCGAGGCGGTCGGGGCCAATCTCCGAAGGTTTCGGGTAGTTGAGGGCGAGGCCGGGGCAGGTGTCGTGGCGGAGTTGGAAAAACGGCACGCCGAGGGTGAGAAGACGCGGGCGCAGCGCCTCGGTGGCGCGGGGCACGACGGAGCAGAAGGAGATGCCGCGCGGGCGGTGTCCGGCGGCCAGGCAGGCGTCCCAGGCGGCCTCAAGGGAATCGGTGTTGGCGACGGAGGCGGTGGGGATCGAGTGTTCCCAGAGGATCTGGCGGTCCGTGATGGCGGCGAGGTGAACGGTGGTGTTGCCGAGGTCTATGCAGAAGGTGGGCATGGCGGTGACCGAATCCGGCTTTGCCGGAGTTCGGAAATTAAAAATTAAGAATTAAAAATGGGCGGATTGAGTCCAATTAGTCCCTGTGGTCCTGTTGTGGATTAACTGTGCAGCAAAGGTTGCTGCGAGGTGAGGGGCGGATTCAACAGTTGTATTAAGAACGAGGAAAGGGCTGATGTGGCAGGCCTCAGCGTTTACCCGAAGCGTTCGTCATTCGCGCTTGGTCATTCCTTTCAGTGAAGCTGAAACCATGGGCCTTCCTTCATGCCTTCGAAACAGCCGTCCAAGGTGAGGTCTTGGCCGACATCAACCCACTCGCCGTTGTAGCGTTGGAACCAGAGGCTGAAGTTGTCGTTGTAGCGCTTGCCGTGCATACCAAGGCGGGCCAGTGGGATTTCAAAGGTCGGCGCGGTGGCCTCGGGATGGGGGCTGTTGAAGTGTTTAATGAAATAAAGGTAGGGGGTGCGCCAACGGGTGGTGATGTGGGTCACGTAGTTGCTGGTTTCGCCGGGTTTCGGGAGTGTGATCTGAGGCGTGTAAAATTCGTTAACGAACTTGTCGGCGCGGGCCAGCAGGGCCTTTTTTTCGTAGTCCTCGAGCTTGGGTTTGATGACCGGGGTGCGGGATTTCATCCAGACGTATTGGGAGGGCACGGGAGTTGCGGGTTGGTGGGGAAGGGGGCGAAAAGCTCAGACATTAACCAAGCTGAGAGCGGGATAGCGTTTCCGGTAGAAGTGCCCTTTGTGGCGGCGGAGTATCATTTCCAGCGCGGCGGCGGGAGGCACGTCCGAGAGGCCGTAGAGCGAGAGGATGGATTCGGGCCCGTGCTCCCGGACCACGCGGTGGACGAAGCTGGGACTGATGTCCGCCTCCTCCATGAAGTTGCGGACCGACTCGATTTCCCCTTCATTCATCCGGTGTCCTTTTTTGCGAAGTCCGGACAGGAGGTGTTCAAAAAACATAAACGATTCGCATCCTTCCTCCGGATAGGAAAAGAGAGCGATACCCCCTTGGTGTTTAAGGATATGCGATGGCAGGTTAAAGGAGAGTTCGGGCAGTTCGGCGGGCGCGTTCATGAGTTCACGCTGCCGCAACATCCGGGCCTTTTCGGACGCGGCGTAAGCGTTCCCATCGGGGAAGACCACCAGGTCGTTGCCGTAATGGGCGACAAACTGCCCGTGGTAGTCCCGGGCGATACCGCGGGCTTTTTCCAACTCGGCCGGGCAGTAGCGAAAGGCAATGGGGGCGGAGCTTTTGAACATGGACTCGCGCAAGGTGCCAAGTTCCGCCTCGGTGCGTGGTTGGAGCATCCGTTGCGCGCCGGCCCAATACCATTCGCCGCGCCAGGGGACAAGGCTGCCAAACACCACCATGCCGGCGGATAAGG
>JANOBW010000125.1:0-21599 GCA_031411855.1 Opitutia bacterium
CGCCTGGCGTGGCGAGAACCTCGAAAGCCTCCGGTTTTTCCGACAGCTTGGACGTCCCGATGGATGGCAGTTTCGTGGCAGGTGTTTACACCTCCAACGGTTTGCCCACGATCAGCGGTCCCTTCTCCAGCACTCTTTACAACGGCGATTCGGGTTCGTCTGCGGGCAACGCGGGTTACCAAGTGATGCTGACAGCGGGTAACGCCAGTTACTCATGGACGGTCACCAACCCTGTTGAGGACAGCCACGTTCTCGCCGCCTTCGTGCCGGCCAGCGCCGCACCGGTGCTGCTCTCCACCAGCCCGGTGGACAACGCGACTGCGGTGCCTGTCACTGCCAACCTCGTCGCCAATTTCAGCGAGCCTGTCTTGAAGGGAACCGGCACGATCACCCTCAGGAAAACCTCGGACAACAGCACGGTCGAAAGCTTCAACGTCGCCACCTCCCCCGCGCTCACCTTCAGCGGCCAGACACTCACGATCAATCCCACCGCCCCCCTCGATTACCAGACGGAGTATCATGTCCTGTTCGACTCAGACGCGGTCGTTGATACCTCGGGTGGAGACGCCTTTGCGGGACTCTCCGATCCGGCCGCGTGGAACTTCACCACCGCGGCCTCCACCAACACCTTCGCCAATTGGATCGCCCAAACCGCTTTCGGGCTTGCTGTGGCCGATCAGGACTTCGGCGACGACCCCGATGGCGACGGCCTCGCCAACGGCGTGGAAAACTACTTCGGCACCAAACCAAATGTCCCCGGCGTCGGCCTCGTCGCCGGGGCGGCCAGCGGCAACACCTTCACGTTCACCCACCCGCAGAACGCCACCCCCGCCACCAACCTGACAGCCAGCTACCACTGGTCGAAGAACCCCGCCAACTTCCTGGCGGGCGGGGCCACCGACAGTGCGGGCACCACCGTCACCTTCACCACCCAGCCAAACACTCCGTCGCCCGGCCTCACCAAGGTCACCGCCACCATCACCGGAACGCCCGCCACCAAACTCTTTTTTCAGGTGAAGGTGACCCAGCCCTGAGCCGCATCCGTCGCCAACTCTCCCAGTGTTTCCCTTCGTAGTCCTCTGGCCGAAGAGCGAAAGACCTCAGACACCACGCTTGAAATCCGCAGGCGCAGGAGAACATCACCCGAAGTGACCTGTCATGGAAAAGCAATTCTCCCTGACCCCCGGAGCCTCCCAAGGCAATTTCCCCTCATGATACCCCCAATGAAACCAAGAACTCACCTTCCCGCCCTTCTCTTGGCGTTCAGTCTTTTCTCATCATCCCTGTTGGCCGCCGAACCGAAGGAGCCGAAGAAGGGGAATTCGGCTGCTACAGCGGCGGCCCTGACCGATGCCGGCAAGGCTCTGGAGACGAAATACGCGGCCATGCAGAAGGCCCTCCAGACGGAAATCGAGGCGGCCCTACCCAAACGGGACGATGCGAACCTAGCCGCATGGCTGAATGCCATCCAGGCGGAAGAGGGCCTTGACCAGGAAGCGGAGGCCACCGCCAAAGCCGTGGCGAAATTGCAGGGGGCCGCGGACAAGCTCAGGCAGATGGAAGAGAATCAGAAACTCGCTCCCAAGACGCTTGAGGACGCCAAGGCGGAGTTGCAGCGCGTCAAAGCGAAGGGCCAGGAGGATCCGGAGAGGGAGACAGCGCTCGCATCTGCGGAGAAATTCCTCGCGCTCAGGCAGAAGGAGATTGATGGGCTCGCGAGCGGCATCGAAAAGGCGAGAAGTGCCGTCAAGGAAGCGGAAGCGAAACTTCCGGAAGCCCTCAAGGCTGCGGAAGCGGCCAGGCAGGCCAAGGAAAAGGCCATGGCCGCCACTTGGAAAGCGATGGACGCGCTGGGACTGGGTGGAATCCTCGGCAGCACCCAACTGGATGGCAAGCTGGCCCGGTTCATGGTGGTTCAAAAGGCAACCCCGCGCGGCCTGGCGGAATTTGCCGAGAAAAGCCCGGAGAAGGGGAAACTCATCGAACAGCTCCTCGCCAACGAGGCCTTGATGCTTCAGATGCTGGTCGCTGACGGCCCGACCTCGGGTAAATTCGGAGAGGCGATGGAGATCTACACCGACATTCAGAAAGCCAGCGCAAAGGCGAAGGACGGAATCTTCCAGAGGCTGGCACTGGCCGTCAGCCTGGCTCACTCCGTGCCGATCATGAAACAAATGCCAAGCGCCGATGACGACGCGGATTTAACCGACGCGACAGTTTCAAACGGCAAGGACGCATCCCAGTTGATTGACCCGGTGAAAAGATATCTAAGCTACGAAAAGTGGTATCGGGATGGGGAGCTGGACCAGGGGTTCAAGGATCTCAGCGTCTGGAGTCTTACCATGGTCGTAAATGGCGAAGAGCCCGACGAGGTCCTGGCTTGGGGGCGCCGGATGCTCAACAACCTGCGCCCGGACTGCATTCCGAAGAATGGCGACACATCGCTCTACGTCGATGTGGTTGATAAAGAGATCAGATACGGTAGCGGCGGCTTGAAAAACGATCTGCCCGAGAGGCAATTCATGGAGAATATCCTGGCCAACGGCGGGGTCTGCGGGCGGCGCGCGTTCTTCGGACGGTTCAGCCTGCGTGCGTTCGGCGTGCCCACCGTGGCACGAAAGCAACCCGGGCACGCAACGCTGGGGCACTGGCATCCTGACGGATGGCAGACCAGACTGGGAGAAGACCATTGGGGGAAGGGCGCCAGGGGTTTTTATTCAGCCATGAACGACAGCAGAACCAAAACCTATGGTGCGGACATCAACTTTCTGGCCAGCACTCAGGCTCGTGAAGATGCAACCGCCTTCATGAGGGTCAAGAGAGCGCAATGGATCGGTGCGTTGGTGGGTGAGGACGCGAAGCCAGGGCTCATTACCTACAGCGGCAAGAGCAAGGGGCCCGCGTCGAAAAAAGGCGCAGAGGTTGAGAAACCTGTCTTCTGGAGTGAGGTGGCGCTACAGGAGCAAAGACGCATCAACTCCGGCCTGGCGTCAGTGAGAGGAAACCCGTCGAGCCCTGCGTCCGTCGCGGCGAAAGCGCCGGCGGCGACAGGAAAGGTCACGGTTGATGACAAAGGTGTCATCACCATCCCTGCGGCCGCCTGCAGCAGTCCCACCGAGAGCACCAGCGCCCTCTACCGGGGTGGGCAAACGGATCTGATTGTCTTTGTCACAAACAAGGCGGGCGAAACGAACCTGCACCTCTCGCGCTACAGCAAGGAGTCCGACACGTTTGAGTATGCGTTTGATGCGCCCAAGGGCGGCACCTACCAGCTCGTCGCCAGCGTCGTCACACCCATGCCGAAGCAGAACCTCTTTGCCACGGCGAATGGCGGTGCCGCGGTTCAAATGGCGCTGCCCTATACGATCGGCATGTGGGACAAGACTGCGCCGGTCGAGCTTGAGATGAAAGCAGGCAAGAACGTGTTGAAGTTCTACGGTCCAGCCAGGGTCACCCTCAAGGACTTCAGGCTGACACCAGTTCCATAAGAGGCAAACAAGGCAGGTGCGCTTGCCGCGAAGGTTTCACCCTCGGTTACGGCGTCGCCAGAACGGTGCACGTCGGCAACTCCACGAAGAACAATGGCAGCACGGGCACCTTGAACATCCGCGGCAAGAGCGGCAGCGGCACGGCCACCCCAAAACTCTTTTTCCGAGTAGCCGTGACCTAAAACGGAACCGGTTTCCCACTCTCGTCCGCGACTGGTCCTTCCAGCACTTCGCCGATCCCGTCCACGGCGAGTGGTTCGGCTACCTCCACCGCGACGGCCGCCGCTCCACCACCATCAAGGGCAACCTCTGGAAGAGTTTCTTCCACCACCCCCGCGCCCTCTGGTATTGCGACCAGCTCGAACGCTCCGCCCCGGAAAGTTTCCGGTTCTGAAATCCGGGGGGCTTGTATCAACACCAAGGGTGGGGTCCCGCTTGTAGGGAAAACCGGGCTGGCCTTGTGTCGTTTTGTTCATTTTCTCTCCGGGGCGGCCTTAAGCTAACGAACCCCCGCCGGTTTCGTCACTGCTTTTGCCACCACCCTCATGACCACCTTTTCCACCTCGCGGTTTACGGCCCTGCTGGCTGTTTGCATCCTCCTCTTTGGCCGACTCGGTGCGGCCGTCCATTTTGTGAACGCGAACGCCACCGGCGCGAATACCGGGGCATCCTGGGCGGACGCCCGGAAGGAGCTGGCGACCGCCCTCGACGCCGCCGTCCCCGGCGACGAAGTCTGGGTGGCCAAAGGGATCTACCGGCCCGACTACGACACCTCGACGGGCACCCACACCGGCAACCGGACGCTGCGTTTCACCGTCAAGGATGGTGTCTCCGTTTTTGGCGGCTTTGCCGGGGGTGAGGCTTCCCGGAGCCAAAGGGATCTCACGGCCAACCGCACCATTCTGAGCGGTGACATCGGCACCCCCGGGGTCAACACCGACAACACCCGCACCCTCCTGGTCACCGCCGGGATCGGCAGCGCCCCGGCCAACAACGTGCTGCTCGAAGGCCTCGTCCTCGCCGGCGGGCAGGCCGATGATCCGGCCGAACTGGGCAACGGCATCGTGGGAGGCAGCGGCGGCGCCGTTTACATTTACTACGGATCGGCCACCTTCCGGCACTGCGTCTTTGTGGACAACTACGCCGTTTACGGCGGGGCCATCTCGATCCAGTCGGCCACCGGAAACGGGCTCACCCTCGTCAACTGCCTCTTCGCGGCCAACTCCGCCCGCTATGTGGGCGGGGCGGTGAACTTCCAGTCTTACACAGGCAAACTGAACGTCCTCCAGTGCACCATCGTCAACAACACCTCCTCCCGGGGCAGCGCGATCGGCACCAACAACCAGGTCACCTGCACCTACCACAACAACCTCATCTTCTCCAACCCGTCCACCTCCTCGGGATGGCAGTCGGTGGAAACCGGGGCCTCCCTCACGGCGGCCGGCAACGTCTCCCAATTGCTGTTTGGCACGGCTTCGGCGGACAACCTCGTGGTCTCCGTTTCCGGGTTGCTGGAGGTTCCCTCCGCCGGTCCGGACGGCATCTGGGGGACGCAGGACGACATCCTCCGGGCCACCCCGTCCAGCGCCGGGGCCCTCGTCGGCGCGGGCAAACTGGCCTTTGTCCCGGCGGACTCCACCGACCAGGACGGCGATTTCAACGTTCTTGAGGTGCTCCCCTACGACCTGGCCCGCAACCCGCGCGTCCGGGGGGCCGCGGTCGAGGCCGGAGCCTTCGCGTTTTTCAACCGTCCCTCCACGGACATCACCCTCTCCTCCGGCTCCATCGCGGAAAACCTTCCGGCCGGAACCACGGTGGGAACCCTGGCCACGGTGGATCCGGATGGCGGCACCTTCACCTACAGCCTCGTCGAGGGCGCCGGTGCGGCCGACAACTCCCTTTTCACCCTCCAGGGAAGCACCCTCAAAACCGCCCAGATTTTGGACTACGAGGCCAAAGCCTCGCTGAGTGTCCGCGTCAGGACCACCGACCCGCTGGGAGCCACCTTTGAAAAGAGCTTCGCCCTTTCCGTCATAGATACGGTGGACCCCACGGTTCATGATTTTGCCCTGGGGCAGAACACCCTCAAACTGGCTCTGGTCGCGGGCATCAACCACTACCCCGTCCGCCTGCCGGTCACCCCGGTGCTGGCCGGGTTTGACTTCGGCGCCCTTCAGGTCCGTTCCGACGCCTCCTGGGTTGCCGGTTCCGTTGACAGCACCACCCGGGAACTCGTCCTCACCTTCAACACGGCCGCCCTGCTCAACGCCTCCTACACCGCGACCATCTCCCTGACCAACCCCGGCGGGACCAAAACCCTCTCCCTCGCCGGCACCCTCGGCACACTGAGCCTCCTCTCCCTCCAGGACGACCCCACCCGCTCCCGCATGTATGGGTTGAACCAAAACGGCACCCTGGCCGGTGCCCTCGTGGTGATTGATCCGCTCACGGGCAACACCCTGGGCTCCGTCTCCGTGGGGGACAAACCGACGGACTTCGCCCTGTCATCCGATGGCTCCGAGGCCCTCGTCCTTTGCATCCAAAACAAGGAGATCGTGGCGGTGGACCTGGCCTCGCTCACCGTCCGTGGCCGGATCGCCCTCTCCTCCTTTGATATCTACGACATCCAGACCCAATGCGGACACATAGCCTACGGCCCGGGAGATGTGATCTACTACGTTGACGGAGCCTGGGCCCCGGTCCTGCGGGTGTTGAAACGCTCCACCGGCCAGATCCTTCAGACGGTCACCTCGGACACCAACAACTCTTCCAGCAGTTATGGCTTTGGGGACATCTCCGTGGCTCCCGACGGCCTCAACCTTTACGCCTGGGTTCAATACGGCTGGTCGGCCGGATACGCCGGCTCCTACATGGTCCGGCATACCATCACCGGCAACGGCATGCTGGCCTATCACAGCAAAAACACCCTCTCCTATCCCAACTACAACCGGGACCCGCTCGACACCTCGACCTACGTCAGCCGCGACAACACGACCGTGGTGGCCAAGACGGTCGCCGTCGCCGGCTCTGACATCACGAATATCCGGCGCACCTTCTCCTCCCCGGTTTACGCCGTCACCCCCAACATGGAGATCATCGCCACCGCGACCGCCCTCCATGAAATGGCGACGGGAAACTCCCTTTACACCCTGCCGGTGGCCGGTTCCGTCAAGGCCTTCACCTCCGATTACGCGCGGCTCGTTTACTTCGACGCCACCCGCAGGACCCTCGGCACCATCAATTTGCCCCAAACCATCGGCAACACGGTCATGGGACGCACCGTCAGCCCGGCCGAAGGTGCCATCGTTCTTCCGCCTTCATCGCTCAGCTGGTCACCCCTGCCCGGCATTGACCGATACCAGATTTACCTCGGCACCAGCGCCCAGGCGGTGGGCAACGCCACCAGGACCTCGGCCGAATACCTGGGGGAAGTCACCGGCTCCACCTTCACCCTGACCGCCCCGCTGACCGTCGGCCTGACCTATCACTGGAGGGTGGACGCCGTCACGGCCTCCGAGGTTTCCCCCGGCCAGGTCCGGTCTTTCACCGTTTCCTCCATCTCCACCTCCCTGACCAAAATCCAGGCGGCCACGGTTCAGGGGCACGCCGATTTCCTCGTCCCGGTCGGCTTCACCTCGGTCGCTCCCGGGGAGTCCTTCACCCTCTCTTCCGCCGACAGCTGGATCAGTTTCCCCTCCGGCCCCATCACCACCCCGGCCACGATCAACCTCCACCTGGATGCCAGCCAGCTCACCACCGGGCTGAAACGTTCCACCCTCACCGTCACCACCGGGTCCGGCCCCATCAGCATCCCCGTCGAACTTCAGGTGGACCCCCTCTCCCTGACCATGCTGCGAAGCCGCCCCGGCTCCACCAAGGTTTACGGCATCAGCGAGGCCTCCACCCAGGGCAGCCGCGCCTATCTTTTGGAGATAGACACCCTTCGCAAACGCATCAGCCGCGCGACCCCGGCCGGACAAAACGTCACGGACATGGCCGTCCACCCGGCCGACTCGCGTGTTTACGTCACCAACTGGAACCAAGGCTTCCTTCTCGCTTTTGACCTCGCCGACCTGACCCTCAAACGCACCTACGCCTTCGACCTCCCCGGCCTCTACGCCAATGATGTTTACCGCATCGCCGCCGCCGGGCCGGGCCGCCTTATTTTCGAACCCCAGGACCAGTGGGTCAACATCGGCATCCTCGACACCGCCACCGGCATCACCTCCGCCCCCACCTCGCAGCGCGAAGGCGACGGCATCTGCGATCCCACCGGCCGCTACTACTACCGCTGCGACAACAACAGTTCCAACGCGGCCTTCCATAAATTCGACACCGCCGGCAACGTCTTCACCTCCGTCGCCACCGACTCGAGCCCAGGCCTCAGCTACTACGGCTCCCGCAATGTCGTGATGGCCGAAAACGGCTCCAAGTTTTTCTACAACGGCAACGCCTTCAACCCCGACCTCAGCGTGGCCGTCAACCTGGGGGACGAAATCTACAGCGCCTCGGCGGACGGCACCTTTGCCTTCGGCCAGACCACCATCCACAACACCGCCACCCAGAAGACGGCGGGCACCCTTCCCGCCACCACCAAAATCAGCGCCTACAACACCGCCACCGGACGGCTCGTCCTGGCTGGTCCGGACGGCCTCATCTTCTACAGCCTGACGGACGCCGGCCTCGCCGGCACTGGAAACACCCCCGAACATCTGTCCCTCGTCTCGGCCCCGCCGCGCCTCTCCTGGCCCGCCATGCCCTCCGCCACGGCCTACCGCGTCTATCTGGGAACTTCCGCCCAGGCCGTGAGCGACGCCACCACCGCCTCTCCCCTCTATCTCGGCGAGGTGTCCACCGCCTATCTGAACCTTGCCTCCCCCCTCGCCAACGGCACCTACTACTGGCGCATAGACTACGTGGTGGACGGCGACACCGCCCCCGGTGACGTGCGCTCCTTCTCCGTCACCACCGTGGCCCCCAGCCAGCGCAGCTTTGCCTTTGAAACCATCAGGGGAGACCGCTTCCTCGACGGCCAGATCGGGCTTTCCTCCGCCACCGCCGGGACCGCCTGGACCGCCTCCTCCTCCGCGCCCTGGCTCACCCTGGCCGCCGCGTCCGGCACCACCCCCGCCACCCTCGCCTTCACCCTGGAAACCACCACCCTGGCCAGCGGCGACCACCAGGCCTTCATCACCCTCACCTCCGGGGCGGAAAGCTACACCATCCCCGTCAGCCTCACCCTGAGCGCCCTCCACGTCACCCTCCTCAAATCCGTCCCGGGATCGGCTTTCGTTTACGCCGTCAGCGAGGCGCCGGCGACCGGCGACGGCCCCAGTCGCGCCCACCTTCTCGAAATCAACACCTCCACCGCAGCCATCACCCGCGTGGTGCGCATCGGCTCGGGGGTCACGGACATCGCCGTCCACACCGGCGACAACCGGGTTTACGCCACCAACTGGAGCGTCGGGCGGCTTTACTCCGTCCGGCTCAGCGACTTCAACGTGGACCAAATCTACGAAGTCCCTTCCTTTGGCGGCATTGGTTACGGGGACGGCGACGCCTACACCCTTTCCGCCGGCGGCCCCGGACGCCTCATTTTTGAGGCCGCCGACCAATGGGTTGATGTCTCCCTCTTCAACACCACCACCGGCCGGGTCATCACCGCCATGAACCAACGCCAGGGCGGCGGGGCCCACGCCCCCGGCGGCCGCTATTATTACCACGGGGACGACAACATCAGCGACGCCTCCCTCCGCAAGTTCGACACCGTCGGCGACGCCTTCACCGGCCTCGGCGGGATGCGGTCTTCCGCCGTAAGCTACTACGGCTCCCGCCTCGTGGTCATCTCCGGCGACGGGAACCGGATCTTCTGGAATGGCAGCATGTTTGACCCGTCCCTGAACATCCTCTGGTCGCCCGCCGCGATCACCTACTCCACCACCACCACAGGCCGCTTTGCCTTCGGCGAAACCCAGATCCTCGACACCGTCTCCCGGCAGGTCGTGATGGGCATGCCCGTCTCCACCAGACTCAGCGCCTATTCCGCCGTCACCGACACATTGGTGACCCCCGGCGGCAGCGACTTCCTCTTCAACACCGTCGGAAACGGGGATGCCCTCGGCGCCCCCGTCCTGCTCACCCCCACCCCTTCCACCCCCACGCTCACCCTCAACTGGACCGACCTCTCCCTCGAGACCGCCTTCACCCTTCAGCAGCGCCCCGCCGGCGCGGCGGACTGGCAGGATGTCTCCTCCACCATCGGGCAGAACGACACCACCCACAGTTTCGCTGTCAACCCCGGCACCACTTACGAATTCCGGATCAAGGCCACCTCGCCCACCCTCAGTTCCCCCTGGAGCAACACGGTCTCGGTCACCGCGCCCCTGCCCTCCCTGGATGCCTACGCCTACGCTCTCAGCCCCGGCTCCATCCAGGTCTCATGGACCTCTTCCACGGGTTATGACGATGTCGTGGTCCAGCGCTCCCTGGCAGACGGGGACATCTGGACCGTGCTTGCGACGGTCGCCACGCCGGCCACGCAATACTTTGACAGTTCGGTCCTCCCCGAAACCACCTACCGCTACCGGCTTGTGACCCGGCGCGGGGCTCTCGCCTCTCCCCCCGGATCATCGGTCAGCGTCACCACCCCGGCCATCGTCCTCGCCACCGCGCCCACCCTCCTCAGCGTTGAGGACATCCTTCCGACCTCGCTCCTCGCGGACTGGTCCGATGTCGCCTCCGCGACCGGCTACCGCGTGGAAAGAAGCCCGGATGGCACCTCCAACTGGCAGCAGGTCGCCGATCTGCCCGCCTCGTCCAGCTCGCTCCGCCAAGACTCCCTCACCACCGGTTCGACCTACTGGTATCGGGTGCGAAGCTACAACGACTACTCCGTCTCGGACTACTCGAACATCCTCTCCGCCACGCTCCGGCCCGCCGGCACGGGCATGGCCGACAACTTCAACTCCGGTTCGTCCGGCCCGGGCTGGCTCTCCCTCTCCGGGGCCGGCGTTTTCAACGGTGGCAATGGCTTTGGCGGCTCGCCGGTGCTCTGGTTTGGATCCGGGGAAACCCGCTCCGCCACCACCCGTCCCCTCAACCTTTCCTCCAACTCCCGGATCACCTTCCGCTTCCGCGCCGGCAACACCTCCGTGGACGGAAGCTCCTACTGGGAAAACTCCGACCCCGGGGAAAACGTGGTCATGGAATACTCCCTCGACGGCCTTTCCTGGATCCAGTTTGCCACGCTCAGCACCCTCAGCGCCGAGAGCGGCACCTGGACCGACCAGAGCCTCCTCCTTCCCGCCCAGGCCAGAAGCCCCGGCACCATGGTCCGCTGGAGGCAATTGTCCCATTCCGGCTCTTATTATGACACCTGGGCGCTGGACGACGTATCGATCTTCACCGAACTGCCCCTCCTCCCCGTCGCCCCGGATTTCATCCTCGTTTCCCCGGTCGCCGACACCCGCATCGCCCTCACCTGGAACGGCGGCTCCGGGGCCGAAACCTATGTGGTGGAGCGTTCCCTCGATGGCGTCACCTGGTCCGTCATCGCCATGCGGTCCGCCTCCGCCGCCTACCACACCGACAGCGACTGCCACCCCCGGTCCTGGTATGGCTACCGCATCCGGGCCGTCAATTCCGCCGGCACTTCCTCCGCCTCCCCCGTCGGCTGGGCCCAAACCTACCGCCAGATGGAATACTGGCGCCTGAGCAACTTCGGCCTCATCGCGCCGGTGGGAGAGGCCGCTCCGCTCGCCCGCGGCCAGGATCAGATTTCCAACCTAGAAAAGTTCGGTTTCGGCATCCAGCCGGGCGAACCCCGCCACGTCCGCACCCCCGGTTCCAACGAGGGCGGCCTCCCCTCGGTCTGGTTCGATTCCGCCAGCAACCGCCTCTGCGTGGAATTCCTCCGGCGCAGCCCCGACTCCAACCCCGGCGTCTCCTACGTGGTCCAGTTCTCGGACGACATGACCTCCTGGACCAACGGCGGCACCCTGACCCAGACCGTCCCCGTTGACGCCCTCTGGGAACGGGTCCGCTTCGAGATCAATCCGGGAACCGGCAGCCAGGCCCAAGGGCGTTTCTGCCGCGTCAAACTGATCAACGAGGACTGAGCAACCGCCCCGGAACCGGCCTTGGGCGGCCTTCCCGGTCTCCCTGCCTCCGTTTGCCGCGACCCCCTGGATTCTCGATGCCGGCAGCCCGGGACTGGCTCCGGCGGAGGCCCTCACGGTCACGGCGGACTTCACGATCCAGGTGGTGGCTCCGCCGCCGTCTCTGGAGGCCTTCAACACCGCCCGTTTCACACCCGCCGAACTGGCCGACCCCCTCTCCGCCTGCGGATGGATCAAACCCCGCAAACCGCCATCGGCGATGCCCTCCCTGCGGCAGGCCCTTAAACCAATGAAGGCCAAAGCCTTCCTCCGCGACGAACCCGGCCTGGGCAAGGCTTTGGCATCCAAGACGTTGCCTTTCACCAGGATGCCGCGTCCAGCGGGATTTGATGGCCGTTTTAGGTCAAAACTGATTCTTGACACGGGGCCGGTGTTGGCAGATTTTTCCCGCTCTTCACGCTGAAGTGGTGGAATTGGCAGACACGCCAGATTCAGGTTCTGGTGCCGTAAGGTTTGGGGGTTCGAGTCCCCCCTTCAGCACTCTTTGGGGAGCCCTTGGGAAACCGGGGGCTCCTTTTTTGTCCCTCCATGGCAAGGATTTCCGCTCACCCGTCCCCTCCCGTTCCGTCCGATGTCCGGGCGGTGCTGGCCGCGCTCGGGGCCTATGCCATCTGGGGCGTTTTCCCGCTGCTGGTCCGGCCGCTGGAAAAGGTGGACCTCGGGGAGTTTGTCGCCTGCCGGGCGCTTTTTTGCGGGATTCTGCTCACGGTCCTGCTGGCCTTGCTCGGACAGCTGCGTCCGGCCCTGAAGCTGGCCCGCGACCGGGGGGCGATGCTGACCCTCTCGGCCTTCCTGATCGGGACCAACTGGTGCGGCTACTTCTGGGGCGTGCAGCACCACCGCATCGTCGAGGCGGCCCTGGGTTACCTGATCGTGCCCCTCCTCAACACCGCCCTGGGTGCCCTATTTCTGCGGGAACGGCAGAACCCCTGGCAGTGGGCCGGCGTGGCCCTGGGTGGGGCCGCCGTGGGGGTCCGCCTCTGGCAGGGCGGCGGGCTGGACCATGTGCCCTGGCTCTCGCTCCTCATCGCGGTCAGTTTCAGCAGCTACGGCCTGGCCCGCAAACGGGTGCCCGAGGCCGGGGCCTTGCCGGGCCTGGCGGTGGAAACCTGGGCGCTGACGCCCCTGGCCGCCGGGTATCTGGTCTGGCTGGGTTCACGAGGGGAAACCGCCCTCGGCCATGCCGAAACCGAACAGCAGTTGCTCCTGGTGGGAACCGGCCTGGTCACCGCCGTCCCCCTGGTGCTGTGGGGCTTTGCCGCCCGGGGTCTCAAGCTCACCACCATGGGTGTGCTCCAGTATTTTTCCCCGGTCATGCAGATGCTCATCGCCACCCTGCTGCTCGGGGAGTCGTTCCAACCCGGGCAGATGCTCATGCTCGCACTGCTCGTCTGCGCCCTCGTCCTTTACACCTGGGGCAGCCTGCGCCAGCGGACCTGACCGGTGCGCCGGCAGCAAGGGCTCCGTCCAACCCCAACGGGGTTGCGTCCCGCAACGCCCTCCGCCACGTCTGACGCCATGCCGCCATCCCTTTCGCGTGTGACCCTGCACACGGTCTTTTCGACCAAGGATCGTTTTGCCTTTTTCCCAAACCCGGCTTTCCGCACCGACGTCCACGCCTACCCCGGGGGTTGCGCGAAATCCCTGGATTGCCTCCCGCTCCAAATTGGCGGGGTTTCCGACCATGTCCACCTCCTCACCACCCTCCCCCGCACCCTTTCCATCGCGGACATGGTGAAGGAAATCAAACGCGTCTCCACCAACTGGATACAGGAACGGGGCGGGGAATGGTCCAAGTTCCACTGGCAGTCTGGCTACGCCACCTTTTCGGTATCCGAATCGAACCTGCCACAAGTCATCAGCTACATCGAAAACCAGGTGCAACACCATCGCTCCACCACCTTCCAGGACGAATACCGCGCCTTGCTGGCCAAACACGGCCAGGTTTGGAACGAAACCTACGTTTGGGATTAAACCATGGAACTCAAAGACCACCAGCAGACCGTCCTGACCAAGTTCGATTACTTTCTGACCACCCTCCGTTCCCAGTCGGAAAGGACGAGGCCGTCAGGGATGTGCCCAAAGCCCGGCAACTCTGGACGGATGAAATGGACAAGTTTGCCCTGCACATGGCCAACGAATCTCTCCGTTGGGGCCATGTCTATCAACACCTGGCCCTCCAATCAAATCTATCGGGTTTCTTCCCCGTCCTATTCTTCCCCTTACGGTAACTTTGGTGACTGGACCCGCGACACTGCTTACGTCTGCGACACTTGGCTTAAAGCCCGCCGAAACGTCTTCTTGGATAAGCTCAACGCCCACGGCCTCAAACCCTTAAATTTCATGCTCCCCAAACAATTTTTCCTACTGATTTTGCTTTTGCCCCACGCCGTCATGGCTCAGGCGTATATCGAATATGGACCCAGCCATTTTTACAGTCTTTCATCTGCGGGTGGCGAGACCATGAGGGGTTGATCAACCATAAGGAAGAACCTGAAGAATCACCGCTTCAAGCCGCCCAGCAGCGCGTCCACGGCGGCCTGGGCGAAGGCCGGGTCGTTGATGGCGCAGTCGAGCTCGACCAGGGGGATGCCGGGGCGGAGGTGTTTCCGAATGGCGTTGAAAAGGGCCGTGTCGGCGGCGGGGTTGTGGAAGGGCTGGCCGGGGGCGCTGATCACGCTGATGGCCTTGAGGGGCAGCAGCATGGTGACGGGGCCGGTGTAGGCGTTGGCCTTCTCCGCGAGGATGCGGCCGAGTTGGGCGGCCTCCTCGGCGTTGGTCCGCATGAGGGTGACCTGCGGGTTGTGGTGGTAGAAGGTGCGTCCGGCAAACTTGGCCGGGACGGTGGCGGGTTCGCCGAAGTTGACCATGTCGAGGCAGCCGGGCGCGATCACGGTGGGGATGCCGGCCTTGGCGGCGGCGTCGAGGCGGGTGGGGCCGGCGGAAAGGATGCCGCCGCAGAGTTCGTCGGCCCACTCGGTGGTGGTGACATCGAAGGAGCCGACCACGAGGCCGGCCTCGATGAGAGCCTCCATGGCCTTGCCGCCCATGCCGGTGGCGTGAAACACAAGCACCTCGTAGCCAGCGGCTTCGAGGAGTTTCTGGGCGGCGTTGACGCAGCCCGTGGTGTTGCCGAACATGCTGGCCGCGATGATCGGGCGGTCCTGCGCGGGCGGGGGCACGGTTTCCACCATGCCGCAGATGGCCCCGGCGGCGCGGGCGAAGAGGAGGCGGGAGACACGGTTCAGGCCGGCCACGTCCACCACGCTGGGGAACATGACGATGTCCTTCGTGCCGACGTAGGGCGCGGTGTTGCCGCTGGCCAGGGTGGAGACCATGACCTTGGGAAAACCGACCGGAAGGACCCTCATGCAGGCCGTGCCGATGGCGGTGCCGCCGCCGCCGCCGAGCGAGATGATGCCGTGGATTTTGCCTTCGGCGGCGAGTTTCGCGACAAAGGCCGGGGCGAGCCGGGCCATGTCGGAGACACAGGAGCCGCGGTCCCCTTGCTTCGTTAACGAAACACCCCCGAGCACCGTCCCGCGGGTGATGTCGGGGGTGACGGTGGGGGCCTCGTGTGTGCCCACATCAATGCGCAGCGGCGTGTGGCCCCGCGCGGCGATCACGCCGGCCACATAGTCGAGCTCAAGGCCCTTGCTGTCGTAGGTTCCGAGAACGGCGATGATGGCCATGGCGGGAGGGGAATTAAAAATTAAAGATTAAAGATTAAAAATTGGCGGACTTCGCCCTAAGCGCGCCTGCGACCCGTTTCCAAGAGTTGATCCCTTGAAAGCAGGGTAAAATCGCAGGCGCGCTTTACGGCATTATTTCTTTTTCGCGGGGGCCTTGGCGGGTGCGACAGCCTTCTTGGCCGGGGCGGCTTTGGCGGCGGGTTTTCCGAAGAAAGTGGAGATGCCGGGCGTCGGGATCTTCTTGAAGGCGCGGGTCAGGTTGGTGAGCGAGTCCTCGACGGCGAGACGCTCCAGGCTGGAGGCTCCGACGAAGCCGACGGCGTCGGTGTGGAGGTTGATGTAGGCCGCGTCCTCGGGGGTGCAGATGGGGCCGCCGTGGGAGAGGAAGAAGATGTCTTTGCGGACGCTGCGGGCGCCGTCAATGACCTCCTGGGTGCGGCGGACGGCGTCGTCCAGCGTGCAGGTCGCGCCGGTCACGCCGATGGAGCCGCCGATGGTGGTGCCCACGTGGGCGATGATGGCGTCGGCCCCGGCCTCGGCCATGGCCTTGGCCTCGGCGCCGTTGGAGACATAGACGATGGAGAAGAGGTCCATCCTGCGGGCCAGCGCGACCATCTCGAATTCCTTCTTCACGCTCATGCCGGTCTCTTCGAGCACCTGGCGGAAATGGCCGTCAATGATGGTGTGGGTGGGGAAGTTGTTCACGCCGGAGAAGCCCATGTCCTTGACCTGCTTGAGCCAGTGCCACATGCGGCGGCGGGGGTCGGTGGCGTGGACGCCGCAGATGACGGGGATTTCCTTCACGACGGGGAGCACCTCGTATTCGCCGATCTCCATGGCGATGGCGTTGGCGTCGCCGTAGGCCATGAGGCCGCAGGTGGAGCCGTGGCCGGCCATGCGGTAGCGCCCGGAGTTGTAAATGATGACGAGGTCGGCGCCTCCCTTTTCAATGAACTTGGCGCTGATGCCGGTGCCGGCTCCGGCGGCGATGATGGGGTCGCCCTTGCGGAGGGTTTCGCGGAGGCGTTCGACGACTTCGAGGCGGGTGTAAGGATTACCTTGGCCGGTCCATGGGTTGGGCATGACGAGTGGAGTTGGGTGGTGGGATGAAAGCGGAGAAAAGGGAGTCAAAAATCAAACTTCCCACCACGAAATGACGAAGGTGAATCATCAGTGGCAAACAGAAGTCCGAAACTTGGAGTGATCCCCACACAATCACACCCGCCGTGAAAGTCGAGCCGGTGAAATGAGCCCATATCCACAGAGTGAGGGCCGAAATGACTCCGGGGGCATCATCCCGCTTGCACGGCGGCGCGAGTGAACTTGCATGAAGGCATCAAGCCATGCGTTCACGGACCAAAAACACCCCGCTTCCCCCTGAGCCCACCGACGTTGACATTGTCGGGCCCAACACCAACCGCTGGATCCTGACCGTGGAGGATTTCCCCGCCCTGGCCGCGCATCGCATCGCCCACATGGGCTTCTGCGAAACCGTGGCCCCCTACCGGCGCGTCCGCCACCATCCCGGCGGCAGCTATCTGGTGGCCGTGTGCCAGGGCAGCGCCCGCTTTTTTCTCGACGGCGACTGGCGCGAGGTGAGCGCCGGCACCGTCTGCCTGGCCCCGCCCCGCGTGCTCAACGCCTACGAGGCCTGCGCGGGCGAACCCCTCGCCTACTTCTGGATCCGCTACAACGAGCCGCTCACGGTCCGGCCGCTGGTGACCGCCGCGTCACCGCTGGGCATGCGCTTCGCCGTCAATGAGTTCCGCCGTGTCGTCGAGGGGCTCCGCTCCGAGTGGGAAGGGGTGCGTGAAATCCGCCCGATGCAGCTCTGGATGGAGCTGGCGCATTCCCTGGCCCGGCGCGTGGCCCAACCCTGGCAGGTCAACGCCAAGCTCTGGGGACTCTGGGAGGATGTCGGCACCCGCCTCGACCACCACTGGGATCTGGGTGAGCTGGCCGACCGTTTCCACACCAGCAAGGAACACCTCCGCCGCATCTGTCTGCGCGAGCTCGGCCGCACCCCCATGGACCAGCTCACCTACATGCGCATGCAGCTCGCCCAGAAGCTGCTCGACTCCACCCACGACAAACTCGAGGTCGTGGCCAAATCGGTCGGCTACGAAAACGCCCACGTGTTTTCCCGCGCCTTCAAGCGCTGGATCGGCTCGACCCCGTCGGATTACCGCAAGGCGCACGGCTCGACCGCGCCGCATTGATCGCAGGCTTCACCGAGGCATCTTTCCACCGCGGAAAGAAGCAGAACCGCGCGGAAAGGAAACAGCGCGAACCCTGGTTCACGGGCCCGTTGCCAAGGCATGTGAGTCCACGAATTTCACGAAGGGCCACGAATGAAGGCCGTGACGGAACTGATCTCGCGGCTTGTTTCGATGACAAACGCAAAGGCTGCGACATGCGATTCGCCAACGAGGCTTCGAGTCTTCTGTTCAAAACCGGGAAGGATGGGAGTCCGGGGATTCTGTTTTCGAGACATTTTTGATACCGCAGGACGGCGCAGATGGACGCAGAAACGAGGCTGGGATTTTTTGCGTCCTTTGCGTTTTTTGGCGGCAAATCCTGCTTCGGGGTTTTGCCAGAGCTGCGTTGGATCAGCACGCGCTCAAAAATCCTCTCGCCTCGGGACGCGTGATGACAACTGATTTCGACAGATTTTGCCACGGCCTGCGGAGATGAACCACCCGCGAGCTCTCAGGTCTGTTTTCGCCATGTTTGTTTTCAAACGTTTCCCCGTCTCCCTTCTCCTCTCCCTGGCCGTGGCCGCCCCCGCGTCGCTGGCCGCCCAGGACGCCGCCGCCGAATTCAGCCAGGCGCGCGAGTTCGGCCGGGAAACCTCCGGCCAGGTCCGCAACACCCGCCTGGAACTGACCTGGACCGGGCCCGACACCGCCTGGTATGCGCGCCAGCTGCCGGACAAAGGCCGCGAATACGTCCGGGTGGACGCCGCCGCCGGCAAACGTGAGCCGCTCTTTGACCATGCCGCCCTGGCCCGGGCGCTCGGAAACGCGCTGAAGGAAAAAACGGACCCCAAACACCTCGATATGAAGCGGTTGCAGGTGCTGCCCGACGGCGTGCTGAAATTCCGTGCCGGCAATAAAACCTGGGGCTGGCGGGCCTCCGACCAGGCCCTCCGGCCCTGGCAGGGGGAGGACAAGGACAACGGGGGCCTCCTGGCCGTTTCAGCGCTGCCCAAAACCTCCCGCAACGGCGGCGACCAAGCCGGGTTCACCGTGGTCAACAAGACCTCCGGCACGCTGGAAATCTTCTGGGTCAACATGCAGGGACGGCGTCAGTCCTACGGCAGGATCCCGCCCGGAAAACCCGTCTCCCTGGGCTCGACCGAGGGACACCTGTGGCACCTGACGGACGCGGACGGGAAAACCCTGGGCGGCTTTGTCGCGGGTGAGACGGAGACCATTGAGGTCACCGGCCCGGCCCCCGAGCCCAAATCCGCCCCGCCAGCCCAGGACAAAGGTCGCGAAGGCGGACGCCAGAGACAACGCGGGGACGGCGCCTCCCCGGACGGAAAATGGACCGCCTTCCTGCGTGAGGGCAACGTCTGGGCCCGGCCGGCCGGTGGCGGGGCCGAAACCGCCCTCAGCACCGACGGCAAACCCGACGACGCCTACCAGCAGCCGCTGCTTTGGTCGCCCGACTCGCGTTTCCTCATGGTCCAGCGGGTGCGTCCGGGGCAGTCCCACACCGTCACGATGGTGCAGTCCTCCCCCGAGGATCAGGTGGAGCCCAAGGTTCTCACCCATAACTACTTAAAACCGGGCGACCGGCTGCCCGTGGCCCGGCCGCAGATCTTTGAGCCCGCCACGGGAAAATCCGCGCCCGTGGACCCGGCCCTGTTTGACAACCCATGGAGCATCAATGGCTTCCACTGGTCGCCCGACTCGCGCGAACTGACCTTTGTTTACAACCAGCGCGGGCACCAGATCCTGCGCGTCGTGGGCATCGAGGCCGCCACCGGCAAAACCCGGGCCGTCGTTGAGGAAAAACCCAGGACCTTCGTGGATTACTCGGGGAAGTTTTTCCTGCGCCACCTCGATGCCACCCGCGAGATCGTGTGGATGTCCGAGCGCGACGGCTGGAACCATCTTTACCTCGTGGATGCCGTCACCGGAGCCATCAAACGCCAGCTCACCCAGGGCACCTGGGCCGTCCATGAGGTGGACAGCGTGGACGAGGCCGGCCGCACCGTCACCTTCCGCCGGGGCGGACACCTCCCCGGCCAGGACCCCTACCACGTCCACTACGCCCGGGTCTCCCTCGACACCGGGGTCATCACCCCTCTGACCGAAGGGGACGGCACCCACGAGGTCACCTACTCGCCCGACGGCAAGTGGTTGGTGGACAAGTGGTCCCGGGTGGACCTGGCCCCCGTGACCGAAATCAGGCGCGTCTCCGACGGCAAACTTTCCTGCGAGCTGGAACGCGCCGACTGGACCGATCTCCTCGCCGCCGGCTGGCGCGCCCCGGAACGTTTTTCCGCCAAGGGCCGGGACGGCGTGACAGACATCTACGGCTACCTCATCAGGCCATCGAAGTTTGACCCCAAAAAACGCTACCCAGTGATTGAAAACATCTACGCCGGACCGCACGACGCCCACGTGGAAAAGGCCTTTTTCACCGGCGGACACATGAGGGAAATGGCCGAGGCCGGCTTTCTTATCGTGCGAATTGACGGGATGGGCACCTCGTTGCGCTCCAAGGCTTTCCACGACGTGGCCTGGAAAAACCTGCAGGACGCCGGATTCCCGGACCGCATCGCCTGGATGAAGGCGGCCGCCACCACCCGTCCGGAAATGGATCTCACCCGCGTGGGTATTTATGGCGGATCAGCCGGCGGGCAGAATGCCATGCGGGCCGTGCTGGACCATGCCGACTTCTACAAGGCAGCCGCCGCCGACTGCGGCTGCCACGACAACCGCATGGACAAGATCTGGTGGAACGAGCAATGGATGGGCTGGCCAGTGGACGACAGCTACCTCCGGGCCTCAAATGTGGTGGACGCCGGCAAACTGGGCGGACGCCTGCTCCTCACCGTCGGGGAAACCGATCACAACGTGGACCCCGCCAGCACCACCCAGGTGGTCAACGCCCTGATCAAGGCGAACAAGGACTTTGAATACATCGTATTCCCCGGCAAGGATCACGGAGCCTGCGAAAGTGATTATGGAAGACGCCGCCGGATGGATTTCTTCCTCCGCCACCTGGGCCGGCCCGCGGCCAAAGGATAAAACTCAAAGAGGCCCAAACACCTCCCGTAACACCGCTTGCCTGACCTTGGGTGACGGCGGCTCAGGTGGAGTGCTGGGAAAGGGAATCAACCGGCCAAACTGATTTTTGAGCCCGGTCACTTCGTAAACTTCCGAAACCAGACCGGGATGAATCTGGAGACGGTCTTTCAGCACCAGATTCCAGTCCGTTTCGGGCAGGTCCTTTTCGATCTTGATGTCGTTTTCCACCCGTGCGGACAGCAGTTGGTAACGCAGCAGGAAGATGTGTTGGTAAACCCCGGTCTCGAAAAGCCGGGCCAGGGAGTCGCGGGATGCCAGCACACTGCCGACACTTTCGGAAGGAATCCGGTAGGCCACCATGCCTTGGGTGCTGGCGGTCACGTAGAGACTGCCGGCCGGGGCTTTGGAAACAAAACTGATCCAATGCCGGTTGGCCAGGGAATCGGATAAAAGCTGGGCCTTGGGTTGATGGATCATGATCGGCAGCAGATAGAGGATCGCATACCCCCCGGCGCAGGCCGGCCAGACCAAGCCACGCGGCCCTCGCAGCCACCTCCTCAGCACCCAGGCGGCTCCCCACAGGAAAACCAGGGCCAGGGGCAACGTCAGCCGGGAAATGGTCGGTCGGGTGGGCAAGCCGGTGAAACTCGGGCCATGGACCAGAAGGTGAACCACCACCACCACCCCGGCGAAAATGAGGGTGGCCCGGGCCGGCCGCGACAACTGACGCCACTTGGCCACCATCAGCATAAGACCACAGAGCCCGGTCCAGGCCAGGATGGGGGAGAAGGTTTCAATCCGCGAAGGGACCAGCAGATACCGTGCGGTATCGGCCAGGTTTTCCATCACGTTGGAGAGCGCGTAGTGCGGCCGGGCCGCGGCGTAGGTGGAAAGGATTTCCTGAAACTTGAGATTGGTGGCCACGGAGAGAGCCAAAGCCGGGGGAATGAGACACACGGCCGGCCAGGTGAACAGCGG
>JANOBW010000126.1:0-6568 GCA_031411855.1 Opitutia bacterium
TTCAAAAACGCCGTCCGCCTCCTCGCCGCCCAGGGCAAGACCCTCTTCATCTCGTCCCACATCCTCAGCGAGCTGGGGGAAATGTGCTCGCACCTGCTTTTCCTCAACAACGGCGCGCTCATCCACCAGGGCTCGGCCGACACCCTCCGCTATGAAAACGCCTCCGGCGAAACCGGCCAGGCGGTCGAGCTCCGCGTGCTTCCGGCCCACGTGGAGAAACTTCAACAGCGCCTTTCCCAGATGCCCGGCCTGAGGGTTTCCGAAAACCGCGCCGACGGGGCCATCCTCATGATCGAGGACGCCTCCCCCGAGGCCCTGGCCGATCTTAACAAACAGCTCGTGCTGAACGACATCGGCGTGATTGATCTGCGCCGCGTCGAGCGCCGGCTGGAGGACGCCTTTGTCCACATGCTCAAGGAGCAGGATCGGAAGTGAGGCGGGCGGCGCGGCCTCAGCGGCCACCGAAGCGCCGGTCGAGGTCGGCCTTGGTCAGCTCCTGCAGGGTGGCGCGGCCGCCGGGATCGGTGTGCGGGTGGCGGCAGGCCATGAGCTGGTGGGCGAGTCGGAGCAGGTCGCCGTGGGTCGCGGCAGTCTCGCTCCGGGCCGCCCGGGCGGCCGCCAGGCGGGCGAACTCGTCCAGCGCGCGCGTCGGGTCGGAGAGCGGCAGGCCGCGTTCGCGGACGCGGTCGAGCAGGTCGCGGGCAAAGGCCTCGGCGGCGTTTTCCGGCAGCCAGGCGGGGACGGCCTCCAGCCGGTAAACCGTCCGGCCAAAGGGTTCGAGGACGAGCCCGTTGGAACGGAAAAACTCCAGATGGGGGCCGATGGCGGCGGCCGTCAGCGGGTCGAGTTCGAGCGGCAGCGGAAACAGCAGGGCCTGGGACGCCACCGGGCCCGAAGTTTCGCGGATCTGTTCGTAAAGGATGCGCTCCCGGGCGGCCCGGACGTGCAGCAGGGTCAGGCCGTCGGGGGTTTCAAAGGCGGCGAAGCTGCCATGGACCAGGCCGAGGGGACGCCAGGGAAGCTGGCGCGACGGAGTCGCTGAACGTTGAACATCGAACCCTGAACGTTGAACGTTGAGGTGAGAGGCACCCGAGGCAGGTGGAGAGGCGGCGGGAAGAGGCGGTGAACGTTGAACGTCGAACGTCGAACGCTGAACGTTGAAGTGGGAGGCAGTCGAGGCAGGTGGAGTCGAGGCCGGAAGGGGGGCTGGGTTCGGGGCGGCCGGGGCCGGAACCTGGGGCTGCGGGAGCGGGATGGGAGGGCGCAGGACCGGGGCGGCGGTTTGTTTCGTTGACGAAGTTATCTCCGGGACCGAGAGCTCTCCCAGGCGGTCAATCAGGGCCTGGATGACAAAGGAGCGCAGGCGGGCCTCGTCGCGGAAGCGGACCTCGCGTTTGGCCGGGTGGACGTTCACATCCACCGCGCCGGGGTCGAGTTCGAGGAAGAGGAAGCAGACGGGGTAGCGGCCCTTGGGCAGATGCGGGTGGTAGGCCTCGGTGATGGCGTGGAGGAGCGTGCGGTTTTCCACCGGGCGGCGGTTCACGTAGGCCACCATGTCATGCCGGGTGGAGCGTCCGTGGCCCGGTTTGCTGAGCAGGCCGGAAAGGGTGGCGGGAAGCTCGGCGCTGTGGGCTTGCAGGGAGACCAAGGGGGCGGCCAGCTCGCGGCCGAAAATCTCCCGCACGCGGTCCCGCAGGTCGGGGCAGGCGGGCGATTGGAAGAGCACCCGCCCATCCTCGCGGAGGGTGAAGGAGACCTCCGGGTGGGCCACGGCCAGGAGGCGGACGAAGTGGATGATGTGGGCCGCCTCGGTGTTGTCCGACTTGAGGAACTTGCGGCGCGCCGGGACGGGGTGGAAGAGGTCGCGGACCTCGATGACCGTTCCCGGCGGCGTGCCGCAGGCGCGATGGGCGAGGAGTTTCCCGGCGTCCACCAGGACCTCGGTGCCGGCCTCCTGCTCGCGGGTGCGGGTGCGGAGGGAGAAGCGCGAGATGCTGGCGATGGAGGGGATGGCCTCGCCCCGGAAGCCGAAGCTGAGGATCTCGTTCAGGTCGGCCGCCGCGCGGATCTTGCTGGTGCCGTGGCGTTCCAGGCAGAGGAGGGCGTCGTCCGGGTCCATGCCGCGGCCGTTGTCCTCCACGCGGATGAGGGAGCGCCCGCCGTCGCGGAAGTCCACCGTCACGGCGGTGGCGCCGGCGTCGAGCGAGTTCTCCACCAGCTCCTTGACCACGGCGATGGGCCGCTCGACCACCTCGCCGGCGGCGATCTGGTTGGCGACGGTGTCGGGGAGGACTCTGATCTGGCCCATGGCGGTGGTGGAGGCCGGTTGGTGTTTCGTTGACGAAACAGCGGTGTGGGGCTCAGCGCCAGCCGAAGAGGAGGGCGAGCTCGCGCTGGGCCAGCTCGGTCAGGACCGCGCCGCCGCCGCCGGGCTGGATGAGTTTGCGGCGCGACTTGCTGAACTGGGCGGGGTCGAAGCTCATGACCTGGGGGGAGCGGCCGCGCAGGCTGAGGGTGTCAATCCCGGCCTTCACGGGCGTCCAGCGTTTGGGCAGCCCATACCAGCTGTATTCGATGTCGAAGGCGCCCAGGCCGGCCGGGACGGGCGCGGTCAGCAGGGCGGGGTATTCGCGGAGGAACCAGGGGGTGGAGGAGGCGGGGACGCGCAGGGTGAAGGCGGTGGGCAGGTTCCAGAGGTGGTCGCGGAAGGAGAGGACCTTGCCGGCGCGGAAATTCGTCATGAACTCCAGGGGGTCGAAGCCGACGACGTTCCAGCCGTGGTAGTTGTCGAACTTGTTGGGCTCCTTCGGGTTGTAGCGCGCATACCAGGAGTCGAAGTCGTTCGAGAGCCTCACCCCCATCTCAAAGTGCATGTGGGCCTGCTCCAGTCCGATGGTGTGGTTGGCGCTGCGGCCCATGACGGCCAGGACGGTCCCGGCGGAAACCTCGCGGCCCACGATGGTGGCGGGGTCAATCGAGGCCAGATGGGCGTAAAGGGTGTAGATCGGGACGTCGGCCGTGGGGTGGACCAGCACCACGTAGCGGCCGTAGTCGCTGGAGCCGGCCACCGCGTTGGTGAAGGCGACCCGGCCGGGCATGGCGGCGAAGACCTTGTCGGTGGGTTCGCCCCTCGCGTCGCGTCCCACCGGCTTGAGGTCCAGGCCCTCGTGGAACTTGTAGCCGTCGTTGCGGACGTTGCCAAAGAGGCCGCTCTGGGGCGTGCCCATGGCGGTCGGCTGGATGAAGTCGGTGAAGGGTTTTCCGTCCAGAAAGGCCCGGTTGGGCGTGGGCCAGACGATGGTGGGGAGGAGGGACCGCGCGGGGTGGGGCGGGGGTGTGGCCGGAACCGGGGCGGCCTGGGCCGCGAGGGCCGTAAACAGCAGGCCGGCAAGAAGGGCGGGACGGGGCATCAGTCGCGGGATCCGATGGGTTTGGTGCGGTCGCGTTGCTTCTTCAGCGAGGCCTGGACCTTGATGAGGGTTTCCTGGGTTTTCTGCTGGAGCTCGATGGCATCCTCGCGGCTGATGTTTTTCGGGACGGGTGTCCACCATTCGCCGTTTTCCACGGCGCCGAGGATGCGGTTGGCGGAAAAGGGCTGGCCGTTGATCTTGGTCACAATCAGGCGCCCGGTGCTGATGCTGGTTTTCTGGAAGAGTTCCTGGGAACCCTTCTGGTTGAAGACAAAGCGGAAGACGAGTTCCTTGGAAGGGGTTTCCCGCAGCTCGATCCCGAGGGTCTCGTTGCTGGTCAGAAGGGATTCGGGGGTGATGCGGACGACCTGGCCGGAGTCGGGCATGACCACTTCCTCACGGTAGCCGGGCGGCATGGACGGGGAGGTTTCCACATGGAAGCTGAGCATGCGGAGATCACCTTTGATTTTGTCCCCGCCGCAGCCGGCGCAGGCCAGGACAAAGATGGAGCTAAGGAAGAGGAAAAGTCGGCGTTTCATGGCGATTAATGGGTGGAGTGGCACAGAGAGACGCGTCGGGCCGGTGCTTTCAACCGCAAACGCGGGCGGGTTCAGCGCCCGTAAATGATCCGGGCGGTTTCGGCCACCCATCGGTCCATGAAAGGGTGCAGCCAGAAGACGTAAAGCAGAGCCCCGGCCGCCAGCATGGGACCGAAGGCGATGCGGCCGACGGTCTCCTCCCCCTCGATGGTCTGGGCCCGCAGCCGCACCGTGACCCGCTCGCGGCCGGGGGTCGCGGCGGGAGTGGTCTCGGTTTTGACCGTGGCCACCCCCATGGTTTCGGGCTTCCAGAAGGGTTGGTCAGCCGGGATGCCGGGGGCCAGCGGAAGGTTTTCCCCGGTGTTTTGCTCGTAGGAAACGTCCACATAAAGGGTGGTGCCGTCCGTTTCATCCCGCGGGACCGGCGTGCGTTCCCCGGGGCGGATCTTGCGCCACAGGGCCAGCAGGGCGACCACCGCGCAGCCCACCACGGCCCCGCCGAAGATGCTGAAGACCGCGCCCTTCCAGCCGATGAAGGCCCCGATGCAGCCCATCAGTTTCACATCGCCAAAGCCCAGGGCCTCGCGGCGGAGGGCGATGCTGCCGATGATCATGATCCAGACGAGCACGGCCGACCCGAAAAAGGCCCCGGCGACGGAATCAATCATGGCCTGGAAGTGTTCCTGGGGCAGTCCGGAGACATAGCCGTGGATGGCCGGAAAAAAGAAACTCAGGAAAACCCCGCCGATGAACCCGCCCACGCTGTAGCGGTCGGGGATGATCTGATGGTCAATGTCGGTGAACATCGCCCCCAGGAGCAGGAACACCAGCAGCATGACGGCCAGGGCCTGGACGGGGGGGAAGAGCAGCCAGGCGGCGAGGAACAGCCCGCCGGTCAGGGCCTCGACCGCAGGGTAGCGGAAACTGAAAGGGCGGCCGCAGCAGCGGGCCTTGCCGCGCAGGATGAGCCAGGAAAGGATCGGCAGGTTGTCGAACCAGGGTAGCGGTTTTCCGCAGGCGCAGGCCGAGCGGGGCGTCACGACGGAGCGTCCGGCCGGGATCCGGTAGATGCAGACGTTGAGGAAACTCCCCGCACAGGCCCCGTAGATGAAGGCAAGGAGGGGGGCAAACCAGGGTTTTTCCTGGTTGAGAAGGGTTAAGCCGGAGGTGAATTCACGCCAGAGGTCAGACACGCCGGGCAGGTTGGGGAGGAGACCGGCCTGGGGAAACAGAAAAAGACGGCGGGGTGCGCGGCGAGGCCGGGACGCAAAAAAGCCCCGCCTTGGGGAGCGGGGCTGAAAGTTCTCCGGATGTGCCGGGAAGAAGGGCTTAGTCCTTCTTGTAGTCGTCGTGGCCCTTTTTCTTGAGCTCGCCGATGGAGGCGCCGATTTTGCCGGCCGCTTCCTTGTCGCCCTTCATGCAGGCGATTTCCAGCTCGATGAGCTTGGTGTGGAGCTGGCTGAGTTGGAGGTGGTAGTCGGCGGTGGCCTTGTCCTTCTCGGCGGCGGGGATCTTGTCGAAAGAGGCGGGGAGGAACTCGAAGGACTTGATGGTGGCCTTCTGGGCCTCGCGGCAGGGGGCGACGACGGCGGCCAGATCGCCGGCCTTGAGGGCCTTGCCGACGACCTTCATGTTCTTGTTCATCTCGCTCATGGCTTTGCCAAGGGGAGTGTCGTCTTTTTCTTCGGCGCGGACGCTGGCGGAGGTGAAAACCCCGAGGCTGAGGACGAGCAACGGGACGATGCGGAGCAGTTTTTGCATGGTGTGGGAAGGAAAGGTGGAAGACGTTGAAAGTCGTGATTTGTTCCCCCGGCGCAAGCTTGGAGAGGTGGCGGTGAACTTATGCCTGCGCAGGAACGCAACGCCTGAAAAGCTCCAAGCACCAATATCCAAAGAATCTTCCATCACCAATCTTCAAGAGTGAGGCGGCTTGTTCTTTGGTCATTAAAGATGGAAGTTTCTTTGGTGCTTGGGGATGGGGGCTTGGTCCTTTTTTTACGCGGTTTTCGCGTAAATATCGCCGCGGGTTGTTGCTGGACGCCGCCCCCTCCGTCTGGTTTGCTGGCAGGTTCTTATGGTTAAAGTAGGACTTATCTCTCTCGGTTGCGCCAAAAACCTCATAGACTCGGAAGTCATGATCGGCCACCTCGCGCAGGCCGGCATGACGATGACCAACGACTCGGCCTCGGCCGACGTGCTCATCATCAACACGTGCTCATTCATTGACGCCGCCAAGAAGGAGTCCATCGGGGCCATTCACGACGCCGTGGACGAGCGCGAGGGCAACGTGAAGCGCCGCAAACAGAAGATCATCGTGGCCGGCTGCCTGGCCCAGCGCTTCGCCAAGGACCTGCCGAAACTCATGCCCGATGTGGACGCCTTCATCGGCCTCGACCAGATCACGCAAGTCGCCCCCATCATCGAGGGTCTCATGGCCAAGGACCGGGGTGAAACGCCTGACAACCTCGTGACCAAGCGCCCCACCTACATCCCGGATTACGACACGCCGCGCTTCCGCCTCACCCCGAAACATTCCGCCTACGTCAAGATCGCCGAAGGGTGCAACCACCCCTGCGCCTTCTGCATCATCCCCCAGATCCGCGGCCGCCACCGCTCCCG
>JANOBW010000127.1:0-7173 GCA_031411855.1 Opitutia bacterium
CCGAGGTGCGCCGCTCGCTGCAAAGTTTCGGACGCTCCGTGACCTTGCCGGAACTGGAGCGCGACCGGGAGCGGTTCGAGGAGTTCTGGGGGGCGTTTCCCGTGCTGAAGCTGGGCTTCAACGAACTGGTCCGCCAGGACCGGACCTCCCACAAACTCACGCGCATCAGCGAGTTCACAGGCCTGCCCCACACGACTGAAATCGTCCCGCCCCTGCGCCGCTCCGAAGTGGCCAAGGCCATGCTGCTGAAGGTTTCCACCCGCCTGCTGGGCCGTCATTCCCCCCGGATCAACACCACGATCCAGTTTGCCACGACGCCCCTGGCACCGCCGCTGGCCGGGGCCTGATTTCGGGAGCAACCCGGGGATCGGATCAAAACGGCAGGTTAAGAGGCCTACCTGCCACCGGGTGACATGAGCCCCCCCGAACCGGATCACTTGGGGAAAGGTGAGTCCAGAAGTTTTCCAAAATCGGTGTTGATGGTGAGCTGTCCATCCGCCCCGGTGTAAAAACCGACCACCTTGGCATCCACCGGCAGTTGTATCACATCGGCCCCATCCAGGACCACACGGCTGCTTTCAATGACAAAGACGTGCCTGCCGCTCGTCAGGACGGCGGTGTTTCCCCGGACCACAAGGGAGGCGGGAACCGGGACGCTGGCGAGGACCTGCCGGGAGCCCACGGTGACCGAAAGTTGTTCCGAAATCTCCATGGTGGCGGAGGAGGAAGCAGGGCCGCACCCCACGCTGAGACAGGAGGCGGAGAGAAGAAACAGAAAGAGCGGGAAGGGGCCGGAGCCGGTGAAATTCATGGAAGGAGGCGGAAACGGATGGTATCGGTGAGCAGCAACCGTGCCCCGAGGCGAAGGGAAGGCGAACGATTTTGGCGGCCAAACGTGAAGGACAGACAAGAAACGCCGCGCACATTCGAGCATCTTTTCCGTGGCGTTGCGGTTCGGGGTCGGAAATCAACCTCCTCCCCGCTTGTGCCATTCCGCCTTGGCTTTTGAACGTTCCGAAAGTGATGAGCGCCAGGGGCTTGACCTCTCCGAACACGGCGGGGCGGCCTGCGGCCACCGGGGCTCCTGAGGCGGCTCAGGACCGCACCCGCACCCGCATCTTTTCGGCCAGGTAAAGGGCGCGCAGGCGGGTGTAGTCAAACTCGCGGTCGCCGCTCATGATGCAGTAATCGTAGGTCAGGAGCTGCTCGATCTCATGCCGGGCGTTGAGCATGCGCTCCTCGATGACGAGGGCGCTGTCCTTCCCGCGCCCCTCCAGCCGGCGGCGGAGCTCGTCCATCGTCGGCGGGGTCACAAACACCGTCATCAGCACCCCGGGAAAGGTGTGGTCGGCGCGGGTCTGGTCGCGCCAGGCGGAGGCACCCTGGACATCCACGTTGAGAAGCACGTCGTGACCCTGGTAGAGGGGTTCGCGGACCTCGCTTTTGAGGGTGCCGTAGTAGTGGCCGTGGACCTTGGCCCATTCGTAAAACTCGCCGACCTCGACCCGTTTGAGGAAGTCGCCGGGGGTCAGGAAGTGGTAGTCCACATTGTTGACCTCGCCGGGACGGGGAGGCCGCGTGGTGGCCGTGACGATCCTCCGCACGGCGGAGGGAAACTCGGCCAGGAGCCGGTCGCAGAGCGTGGTTTTCCCGCTGCCGGCCGGGCCGGAGACGATGATCAGCAACGGCTTGTGGGCCAGGGAGTTGAGGACGGACGGAACGGGCACGGCGGTGAGGGGTGGAAAGTGGGGTCAGACCGGGGGTGGCAGGACCGGGCGGGTGGCGGCGGCGGCCAGGAGGACGGCCCCGAGGACCAGGACGGCCCCGAGGGCGCGCAGGCGGACGGGGGCCTTCGAGAGCCACACCTCATGAAGCCGGAGCTTGTAGGGGGAGGTCCCGTAAACCAGCGCGGCGACGATGGCGGCGTAGAGGGTCGTTTTTCCGGCCCAGACCAGCACCGGGTCATAGTTCATCCACGAAAGGTCGAGGCAGACCTGGGCAAACAGAAGGATCAGCCCGGCCAGGCCGCGCACGGCGAGAAACTCGGGAATGACAAAAAAGGCGGCCACGGCGGAAACCACGGTGACCCCGAAAAGCTGGTAGCGGAACTGGCCGAAATCGGCGTCGCCCAGATGCCACATGTAAGAGGCGAACCACCCGGCGGCGGGGGCAAACAGCACCCAGGCGGCGGCGGGCGAAAAGAGCAGCCAGGAGAGAAGGCGGCGGCCCGCCCCGGCGGGGGAAGCCAGGAGGGGAAGGCCGGCGAGGGCCAGGAAGACGGCGGCAAGGGCGAAGGCCGTGGGCTGGGAGATCATGCGAGGAAAGGAGGGATGTCAGGCGTGAAGCGGGGTGGCAAGGGCGGGTTCGTCCACCCCCGCGAGCTCCAGGCGGCCCATCACGGTGGCGACGGTGGCGGACTCGATGCGGACCGGCACGATCTGGCCGACGAGGCGGGGCGTGGCCGGAAAGAGGATTTTGCGCTGACCGGGGTTGCGGCCCACAAACATGTTCTCACCGCGTTTGGCCGGCCCCTCCACCAGGACCTGCTGGACGGTGCCGACGAGGCTCTGGTGGCGGGCCAGCGAGGAGGCCCCGACGATGTCGAGGAGGACGCGGTTGCGCTCCTCCTTGACGGCGTCCGGCACGGGATCCCCGAGCGGTTCGGCGGCGGTGCCGGTGCGGACGGAATACTTGAAGATGAAGGCCATGTCGAAGCGGTTGCGCTCCACGAGTTTGCGCGTCTCGCCGAAGTCGGCGTCGGTCTCGCCGGGGAAGCCCACGATGATGTCGGTGCTGAAGTTCATGTCGCTGTTAACACCGCGGAGGGCGTCCACGATACGCTGATACCGCTCGGCCGAGTAAGGGCGGTTCATGGCGCGGAGGATGCGGTCGCTTCCGCTCTGCATCGGCAGGTGGACGCAGGGCATGAGTTTCGGCAGCCGGGCGTAGGCCTCGACCAGGTCGTCCTTGAAGCCGCGGGGGTGGGGCGAGGTGAACCGGATGCGCTCGATGCCCTCCACTTCCGAGACGGCCTCAAGGAGTTGGACGAAGGGGGAGATGCCGTCGCGGAAGGGCAGTTCGCGGCGTCCGTAGCTGTTGACGATCTGGCCGAGGAGGGTGACCTCGCGGGTGCCCCGGGCGGCCAGTTCGCGGCACTCGGCCACGATGTCGGCGATGCTGCGGCAGCGTTCGGGCCCGCGTGTTTTCGGGACGATGCAGAAGGCGCAGTGCATGTTGCAGCCTTGCATGATGCTGACAAAGGCGGTGGGTTGAAACCCTTCGGAGTCGTGGTCGCGGATGGTGTTTTGCGAACCCGCCTCGGCCTCGAGATCCACCAGGGTGGCCGGTTTCGGACCCAGCCCGCGCCGCGAGGCGATGAGGTGGTCGAGGTGGTCCGGCACGCGGTGAAACTTCTGGGTGCCGACGAGCAGGTCGAGATCTGGCAGACGGTCGAGGAGGTCCTTGCCGTGGTTTTGCGCCATGCAGCCGATGACCCCGAGAAGGAAATTGGGATTTTTGCGCTTTTTGGAGGAAAGGTTGGCGGCTTTGCCGATGGCCTTTTGCTCCGCCTGGTCGCGGACGGCGCAGGTGTTGAGCAGGATGATGTCGGCCTCGTCCTCGGCCGCGACAATGCTGTAACCCCGGGCCCGCAGCAGCGCCGCGACGGCCTCGGAGTCCCGTTCGTTCATCTGACAGCCATAGGTTTTAAGGTGGACTCGATTCATACCCCGCAAAAACCGTGAGCCAACCCGGAGCCCGCCACACGGTCAACGTCAAAGCCCCCCAAAGGTTTTCCGAAATCCCTATTGAACCGGGGGAAGCTTTTGTCCAGAAAGCTGCTTCGTCATGACGAAAGTCCTCAAAACGGTCAAAGATAGCATGCACTACGATCTCGTCCGCGAGATCGCCGCCGGTGGAATGGGCGTTGTTTACGAGGGCATCCAAGTCGGCGTGGACGGCTTCCGCAAACGCGTCGCCATGAAACTCATCCGGGAGGAGTATTCCGCCATCCCCGAGTTCCGCTCCAACTTCGTCGGCGAGGCGCGCCTGGTGGCCGACCTCGTCCACACCAACATCGTCCAGACCTACCACCTCGGCAAAGTCGGCGAGCAGTATTACATCGTGATGGAATACGTCAACGGGGTGAACCTGGAGGAGTTCCTCCTCCAGCACCGCGCCCTCGACAAACGCATCCCGGTGACGATGGCCGCCTTCATCATTTCCCGCATCGCCCGCGGCCTTTCCTACGCCCATGCCAAACGCGACCTGCACGGCCGCCTTCTTGGCATCGTCCACCGCGATGTGAACCCCAAGAACATCATGCTGGCCTTCGAAGGCGACGTGAAGCTGACGGACTTCGGCATCGCGAAAGCCCTCGACCTCATGTATAACGAGGAAGGCGAGGTCATCGCCGGCAAGGACGAATACCTTTCCCCCGAGCAGGCCCGCTGCGAGGTGACCGACGAACGCGCCGACCTCTTCTCCTGCGGCGTCGTCCTGGCCGAACTCCTCCTCGGCTACAACTTCTTCGAGGCCGACGATCCCAACGCCACCCGGGAAAACATCCTCAACCTGCCGCTCCCCGATTTCTCCATGCTCCGGGCCGACATTGACCCCAAGCTCAACGGCATCCTGACCAAGGCCCTGACCCGCGACCGCCGCGACCGCTACCAGACCGCCTACGAGATGCTCACCGCGCTGGAAACCTACCTCTACTCCGACGGCTACGGCCCGACCAACGAGAAACTGGCCGAATACACCCAGCAGCTTTTCTCCAAGGGCAAAGCCTACCGGACGCGCTGAGGGGAGAGCGGGTGGTGTGGCTGGGACGAGTGGGTTAAACAAATTCCCACTCCTGCAAATTAATAGATCACGGCACTTCCTCCGACCAAAACAGGTCACACCGTGCCCAAAGTGGACTTCCGAGCCCAACTCGACGAAATCCGGGGCGAGCGGATGTTGTCCCGTCAGGAAGTCCAGGCCATGCGTGAAGCCGAGTTGGAAAGTGAACTCGGATCACCTCCTATCCCGACACCTCCTTTTTCTGCGCCCATTACCGCAAACAGGACAACTCCTCATACGGTTAAACGGTAAAAACGAACAATCCTTTTGCGACAAAGCATGGTCCCTTGCGGGCGGACCGCCGAATGCCGACGAAGTTCGTTTACGCGCCGCATACAGCGGCGTGCCGACAAACGGCAGCTCTCCGACAAGACAGGGTCAGATCTGGCTGGCAGCATCCGCTCCAACGAACCCTTTCTGCAAAGTATTTCATGCAGACCCCATGCCAACTGTTTAATCAGAGTTCGACATCACCGCCCCGCAGGTTCTACTGGAAGCTAAATTGAATGGCCTCCCTCGGTTTCTCACAGGTTCAAAAACTCTCGCAAGGCCTTATCCTGGCCCCGCAGATGCGGCAGTCTTTGCGCATCCTCCAGGCCCCGTCCCTTGAACTGCGCGACATCATCACCGAGGAACTGCAAAGCAACCCGGTGCTGGAAGAGGTCGCGGTGGACTCCGGCCCCCGGGTGGACATCGAAGGCGGGGGCGAGGCCGGGGCCGACACCTCCGACGACACCCCCTCCAGCCTCCGCATGGGCGAGGACGGGGCCTCCCTCAGCCGCCTCGACGCCGCCTCCCGCGAGCGCTGGGACGGCCTTGATTCCGGGGTCGGCGCGACCGGTTCCACCTGGACCTCGGAGGACGACGAGCGCCGCCAGCACTTCTTCGACTCCCTCACGAGCGAAACCTCCCTGCAGGAACACCTCGTCTCCCAGGCCCGCCTGGCCGGCCTGCCGGAACACCTCCTCCCCGCCTTCGAATACCTCGTCGGCTCCCTCGACGACCGCGGCTACCTGCCACAGTCCCTGGAGGAACTGACCCGTATCTCCCTCATCCCCTACGACGAGCTCAACGCCTCCCATGAGGTGCTCATCACCCTCGAACCGGCCGGCATCGGGGCCCGCGACCTCCGCGAATGCCTCCTCCGCCAGTTGGAATCCGCCGACCAGGCCGACTCCCTCGCCGCCGAACTCGTCCGCGACCACCTCGACCTCCTCCTCCGCCGCCGCCTGCCCGACCTGGCCCGCAAAACCGGGGCCGAACTGGACGAGATCCGCGACGCCATCGAGGAAATCACCGCCCTCGATCCCGCCCCCGGACGCCGTTTCGCGGCCGATACCAACACCAGCGTGGAGCCCGATGTGCGGGTGGAGAAAAACGAGGCCGGCGAATGGAACGCCACCCTGCTCGACGAACGCCTCCCCCGCCTCCGCCTCAACCCGGCCTACAAGGACCTCCTGGCTTCCTCCAAGCTGGTCGGCAAAGACCGCGAATACCTCTCGGCCCGCCTCCGCGACGGCAAATTCATCATCGGCGCGGTCGAGCAGCGCCAGCAGACGATCCTCGCCATCACCCAGCGCCTCCTCGTCCACCAGCACGATTTTTTTGAACACGGCGTCTCCCGGCTGCACCCCCTCGTCATGGGCGTCCTGGCCGAGGAACTGGGCGTCCACGAGACCACCATCAGCCGGGCGGTGGCCGGCAAATACGTCGCCACCCCGCACGGCGTTTACGAACTCCGCTGGTTCTTCACCTCAGGTTACCAAACCGAATCGGGCGAGACCGTGGCCAATACGAGCGTGAAGGACACCATCGCCAAACTCGTGGCCCAGGAAAACACCTCGAAGCCCCTGAGCGACGAGAAGATAACGAAACTCCTGGCCGAGCAGAACCTCAAGATCGCCCGCCGCACCGTGGCCAAATACCGGGAGGAACTCGGCATCCTCCCCACCCACCTGCGCAAACGGGTGTGACCGCATCAGGCGGACAGAAACGGAAAACACCAGCCATGGCCGAAGTCCTCGCCGCGTTTTTCGAGTTCATCGTCGAACTGGTCCGCTTTGACCGCGACGAGTTCAAGGTCAGCGCCCAATGGCATTCACTTAAGGGCCTTATCGAGTCTGCCCGTCCCTTGGCTACGAACGCGGTTTGAGCGCCAACGGCGCGTCTTTCCCTCAGCCCAGCCCATCGGGCTGGGTTCCTCGTTGGCTGTTCCTATGCGCCCGGTAGGGGCGCGATCTTGGAGGGATGGATACGCCACCAGCGCAGCCCTTCAGGCCGCTCATTCCAAAAATCTGCGATCCCAGGCCTATGACCTGGGCTGAGGGAAAG
>JANOBW010000128.1:0-4705 GCA_031411855.1 Opitutia bacterium
CCCGAAAACGCCGTCGGCATCGGTGGCGCCTATCTCTGCGTTTACGGGTGTCCAGGTGCGGGCCGGATTGTATTTGGTGGTGACCAACCGGTGACGCGGATCAATGGGTGTGGCGACGGGGGCGCCGAGGTAAACGTCGCCGAGGGCGAGGACGAGGTAGCTCGCGTCGAAGCAGATGCGGTAAACCTCTTCAAGGTTCGGGAGATCGTTGATGCGGCGGACAAACTCAAGGTTGCTGGGGCACCACGGGGCGTCTTTGCGCACGATCTGCATGTATTTCCGAATCGCGAGGAGGGTGGACTCATCCTCCCAGGAGAGCGGCAGGTGGACAATGCGCGAAGGCACTTCCATGTCGTCCACCGGCGGGAGTTCGGACTCGGCGCGAAGAAGGATTTCGAGAAGCCGCTCCATCGGGAGGATGCGAAAGTCGAAGTGAATCTGGAGCGAGCGGATGCCCGGTGTTAAATCAATGAGGCCCTGTAGTTTGTGGCGTTCAAGCCAGGTCTGGAGCGCATGGGCACGCATCCGCAGCGCGATGTCGAGGTGGGCCTCGCCATACTCCACCAACACCGCCGAGTCACCCGAGCGGCGGTAAACAACCTGCGGCGCGGTGGGACGGGCGGGAAGCTGATGGAGCACCGCCGGTTCGGGCGGGGAATGACGAATGACGAATGACGAATGACGAACTGTCGTGCGGGCAGGCCGGAGGGTTTCGATGGTGGCCTCCTGCGCGTAGGCAAGTTCGCGGGCTTCCTGGGCGGTGAGAGCAACGAAGCGGATGGTGTCGCCGGGCTTGAGCTGGCCCATTTTCCAGAGCTCGGCCTGCACAATGGTAAACGGGCAAACGAAGCCGCCACAACTCGGGCCGTCGGGACCGAGGATGATCGGCATGTCGCCGGTGAAATCCACCGCTCCCATGGCGTAGGCGTTGTCGTGGATGTTCGACGGGTGCAGCCCGGCTTCGCCGCCGTCGCGGCGCGCCCACTCCGGCTTGGGGCCGATGAGGCGGACGCCGGTGCGGGCGGAGTTGTAGTGGACCTCGTAGGCAGTCGAGAGAAGCGTGGTGATGTCCTGTTCGGTGAAGAAGTCGGGCGCTCCATGGGGACCGTAGAGGACGCCGATCTGCCACTCGCGGGTGAGGGGCGGCTGGATGGCGGCGGGGGCGCGGAGCAGCGGGGCAGCGGTGGTGACGCCGGCTGGCGTGGAGGTTTTTACGCGAAGGATGTCGCCGGTGCGGAGGGCGCGGCCGGAGTGGCCGCCGAAGAGGCCAAGGGTGAAGGTGGACTTGCTGCCGAGGTAGTCGGGAACGTCGAAGCCGTGGCGGATGGCGAGATAGGCGCGGAGTCCGGGACCGGCGACCGAGCCGATGCGGAGCGTCTGACCGGCCTTGACGCGAAAGGCGCGATGGAAGGCGACCGCTCGATAATCAAGCGTGGCCGGCATGTGCGCGCCGGTGAGCGCGACGACGGCAGGCGTGTTGAAGCGGAGCGTGGGGCCGTTGACGGTGAGTTCGAGGGCGGCGGCCGTGTCGGGGTTGCCGACGAGGCGGTTGGCGAGACGGAAGGACAAATTGTCCATCGGGCCGGAAGGCGGAACGCCGACGTCCCAGTAGCCGATACGACCGGGGTAGTCCTGGACGGTAGTCTGCGTGCCGCCCTCCAGGACTTCGACGGTGAAAGGGACGAAAGGGAGCGTGGAAAGATACTTCGTGGTGACCGAGCCGATGTGGAAACCTTCGCTGGCGATGATCTGGCGGAGGTAGGGCAGGTTGTTTTCGAGGCCGTAAACACGGGTGTCGGCCAGGGCGGAGTCGAGGCGGGCGAGGGCGTCGGCCCGGTCGGTGCCCTTGACGATGATCTTGGCGATCATCGGGTCGTAGAACGCGGAAACCTCGCTGCCCGTCTCGACCCAGGTCTCGATGCGAGCGGAGGTCGGGAAGTGGACGTCGGTGAGCGTGCCGGCGGCGGGCTGGAAGTTTTTGCCAGCATCCTCGGCGTAAAGGCGGACCTGAATGGACGCTCCCGTGGCGATGGGCGTGTAGTGGCGGAGATCGAGTTCACCGGCAGCGGCCCGGATCATCCATTCCACGAGATCAACTCCCGTAACCTCCTCCGTGACACCATGTTCCACCTGGAGGCGTGTGTTGACCTCAAGGAAGTAAAACTGGCCGGTGGCGTTGTCGTAAACGAACTCGACCGTGCCGGCGTTGGTGTAACCGGCGGCGGTGCCGAGGCGGGCGGCGCAGGTGAGAAGTTCTGCGCGCTGGGCGGCGGTGAGACCGGGGGCGGGGGTTTCCTCGACGACCTTTTGGTTGCGGCGTTGGACGGAGCAGTCGCGTTCGCCCAGGGCGACGACGTGGCCGTGGGAGTCACCGAGGATCTGGACCTCGATGTGGCGGGCGTGCTCGACGAATTTTTCGAGGAAGACGCCGCCGTCCTTGAAGTTGTTTTTGGCGAGGCGAACGACGGACTCGAAGGCGGGGGCGAGTTCGGCGGGTTTGCGGATGAGGGACATGCCGATGCCGCCGCCGCCGCCGGTGCTCTTGAGCATCACCGGATAACCGATGCGGGCGGCCTCGCGCTGTGCGGTTTGGAGATCGGGGAGCAGATCAGTGCCGGGGAGAAGGGGAACACCGTGGGCCTTGGCCAGGGCGCGGGCGGAATGCTTGGGACCAAGCTGGCGCATCTGCGCGGCGCCGGGACCGATGAAGGTGATCCCGGCGGCCTCGCAGGCTTCGACGAAGGAGGCGTTTTCGGAGAGGAAACCGTAGCCGGGGTGAATGGCCTGGGCACCGGTGGCCTGGGCGGCTGCGAGGATTTTGTCGGTGTCGAGATAGCTCTGCGCGGCAGGCGACGGGCCGATATGAACCGCTTCGTCAGCCTGTGAGACGTGAAGGCTGTGGCGGTCGGCGTCGGAATAGACGGCCACGCTCGCGATGCCCATCTTCCGAAGCGTGCGGATGATGCGGCAGGCGATAGCCCCGCGATTTGCGATGAGGATCTTGGAAAACATGAAAAGCGGTAGAAAGGTGTCTCGCGAAGGACGCGAAGGGAGCGAAGGAGAAGCAGGAAGGGAGTGGATGTATAAATTGAAGAACTCTTTCCTAAGATGTTAGCCGTGAGCGTTATTGTCGTGCCGCGTCCTACCTTCACCTCCTTCGCGAGACAGTTTGTTTTTCATAGAGAGGAAAGTAATCAGCGAAAGGTCGGTTTGCCCTCGGTGCCGTTGACGATACGCGTGATGCCATTCTTGAGATGGGCTTCGTTGAAATTGATCAAGAATCCGAGCTGAAGAGGGATAAGGCGGAGGTAGGTGAGAGTGATTTTTTTGAAGAGATCCGTGACTTCAGAGACAGATTTCAATTCGACGAGAACCAGACCATTTACGATCAGATCGGCACGGAATCCAACGTCCTCCAGCGGCTCGCCATCGTAGAGAACTGAAATGACTTTCTGGCGTTCAACAGAAAGGCCTCTCTTCGTTAATTCCCTGGCCATGGCAGCCTCGTAAACGGACTCGAGCAATCCAGGCCCCAGCTTCGTATGAACGATAAAGGCAGCATCCAGAACAATCTTCCCAACTTCTTCCTGGTTCATTCCTTCGCCTCCTTCGCGGCCTTCGCGAGACAATCAGTTGAATTCCAGATCAGCACCTCGACCGGCGTCGGGTTCCAGCCATTGCAGGGGTTGTTGAGTTGGGGACAGTTGCTGATGAGGCAGACGAGGTCCATGCGGGCGACCATCTCGACGTATTTGCCGGGGGACGAGACTCCGTCGGCGAACTGAAGGCCCCCGTCGGGGGTGACCGGAACGTTCATGAAGAAATTGATGTTGGCCGGAAGGTCGCGCTTGTTGAGATCGAAGGTGGAGCCGGGCCAGGTCATGAGGCCGAGGAGGAAACTCTGGCGGCAGGAGTGCATGTGTTTCGTGCCGTGGCCGTAGCGGAGGGTGTTGGCCTCGCAGGAGCAGGCGCCGCCGAGCGTGTCATGGCGGCCGCAGGTGTCCGCGGTGATCTCGGCGAGGACGTTTAACTCGTTGGAGTAGAGCCTGGTGCCGGTGGTGAGGTAGATGCCGCCGTTTTCACGGATGGTGTCCTGCGCGCTGTAGCGTTCGCGGAAATCGGTGGCCTTGTAGAAGAGGGTGTCGGCGGCCTGATTGCCCTCGAGGTCGAGGATGCGGAGGGTTTGCCCAGCCTTGATCTCATGCATCCAGAAGTCGCCGGCATTCACGACACAGCGGCAAATCGCGGCGGTCGCAGCGAGCGGGGATTCGGTATAGTTGAAAATGGACATGCTAGAATTGGGATCTCGCGAAGGAGGCGAAGGGAGCGAAGGACGGAGGAGAAGTTTGACGACTGGTCTTGGCTTCCTCCGCCCGCTTCGCGGCCTTCGCGAGACTCATTGCGGTTTTCCCCGGTGACGGCCCAACGTGACGACGAACTGTGGAAGAGGCGGTTTTCCGCTCGCAAATTTTCCGGGCCACCGAATCATGCGCCCATGAAATCCCTTTCGATGCTTTGCGCCCTGCTCGCAATGTTCAGTGCCCACGCGGCGGAATTGAAACTGCTCACCCCCGAGGAAAAGGCGGCGGGCTGGAAACCGCTCTTCAATGGCCAGGATCTGAGTGGCTGGCGGCAGTTCGGCAAACAGACGCCGCCGGGCGAAGGCTGGAAGGCCGAGGACGGCATCCTCAAGAAGCTGGCCAAG
>JANOBW010000129.1:0-28110 GCA_031411855.1 Opitutia bacterium
CCTCTGACAAAGGTAAAGCCAGTGACTATTGGGAAGATGCCCAATTCCGAGAAGCCATCTGCCATTATGGTCTTCAAGAAATGAAGGAAGCTGAAGCCAAACTGCTAAAATTCTTAGAAACCTTTCCCAACAGCACCAACCGCGGCGAGGCCCACCTTTACTTAGGTGATCTCTACTCCGGCAAAAACAAAAACGATGATGCGGTCAAAAACTATCACCTCGCTGTTGATTTTACCGTCAAAAACGGAGGTGCCCAAACCTTCATTGATCACTCAACCTTTCAGATTGGTCAAATTCAGGAAAAATCTCGTAAGTTTGAGGACATGCAAAAAACTTACGAAGATTATATAGAAAAATTCCAGAACACACCCGCAGCTGACATTACAACGGCTATCTTCAACTTAGGTCGAGCTTTTGAAGGCCAAAATCGTCCCGACAAGATGATGAGCACCTATTATGATGCTATTGTCAAATTTGGAGATAACCCTCGCACTTTTGGCCTCGACCATATTCTCTTGTCAATCAATGAGCGTTTCTTTGAAAACAAAGGAATGATCGAAGATAACCTCTCATTTCTCAAATCCATGCTTGAGACACCCGAGGAAAGAAAAAAATTCTTTGCCGATGGGCCTGCTGGTGATACGGCAAGATATGATATCATCAAAAAATATGCCCATCTCGATGGGGCTTTTCAAAAAAGCTGTCGTCAAGAAGCTTTCCGAAAAAACTGCCGTGATAGTGACGCATTTTTGCAAGATCAATTTGGGAATTATGAATTGATCGCGAAACAGATGCCTACGCAACCACCCATTGATAAATTTGGCGAATTGTATAAAGAAGCCAAATCGAAAGATAAACGCACCTTAGGATTACGCCTCATGATGGCGGCTGACAAAGCCGTCAACAAAGCTTTAGATACCTTTACCTTCACCGACGCCGATCTCGCCGTCGCCAGCCCTGCCACCTTGGTTTGGATTTCACAAAAAACCAACGATAAAAAAATGGCGACTGACGCCCTCAACTATGTCTTGGAAAAATACCGAGAGTCGGACTTCGGTTTCGAGGCATATTTGCAGCTTGGTGCTCAAGCGGAGAAAATTGGTGATCTCACCAAAGCACAACTTTATTATAAAGGAGCCGGCGACAGCTATCCCTCTCACGAACAAAGCTTTCTCTCCTATATCCGAGAAGGGGACATTATGACCAAGATGTCCAAATTTGACGAAGCAAAAAAACTTTATGAGGAAGTTTTGAGAAATCCCGCTTGGAAAAGAAACGAAGCCGCCATTGAGGCGAAGTATAAACTCGGAAAGTTGTTCGTGGCTCAATCGAAATACAAAGATGCCGCCGCCGCGTTTAATCGTATTTACATCGCACATCCGACAAGCCACTGGGCTGCCTTGGCCTACCTGGAAGCAGGATCGTCCTATGGGATGCAAGGTGACTCTTCCAACGAGCAAAAAGTTTATGAGGAATTCCTTAAAAATCAGGTGGCGCGAAGTAAGAATCCTGAGGTGGAAGCTGAAATCATGAAACGAATCAAAAAATAACCTCCCCGGAAACCATTCCCATGAATTCTCTTTTAAAACAACTGGTGCCCTGTTTTGTAGCCTTTACGCTCAGCATCAATGTCTTTGGCGCTGAAGACGAAAATGCTGATTGGTTTAAGGAATTTGGCGACAAAGAAGTGTCCGTCAAATATAGTCGTTTGGCTGGCCGAAAAATTGCACTCATCAACATTGTCAACGAAGATGTTGTTTTTAAGGATGGTCCCACTACCGGATCAGTCCCTGTCACCGAAGTGACAACGAATAAGGAAGTTTTCTTTGTGATGGATAACCCAACGGCTTGGAGTTCTTTTACCAAAAGCACCTCCGAACGAAAATATGTCGAAGCAATTGATGCCCTCAGACCTTCGGTCTATCCTCTCATTAAATTTGCCCGGCTTCCCAATAATAAACTTAATTCCCACGAAGTAATTTACAGTTACCTCGAGGCTCTGGTTGAAGCAGGTTATTCCGTTGAATCAGGTAAAATTTTTGCACAATTACCTCTCAATTCACTTCCCCCCATGTTTACTGATTTGGCTCTGAGAACCTGTGATCAATTAACATTGAAACAGAAACCCAAAGAAGCCTTGGCGACAGTGGCAAGTTTTACCTATGGTCCGGAAAGTGCTGATTTTCTTCCCAGAATCATGGGGTTTGCCCGCACCATGAGGCAATCTGATTATTTTGAAGAGGCCCAATACGTCTATAAACAGATCTCCTCCGTCAAGACATCTCCCGAAAGTTCACTGGCCATTCTTTGGAATATTTATTGCGACATCCGCAGCAATCGCTTAGAAGTAGCCAAAATTGCTTTTTCCAAGATTGATCTCTCGAAAGTTGGCACCGACTCCCCCACCTACCCCCTCGTTTTACTGATTCAGGCACGCCAATTAATGGCTGCAAACAAATACCAGGAAGCGCTCGAGATCATTTCTCAATCCGTCAACCGTTGTGGATTACGTGACGAATGGACTCCGGAAATCTTTCACACAGCCGGAGAATGTTATGAAGAAGCCCAACGTTTGGGGGTGGCTCGTGCGATTTACTCCCAAAACAGCCTGTTCTATCCCAAGAATCCTTACGGCAAAAAATCCAAAACCAAACTCGAACAACTTCCCAAGGAGGAAAATAAAATCGTTGAGGAAATCAAAGATGATGGCCCGGAGGCTCCCCAGATAAATTCTCCCGCCACTTCCAAGAAAGAATAATCAAATCAGGTCTTTCTCCGTTACCCCTTTACCCCATGAGTTCAAGTCCCAAGCGCAAAGAATGGCCTATTGGCTTGATGGTCAGCGTGGTCCTCCATATCGCCTTGTTCGCGATTTTGGTGACGGTGAAGGTGGTTCAATACATCATGGAGCCCGCCCCCGATTTTAAAGCCCCCCCCGCCCCCAGCTACACGGTCCAACAGCCCAAGGAGGTGAAGGAAAGAATCAAACGAAATCAACAATCGGGTGGCGGTGGCCGGCCCCCCAAAGTGGCCATCGCGGTTGACAAGCCCAGCACATTCATGGTCCCCAAAGTGGATGTCCAAGTCTCCAGTCTTCACGGTAAACTGGGATCACGCGGCACTGGCCGTGGCATTGGGGATGGCAATGGGGACGGACAAGGCCCCGGTTCGGGTTTCGGCACGGGGGGAGGTGCCGGCGGGCTGGGGCGGCTGGGCGGAAGCGTTTTTGGCTATACCCAAGGACTTGCCACGGACATGCAGGGCACCTTCTGGGACTTGAAGCAGAATCGAGAGGCCAGGGGCAATGGGATGGACAATGGCAAATATACCGCCGAAGTGGAAAAATTTCTGGGAGGCTCATGGAGTGAGTCCGAGATGAGGGAATTCTTCAAGGCTCCTAAATCACTCTACCTCACACACTTGGCAATTCCGGATTGCCCGGCGGAAGCCGCTCCGGCCGCCTACGGCGTCGCCGACAAGGTCCAGGCCAAGATGTGGCTGGCTTACTATGATGGATTTATTGAGGCACCCGAAGCCGGACAATGGAGATTCATCGGCATGGGGGATGATGTTCTCGTCGTGAAACTGGGCTCACGCATTGTCTTGGATGCGTCATGGCTCCCTTGGAAACCGTCGGGTTGGAAAGGTTCGGGAGACAAGGAAAACCGCAAATGGCCCCTGGGTAACAACACGGCCGAAATCGGCAACTGGTTCACTTTGGAACCGGGCAAACCGGTTCGTTTGCAGATCACCGTGGGAGAGCGTCCGGGCGGACGGTTTTGCCAGTTTCTCTGCATCGAAAAGAAAGGCCAGGAACCACCCCGCGCCGCCAACGGCAGACCAACGTGGGACCTTTTCAAAATTGACGAACTTTCTGAAGAAGAAAAAAAAATGCTCGGGGCCTTGGGAGGAAACCAGAAAATTGGTTTGGACGGTCCCCTGTTTAAAACCAGAACTCCGGTGGGAAAATGATCGCTCCACACCAAACAGACGTGAATCACGGCATGACTGTGAATTGACTTTAATCTGACAACTTTATCCTTGTTCCTCCCTCCCGCTAGACTAAGAATCATTTCAGCGCAGAAGTGACACCCTCCCCAGATTTCTACCCTCCTAAGCCATGTCCGAAACCCCCGAAATCCCCTCCCCTCCCACCGACTCCGCTGTAGCAAAAAAAAGGCGTGACATGCCCGTGGGCATGATGGTCAGCATTGGAATTCATGCCCTGCTGTTTTTCATCCTGATCACGGTCAAGGTGGTCCAATACATCGTCGAACCTCCTTCCGATTTCAAGGCCCCCCCCGCCCAAGCTTACAACGTAACCCCGAAGAAAGAGATCAAAGCCAAAATCGAGCAAAGACAACGTTCCGGCGGGGGCGGTCGCCCTCCCAAAGTTGCCATTGCCGTGGATCGTCCCAGTTCTTTTATGGTCCCCAAAGTTGATGTGACCGTTTCCAGCATGCACGGCAAGTTGGGATCCCGTGGTTCCGGACGTGGCTTGGGCGACGGAGATGGTGACGGCGAGGGCCCAGGTAGCGGTGGCGGCAAAGGCGGCGGAACGGGGGGGATCGGCCTGGGGAGAATTGTAACATCAATTGGCGGAATCAGCGTTGACGCGGAACGCCTGGGAGTCGTCGTGGATAATTCAGGTTCAATGAAACCCTACCTCGAAGAACTTCGTAAAGATATCAATCGCAAATTTAAGGACCGGGCCGACTATGCCGAGGCCAATGGCTGTTCTATCAACATGTCCAGCCCTGCATTTAAAGCTCTCAAAGAGATGGCAGAAGGAGGCAAAGTGGACGCGATCTTTTGGTTCTCAGACTTAAATGATCCGTTAAGTATGGACGCTTTGGATGTTCTTGGAGAAATCTTCTTGGACAAAAAAGTTAAATTATATGTGAGGAGTATCAAGTTGCATCCCACCGATGATGCCCCGAAACAAAAAGAGCGTAAAAAAGAAGGCAAACGACTTCTCGATATCATCAAGGACTCTGGAGGTAAACTCAGAGTGGACAAAATGTAAGAGAAATTGGATTCATGTTGATGGTCGCATCCCCAAGCTTCGCTGGAAGCTCTTTCCAGTCCTTACCACATCAACTGTAGATGCATGCCTCAGACTGGCCTGCTCGGACTTCCTTTAGTCTTGTCGGTGTAGGCCTTATGATGGGGCCAGTTTTTTTCGGCAAGCTTCAGGCGGAAGTTTTACCGGAGCAAATTGCTCATGGGGAAGGAAGAGCCCCTGCTTCCCCTTCCCAGCTTCTCAAGATCAATAAAGAAATATTCGCTGATGAAACCAAGGGTGATTCACTGCTGGAGCGAAACGAACAAATCCTCAAGCAAGCTGATGAATTTAGTGAGAAAGGTGATTTTAAAATCGCTCTAAAAACGTTTCAACGTGCGATCTATAAATCAGAATTAGTAACCTTCCAAAAAAATCGCATCACAACCTTGGAGTTACTCTATACAAATGATGAGCCGGCTTCACCGAGTTTGCTTGCAGCCAGAAACATGCTGGCAGCACTTGAGGCGGATAAAAACTACGACTTCAGGATTCAACTAAGATTGGGAAAAACGTTCCAATCTTTAAGCAAATGGGAGGAAGCCAGCATTGCTTTAACCGAAGCTTGGAAAGGAACTGACATCAAGGAGGATCAAGCCACCTCCCTTTTTAACCTCATTCTGGTCGAGTCCAAACGTGGAAACCTAACCGATTCCTGCCAGTTGTCGGTTCAGTTCCTGCAAGATTTTCCCGAGGCCCCCCAAGCTGAAGAAGTATTGGCAAACCTCGGTGAACTCTATCTCAGGGACAGAAAACTTGAGGAAGCAGAAAAATCCTTTGGGTTGGCCTATGAAGGTAATCCCCGTGGCCCCAAAGCCCACGACTTGCTCTTTTCCAGAGCAGCCGTCCGTTTTGATTTGGGCAAATTTGAAGATGCCCGGGTGGATTTTACCGAATATCTCAAACTTTTCCCCCAAGAGAGCCACAGCGAGGCGGCCTTTTACCGAATGGCCCTTTGTTTCTATGAAGACAATGCCCCGAACCAAGCCATTGATCTTTTGGACAAATACTTAAGCCAATTCCACAGGGAAGGGACTTTTACGGTGGACGCTTACTATCGGTTAAACCAGCTCCGCCTGACACAGGCCCTTGAGGAGACCGAACCTGCAAAACAGGAAACCGCCCTTCGGAGCATCCTTGCCCAACTTGCCGAAGTCCTTGATCAACACAAAGATTCTTCAGCCCTTGCCCTGATCCACTTTTTGCAGGGAGACACCCACAAAGCCCTCAAACAAAGGGACGAGGCGGTGTCCTCTTTTCGGAACGCGGTGCTCACGGCCCAAAACAGTGAGCTCATCACCCGAGCGGCCGACGAGCTTCCCAAACTGCTGGACCAGCCTGCCCAAGCCGAGGACCTGTCCAAACTCTGGGAGGAATTTATCCTGGCTGACCCGGTTCACCCTCTGGTTCCTCTCTTTGCTTCCCGCCTCGGCAAATCCAGGACGAGACAGGGCGTTCCCGGAAAAGCCGCCTTTTTTTTGGCAGAGATTGTCCGCCCCCAACTGGACGACGCCGACAACGAAACCGTTGACCAGCTGATCACCCAGATGGTTTCCCTTTTGCCCGCCAGCGTGGGCGATCCCGGAACGTATCTGGCCGGGCCACGGACGAGTTTCACCGGAACCGCTTATGGAAGAGTTGTTTACGCAAGAGCAGAAGCTTTCAGGCTGGCCAAGGACGAAGCCAAAAGCGCGGGCTTGATCAGACAGGTGGGAAGCAACTGCAAGGCGGACGACCTGAGCCCTCTTCTCCTTGGCCGGGTGGGAGAACGCTTGCGTCTGGATGGAAAACTCCCGGAAGCCTCTGTTTTTTTCCAAACCCTGGTGACACGGCATGAGGGATCGGACCAGCTTGACCTTGGTTTTACGGGATTGGGTGAAATCGCCTTTGCCGCCGACCACTGGGAGGAAGCGCTCGCGTATTTCACCCTTGCAATGGAAGCATCGCCGGAAGGGCGCAAATCCAAGGAGGCGCATCTGGGCAAAGCGCGTTGCCTCTCCAGATTGAAGAGGTTTGAGGAGGCTGACCTTTTACTCGAAAAAATCATCACCACCAAGGAATGGCGGGGGGAAGCCACCGCCGAGTCCCTTTTCCTCATGGCTGAAAACGCCTATGCCCAGGAAAACTGGCCCCGAGCCCACTCCTTTTACCAGAGGATCTATATCAGTTGGCAAAAATATCCGAGCTGGGTGGCCAAATCCTACATGAAGGCAGCCGATGTCCTTCAAAAACTGGGCAAAACCGAGGAGGTCAAAGCCACGTTGAAAGATCTCCTCCGACAAAAAAAACTTTGGTCAACGCCCGAGGCGGAAGAAGCCCGAAAGCGGCTTGGCTTGGACCTGCCGAAAAACCCATGAAAAAAATCATGACCATGGGAATCTGGTGCTTAACTTTGCCCTTGGGAGCACAACTGGCTCTGCTCCAGACAGGCGAAATTACTGACTTGGCCAACGCCATCTTGAAAGACGGGCTCTACACCCATAAACGTTCCTCTGACGCCCCGGCTTTACCCGACATCAAGCTGTCTGACATTATCCTCGTGAAACATTCCCGCCCCGGGAAGCTGACTGAGGCCCAAAAACTCTGGTCCGAAGGGAAAGCCGCGCAGGCTGAAACTCTTCTGGCGGAACTTGAACCCATCTACGAACCACTCGGAGAGACTCCCGGAAACCTCTGGGCAGAGATTGTTTTTTTACGGCTGGAAGCACTCCAGCTTCTGGGCGACGATAACAAAGTGGCCCGGCTCCTTGCGGACCTGGAACCAAGGATCACCACCCCGTCCTCCCGGCTGCAGCTCCGCCTTTTTCACCTTCAGCGGAAAGTGCGGGTGCAATCGGTCGAGGAAGTTTTGAAAGAAACGCAACAAATCCAAAATGAATGCGTTTACTCCAAGGATAAGGCGCTGATCGAACAAATCCTGGGAGACCTTGCCCTTCGGTCCGGCAAATTGACGGAGGCGATGTCACACTACCACCGCGTTTCCGCCCTTTTTGGAGGTCAGTTTCCCCAAGCCCCGCAGGCACGAATCAGCTTGGCCGGATGTCACCTGAAACTGGGCCAGACAAGCCAGGCGCGAGCCATTCTACGCACCCTGGCAACTGATTGGCCAAACAGCCCCCAGGCCGCCTCCGCAGCAGAAGAACTAAACAAGTTGGACTACCCTTCAACCGAGGCAAGATCCCAAAAAGTTTTGGGCTTGCCGCCCATCTGACAGCTTGTTTGACCAGTCGCTCAACCATCACACTCCACTTAACTCTCCCCTACCATCATGCTAAGCTCCCTGCGCAAGTCCGCTTACCTTCTCGCCTGTTATCTCGGCACCACCGCCTTGGCTTTGGCCCAAGCCGCTGCGGAAGCCGGTGCCAAAGCCGCCCCGGCTGGTGGCACCCCAACTTCTAAGAGCCTTTGGGTGACCATCGAAGAGGGTGGCTGGGTGATGATTCCGATCGGAATCTGTTCGGTGGCAACCATTTGGCTCATCGTGGATGGCACACTACGCACCAACAGCTCCAAACTGGCCCCCAAGGTGGACGTTGAAAAGGCCCGCGAGGCTTTCCGCGCCGGTGATTATGTCGGAGCCTATGAATACGCCAAGAACACCCCTTCCGCCTTTAATGAAGTCGTCCGGGCCGGCCTGGTTTTTGTCGGAGAAGGAAAAAACATGGCCGAAGAGGCCCTCCTTAACGAAATTTCCCGCGTCCAATCCAGCCTCAACGCCCGCATCGTCTATCTCTCCGTGATGGGTGTTTGCACCCCGATGATCGGTCTGCTTGGAACAGTTACCGGTATGATCAAGGCCTTCGCCACCCTCGGTTCCTCCGGCATCGGCGATCCTTCCAAACTTTCCGCCGCCATCGGTGAGGTGCTCGTCGCCACCGCCTCAGGTCTCTTCATCGCCATCCCGGCCTTCATGGCTTTCTACTTCCTCAAAAACCGCATCACGGTGGCCATCCACGACATCGAGGAAATCATTGCCGGCCTCTTCCGCCAAATGCCCTACGAGCAACTTTCCGGAGCCAAAATCGGGGATGAGGAGATCTACGCAGCCGCCCCCAATTGGATCAGCAACCAATCCTCCCCCAAAGCCTAATCCGGCTTTGAATCTACTTTAACCCCCTCAACCCCATACAACCATGGCAGGCGGCGGCGGTGGTGGCGAAGGCGAACCCGAGTTCCAAATCGCACCGATGGTGGATGTGCTCCTTGTGCTACTCATTTTCTTCATGAGCATCACCTCGGCACAGGTCTTGCGTCTGGACAACTCCATCGAACTTCCGGTCGCGCCTGACGCGGCCAAAAAGGAAAACTCCAAAAACGAGGCGATCGTCAACGTGAAATACGTGGAGAGCAAGGATGCGGCGGAAATCCAGTTTGAAAGCCGGATCTACGACGATCCCCGATCTTTGATTGATGTGCTCAAAGCCCGCGGCGCGGCTGATCCCACCTACCGAGTGGTCATCCGCGGTGACCACCGCCTGGCTGCCGTGGAAATCTCCCGAGTCATGAACGTGGCTGCCGAGGCCGGCATCGCCAACATCGCCTTCTCCACCCTCAACAAGAAATAAGCCATGCGCCGCCGCAAAGCTCCGGATGACATACCCATTGGCTTCCAAATCGCCCCGATGATTGACGTCGTGTTCGTGATCATGCTCTTTTTCATGGTCATGGCCGGTGATGTCAAAGTGGAGCACCTGCTCAAAACCACCCTCCCCGGTAAGACAGAATCCTTTAACGCTGAAAATATCCCGGACGAGCAAAGCATCACCATCCAGGACAACGGCCAGGTCCAACTCAACGAGGAGGACATGGATTCACCGACCAACCCGGCCATGCCCAACCTGACCGCCCAGATGATGCGCCTGAAGCAAAACAGCGAAGCCTCCAAGTCCCTCATGATTGTGACCGTGACGGCCAAAGAAAAAGCCCGTTACGCCCGAGTCATTGATGTGATGAACGCACTCAGCCGAGCCCATATCACAAACGTTACCTTTGGGGTCGCTTCCGAAGACTGAACAGCCGGTTCTCAATTCACGTTTCTTAAACAAAACACCACAAAAGGTCCGCCTTTTGTGGTGTTTTGTTTGGTTCCACCCGGCCTCTCTGAGCCCAGAAAAAAACGGTTTTTCACCTCAGGAACTGTCAGTCTGCGCGTAACCTGGAAGCTTCTTGAGGGATTAACCTTCCGTCCTTCTTCATCCCCTCGGCTGGTTTTCCTCCCACCACCACCACACGTCCCCCTTGCCTCCCCGCCGTCATTCAGAAATCTGCCTCCTCATCTTCACCACATGCCCGTCACCAAACTTCTCCACACCCGCTTCCGGGTGGATGACCTCGAACGCACCGTTGTTTTCTACACGACCATTCTCGGACTGCGTGAGGTGGACCGCAAAGTCTCCCCCCGCGGCTCATCCCTCGTCTTTCTCGCCACGCCGGGAAGTGAGGAACTTATCGAAATCACCCACTACCCGGCCAGCGGTCCGGTCAAGGTCCAGCCCGACTTGGTCCACCTCGCCTTTGAAGTCCCAGATCTCGAAGAGTTCGGGCACCACCTCGCCGCCCACGGCATGAGTTTTTCGGATGGTCCCACGCGCACCTCCTCGGGCTCTGTTTTTGCCTTCATTGATGCACCCGAAGGTTACGAGATCGAACTGATCCAACGGGCCAGTTCCTGAAGGTTTTTCCAGACACTCCTCACCCCATGGCACTCAAGTTCTTCCTCCCTCTGGCCCTGGGGTTGACCTTCGTCTCCACCTCCCGTGCGGAAGATGCGGCCGTTGCCACACCAGCCCACCTCACCGTCACCTCCGGCAAGGTCTTCGAAGGGGAGATTGTTTCCATCACCTCCGGCCATGTCTATCTGCGCGACCAGGGCGGACTGAGGCGGGTCCGGCGCGACCAACTGACCACGACGGATGCCGCCATGGTGACAGCCCTGCTGAAACAACACCCCTCGCTCAAAGAGGCCGAACTCATTCCCGCCGACCTCGCCGCCCAGGACTTCCGGCCCTTCGCCAGCACCGACGGGCGCGTCATCGTCGCCCGCATCCTCAAGGTCGGAAACACCAGCGCAAACATCCAAACTCCCGAGGGCAAAGAGTTTAACCTCACCTTTGACCGTTTTGCCGACGAGGACCGCACCTTCCTTCAAGGTCAGATCGGCCAAACCATCAACCGCGCCTCCCTTAGCAAAGTCTCCCCGGGTGATAAAGCCAATGCCCAGGTGGAATTCGCCGAGCTCAACCAAGCCTTCGGCCAACCCCTCCTGGCCGATGGGCTCCTCTGGGACGACACCCCGGAAACCGCCGCCGGCAGCCGGCTGGGCTGGCCCCGGGAATCCTCCACCGAACTGCTCGTCAGCTACCGCCTTTACCCGCAGTTTCCCAACGTCAAACCGGAGCCCGTCTTCAAGAAAAACACCACCCCCGACCCCGCCGAAAAAAACAAGCCCCGCGTCGCCTCCGGCCCCGCCCGCCCCGGCTACACCTTCCTCGGCGCCAAACCCTACTCCTGCGCCCTTTATGGCAAAGGCGGGCGTGTCACCAGCCTCTCCCTCGTTTTCACCAACCGGGGCGATGCCAATGCCGCCGGTGGCTCCGGCACCGACCACTTCAAAAAAGGCGAGGAAAAGACCAAGCCGCAGAGCCTCGACGAAGCCATCCGCAGCGATGCCGACAGCATCCTGGAAAAACTGACCAAAGTCCTGGGAGCCCCCGTCAACCAGAAGGTCGGCGAAGGCAAAACCGCCTACAACGTCCGCCGCTGGGACTGGCGCGGCCACGCCTTCCTGCTCACCGAGGAGCCCGGCTCGCACGTGGCCCTGGCCATCCTCCCCTCCGCCGAAGCCGACCTCCAGGGCAAGCCCCCGGCCGTGAGCGACGATGCCATCCAGGCCCGCCTCAAGCTCAATGTCACCAAACGTCCCAACGGCGATGTTTACCTCAAAAACATCCCCATGGTGGACCAGGGCCCCAAAGGCTACTGCATGCCCGCCACCTTTGAACGGGTCATGCGCTACATGGGCATGGATGCCGACATGTATCTCATCGCCATGATGGGCGGCACCAACAGCGACGGCTCCGAGATCGAGCCCATGGTCAAGGGCGTGCGCTCCTACCTCGCCCTCTCCGGCCGCACCCGGGAAACCTCCCGCCGCCTGCGGGATTCCCAGTTCAAGTTCGACGTCGAAAACATCGCCAAATACATTGATCAGGGCATCCCCGTCCTTTGGCCCCACTTCTCCACCGAGGCCTTCAACAAGGCCGCCGACCGCCGCATGGACGAGCGCCTCAAATGCCACGATTGGGACGGCTGGAAAATACGCCTCGAAGGCCTCCGCAAACAGGCCGACCAGTTCCACACCATGCCGACCAACGGACACATCAACGTCATCATCGGCTACAACCGCGAAACCGGCGAATACTGCTTCACCGACTCCTGGGGCGAGGACTACGCCGAACGCTGGATGCAGGTGGACGAAGGCAACTACGTCGGCGCCCATTTCAACGAACTCGACAAACTTCAGAAGCGCGCGGAAAAGAAGGGCGAATTCGACCTCGACAAATTCAACTGGAAAACCCCCGTCACCGTCCTCCTTCTCGAAATCTGAACCTCTGCGACATCAGCGATTTCCATACCTCTTATCCGCCCCCACTGACGTCAAACTTCGACGTTCAATGTTAAATGTTCAAAGTTCGACGTTCAAAAAAACCTGCCTCAATCCCTAATCCCTCTTCCCTCCCCCCATGCCCCTCGAACGCGTCACCGGACTGACCAACGCCGAATTCATCGAACGCTACGCCGCCCCCGGGCGCATCGGCCTTGTCTCCGGCTCCAGCCCCAGCTGCCGCCTGATCGGACGCGCCCAGCGCCACGTCACCCCCGACCAGGAGTCCAGCCTCTGGTCCCACGCCTTCCTCTTCCAGGGACGCCGTCCCGACGGCCACCACTGGGTCGTGGAGAGCGACCTCGAAATCCGCCGCAAACATATCGCCCTCGGCGTGCAGGAAAACCGCGCCGCCAAGTTTCATGATGAAAGTGAATTCCCCTGCCTCGCCATCATGGACCTGCCCCTCGACCCCGCCCAGACCGACGCCATTTTCAAACGCGCCCTCGACATGGTCGCCGGGCACGTCCGCTACTCCCTGAGGGAACTCGTCGGCACCCTCATGGCTCTCCGCCACCAGGGGCTGAGGGGACAGGACAACCTGCTCGCCCGCGACCATTCCATCTACTGCTCCGCCTTCGTCCGCCACGTCTTCCACGCTGCGAACTTCGACCTCACCCCGGGCCTCGAGGTCAAAAACACCACCCCCGAGGACATCTTCCAATCCACCGCCGTCCGCCACACCTGGCTGCTGGAACGGCCCCGCACTCCCCGGCCCCGTCTCCTCACCCGCCTCAAAAACAAGCGCCTGGCCCGGAAAAAAGCCCTCTGAGTTTCAAAAACACCGGTAACAACCCCCGCCGAATCCTTAAGTAAGGGAAAACCACCCACTCCCGCCTCACGCTTTCGACGTTCAACGTTTACCCCATCCTTCCTCCTCCATGTATCTCATCATCGCCTCCGACGGTCGCACCTACGGCCCGGTTTCCGCCCAGGAAATCCGTTCCTGGGTCGCCTCCAACCGCGCCAACGCCCAGACCCTCGCCCAACTCGAAGGCTCCACCGAATGGAAACCTCTTGGTTCCTACCCGGAATTTGCCGACCTCTTCAGCGGGCCGCCTCCGGTTTACGGACAACCCGCCTACACCGCTTCCTCCTCTTACAACGGCGCTCAGGACCGCGTCACGATTGATGTGGATCAGGAGGCCTCCCGCATCAATGCCTCGGCCAAAGCGCTCGATATCGGCAGCTGCTTCAGCCGCTCCTGGGCCGTCCTCACGGCCAACTTCTGGCTCGTCGTGGGCGCGACTTTTGTGGTGGAGCTTATCAACGCCGCCATCGGCATCCTCTACGGTGTCCTGATCGGCGGCCTCTTCCTCCTGATGCTGAGGCTCGTCAGAAAAGAGAAGACCGAGTTTGGTGATGCCTTTGCCGGATTCTCCATCTGCTTTCTCCCCCTTTTCCTCTGCGGCCTCGTGGCCGGCATCCTCACCTTTGCCGGGTTCCTCTGCTGCGTCCTCCCCTTTTTCTACCTGTTGCTTGCCTGGAAGTTCTCCCTGCTCCTCGTCATGGATCAGCGGCTCGATTTCTGGCCCGCCATGATGCTGAGCATGAAAGTGGTCAACAAACGCTTCGGCGACATCCTGCTCCTGGGACTGGTCGCGTTCCTGATCAACATTGTCGGCGGCCTCTGCTGCTACGTCGGGATTTTCGTCAGCATCCCTCTCACCCTGCTGATGACCGCCTACGCCTATGAGGATATCTTTGGTCCGACGCGACGCGCCGCTTGACCGCCGCAAAGCCTGGGCCTGCCTCGCGCTCAACCTCGCGGCCTGCCCGGGCCTGGGCTCGATCCTGGCCGGCCGGCTCTCCGGCTGGTGCGAGATCGTGTTTTCCATCATCGGCTTCACCTGGATCGTCCGCGCCTTCCTGCTCTTTATCACGGCTCTCTTTCGCCAGGCCCACCTTCCCACCGACTGGCGCCACCATCTGGCCGCCGCCGGCACCGGCCTGGCCATCTTTGCCCTTGGCTGGCTCTGGTCCGCGTTGACCAGCTTTCTCCTGTTGCGCTCCACCTCCGCCCTGCCCCCCGTGATGCGCTGAGGCTTGAAGTTTGAAGCTTCTTTTGTGGCTTGGGAATTGAGCTTTGGCCCCCCCCTCACCCATCCGTCCGCACCACCGTCTGGTTATCAATACGTTTCGTGAAATCAAGGGGATCTCCGACCGTGACGGTCCCCGGCACGACCTGATAGGCCCAGACCTGGAAGTAGGCCAGGTTGGCCGCGCCATAGATGGTGGAAAAGGCGCCGTCCACCGCGTCCTGCCCGTGGGAAACCTTGATGCGTCCGATCCGGGGAACGTGAAAACGCGCGTCGGTCGTGAACCAGTGCCCTCCCAGGTAAACCTCGGCGTAAGCGTGGAAGTCCATGTGGTTTTCCGGGTCGGGAAAACCGATGTCGGGCAGATGCCCGGTCACATAGCGCGTGGGGATGTTGAAGGTCCGGTTCAACGCGATGGCCAGATGGGCGAAATCGCGGCACACGCCGTAGCCGCGCTGAAGGATGTCCCAGGCCGAAAGATGCGGACTGCCCGACATGTAGCGGTATTCGATGTTTTGATTCAGCCAGAGGCTGATGGCCTGGACGCGGGCCATGCCGTTTTCCACGTGCCCGAATTTTTCCCAGGCGAAGTTGGTGAGCTTGTCGGAGTCGCAATAGCGGCTGGGCAGCGTGTAACGGAGGAATTCCGGAGGCAGGGAGGCGGGCGGGACAGGCTGGCTGCCGACGAGGTCGTGGTTGTCGCCCCCGGCTGACACCCGGACCATGGCGTCGTGGCGTATCTCGTTCCTGCCCGGACGCAACTTGATGCGGTAGAAGCGGTTGCCGTGGCTGTCGTCAAACTCCTCCACCGGCAGGCCCGGACCCAGCGAAAGGGATTCGGCCAGGACCACGTGGCTGCGGTCGGGCCGGGGCTTGAGGTTGACGAGCAGGGAGGCCGTGCCCGACACCTCGTAAACGAGGCTGCACCCCACGCGGACCGTGATGTTGAAGTTTTGCGAATGGGAGCGGGACACGGCTGAAACGATGCAAGGGGCACGCCATTCCCGCGGGGGCAAGGGAATTGGCCGGGAAAAATGTGGGCGCCCCTTTCGCACTTGGGAATCAGCTCCGGCCCACCCGGCATCAAGCCCCCTGCCGACGCATTTCCGGCTCGTTTCCAAAGGCTTGGAAGTTTTAGCTGTTCCCATGCTTGAACGTGAACGCGAAACCCGCCACTTCGTCACCATCCGGGACTGGCTCCGCCATGGCGTGAGCCAGTTGACGCGGGAGAACTGCGCCTTTGGCCAGGGCTTCACCTGCGCCCTGGAGGAGTCCGCCTTCCTGCTGCAGTTCGCCTGCGACCTCCCCCGCGAGCAGCCGCTCGAACCCTTTTTGGAGGCCCGCGTCCTGCCCTCCGAAGCCCTCCGTTTCGAAAAACTTCTCGAACAGCGCACCAAGGAGAAGATTCCCGCCGCCTACCTTGCCGGCGAGGCCTGGCTGGGCGGCATCTGCTTTGCCGTGGACAAACGCGTCATCGTCCCGCGTTCCTATTTCACCGAGCTGATCCCCGACTCCCTGGTCCAATGGTTCCCCACCCCGGACACCGTGCTGCGCGCCGTGGACATCTGCACCGGCTCGGGCTGCCTCGCCGTCCTTCTGGCCAAGGCCTTCCCCACCGCCGAAATCCACGCCGTGGACCTCAGCCCCGACGCCCTGGCCGTGGCCCGCCGCAATGTTTCCGACCACGGGCTGACCGAACGCATCAGCCTGTGCGAGGGGGACACCTTCGATCCCCTTCCCCCGGGCCGCTACGATCTCATCCTCTCCAACCCGCCCTACGAGCCGGCCGATGTCATGGGCCAGCTCCCCGCCGAGTTCTACCATGAGCCCCGCATGTCCCTCAGCGGCGGTGACGACGGCCTCGAAGTGGTCCGCAAACTCCTGGCCGGAGCCCCCGAGCGGCTGGAGCCCCACGGAGTCCTTGTCATGGAGGTGGGCGGCCTGCGCGTTGCCATGGAAACCGAATGGCCGGGACTCGACATGACCTGGCTTCCGGTCGAGGACGGCACCTCCCCGGTCTGCCTCCTGACCGCCGCCGAACTCAAAAAACACTTTGGCGCGAAACGACCCGCCGCCCATCCACGCCTCCGCTGACCCGACCATGTTTCTCGCCCCCCCCACCCTGGCCGCCTCCGCCCTGGCCCGCGCCTCCGCCCTGGGAGTGCCCCCCGCACCGGACCTGCTCCTCGTCTCCGTGGCCGACCAGCGCCTGCATCATTTCCGCGACGGCAAACTCCTCCGCACCTATGTGGTCTCCACCTCGGCCAAACCCCCGAGCTGCGTGGAGGATTCCCACGGCACCCCCTCCGGCCTTCATTTCGTCTGCGAACGGATCGGGGACGGCGTCCCCCTGGGCGGTGTGTTCAAGGCCCGAGTTCACACCGGCGAGCACTTCACCGAACGCCTGGAACACCGCGACTCCCGCAACCTCATCACCACCCGCATCCTCCGCCTGCGAGGCCTGGAGCCCGGCCTGAACAGCGGCCCCGGCCACGACACCTATGACCGCGTCGTTTACCTCCACGGCACCAACCGCGAGGAGCTCGTCGGCCAGCCCGCCAGCCACGGCTGCGTCCTCCTCGGCAACGCCGACATGCTCGCCCTGCACGACGACATCCCGGTGGGCGCGCTGGTCTGGTTCGACACCACGGACTGGCAAAAGGCCTACGGCCAGACCGAACGTTGAACATCGAACTTTGAACGCTGAACTTCGAATAACAAGACAACGCCCAAAGGCTCTCACCTCCTCTTCCGCACTATCTAACTTCAACGTTCAGCGTTCGACGTTCAAAGTTCGACGTTCTGCCTTGCTCCGCCTCGTCCCATGACAACCGCCACCTTCCTCCGCTCCGTTCCCAAGACCGAAACCCACCTTCACCTCGAGGGCGCGCTGCCGTGGGAATTGCTGCAAACGCTTGATCATGCAAAGTATGCGGCACGGCCGGCCTCGCATGGGGAGGCCTTTCGCTTCGCTGACTTCGCCCATTTTGAACGGGAACTGCTGGGGTTTGCGGGTGCCTGGTTCACCTCCGCCGAGCGCTACCACCAGGCCGCGAAGGCCATCTTCGCCAGGCACCTCGCGGAAGGCGTCCGCTATGTCGAGACCAGCTTCGCCAGCGGCTGCCTGGAGTTTGCCACACTGGACGGCCGCGAGGTCTGCGAGGCCATCACTGCGGCCGTTCCCCCAGGCCTGGCCGTCCGGCTGTTCATGGGCCTCCATCATGACAACAACTCGCCCTTTGCAGCAAAATTGATGGAGGACTCGCTGAAGTGGGACGGCATCGCCGGTTTCGATCTCCATGGCACTGAAACAGTTCCGTTGGAGCCATGGACGCCCAGATTTTGGGAACGCGCCCGCGCCGTCGGCAAGTTCACCAAGGCCCATGCCGGCGAGTTCTGCGGACCCGACTTCGTCTGGCGCGTGATCCGCGAGCTGAAAGTCACCCGCATCGAGCACGGCATCCGTTCCATCGAGGACCCCGTTCTCGTCAACTACCTGGCCGAGAACAACATCGGCCTCGACGTTTGCCCCATCAGCAACGTCAAGCTCGCCACCGTGCCCGACTTCGCCCGCCATCCGCTCCGCCGCCTCCACGCCGCCGGAGTCCGCTGCACGATCAACAGCGACGACCCCCTCTCCTTCGGCAACACCCTCCTCGACGACTACCGCGCCTTCCTCGGGCCGATGGGGGGAAACCTCGCCGAACTCATCTCCCTTATCCGCAACGGTTTCGAGCTCGCCCTGCTTGACCCCGCCGAACGCGCCCGCCACCTTTCCGACCTCGACCTTATGTCCGCCCAACTCCTGGATTCCCGTGCCCACGCCTAACCCCGACGCCTCCGCCGATGTCTCAGGCGAGTTCATCCACACCGTGGCGGAAGGGGCCGAGCGCGAACGGGCCGACATGGCCCTGGTCCACGCCTTCCCGCAGTTTTCCCGGTCCTTCCTGCAAAAACTCTTCGACGCCGGGCTCGTCTGGTGCGACTCCCAGGCTCTCCTGAAAAAATCCAAGGTCGGCCCCGGCGACACCCTCAGTTTCACCGTTCCCGAGATCAAAAGCCTGGAGGTCCGCGCGGTGGACATCCCGCTCAGCGTCGTCTTTGAGGACGCCCACCTCATCGTCGTCAACAAGGCCTCCGGCATGATCACCCACCCGGGAGCAGGCACCGGCGAGGACACTCTCGTCCACGCCCTTCTCCACCACTGCCGCGGCCAGCTCAGCGGCATCGGCGGCGTGGAGCGGCCCGGCATCGTCCACCGCCTCGACAAAGAGACCAGCGGCCTGATCGTTTCCGCCAAGACCGACGCCGCCTTCCAGGGCCTGGCCGAGGCCTTCGCCGAACGCCACGTCCGCAAGGAATACACCGCCATCGCCCAAGGCCTGGCCCGCCTCAACGCCGGCAGCATCCGCGAGCCCGTGGGCCGCGACGCCCGCCACCGCACCCGCATGGCCGTGAGCAAGGAAGGCCGCCCCGCCCACACCGACTGGACCGCCCGCGAACGTTTCACCAAGGCCCCCTCGACCCTCTTCGACCTGCGCCTCCACACCGGCCGCACCCACCAGATCCGCGTCCACCTTTCTCACATGGGCCACCACATCCTGGGCGACGAGCTCTACGGCTTCAAACCCACGCAATGGAAGGGCCCCGTGGTGGACCGCGTCATGCTCCACGCCGCCAAACTCGCCTTCACCCACCCGGTGACCGGCAAGGCCCTCGCCCTGGAAGCCCCTCTGCCGGAGGACTTTGCGGCCCTGCGGCGCGGGCTGATGTGAGGACCGGCCTCACTCCTTGAGCAGCTTCTCGACCCGGACCTCAAGGTTCTCGGCCGAGGCGTCGAGATCCACCACCACCCCGGCCTTGTTGACCAGCCACATGGCGGGGATGGCCGAGATGTGGTGGCGTTTGGCCAGGGGAGTTTCCCACCCTTTGCCATCAAAGTGCTGGGGCCAGCCCATCTTCTTTTTCGTGACGGTTTTGAGCAGGGCGTCGCGGTCTTGGTCGAGGGAGATGCCGATGATTTCGAAACCCTTGCCGTGCAGTTTGTTGTAAGCGGCGGTCACGTGGGGCATCCCCTCCATGCAGGGTCCGCACCAGGTGGCCCAGAAGTCAACGAGCACCACCTTGCCGCGCATGCCGGCCAGGTCCACCTTGCGGCCGTCCACGGCGGTGAAGCTGAGTTTCAGCGGCGTCTCCTTGAACTCGCGCAACGTCCTGGCCATGTCCAGGCTTTCCTGGGCGTGGCCGGCCACCTCTTCGTCCGGATCCTTCAGCAGGGTCCTGGCCAACTGTTCCAGCCGTTGCGGAGCAAGGTTTTGGGCCAGGTCGAGCAGGGTGGACTTCAACTCGGCCGCCTCCTCTTCGCCGCGCTCCTTCAGATGGGAGCGGTAGAGTTTTTCCCACTCCTCAAAATCGGCGGCCGTCTCCGCCAGGCCGGCCTTGAGCATGAGCCGCTGATGGGAGGCGCGGAGCTTTTCCTCAGGCGAGGCCTCCTTGGTCGAAAGCACGTCGGTCAGCAGGGTCAGGACCAGGTGGGCTTCGGCGGCGTTTTTCTCGTCGCCGGCGTCAACCCCGTGGGCGGCAAGGCCATCGGCGCGAAGCAGGGCCAGCCGGTTGCGTTCGGCCGGAGCATTGGCCAGGGCCTCGGCCTGGCGCACGTGGCGGGCAAACTCCCGCCAGAGCCGGTCCGCTTTCGTCACGTCGTCCTCCCCGGAAAGGTCCTCCAGGGTTTTCTCCAGGCGGCCGAAGGCCTCCGTCAGGCTGGCGGGCGGAAGTTTGAGGGGGTCGGGCCGGGGCCGCAGGGCCGGATCCGCCAGGCGGAGGATTTCCTCCGCGGCCGTGCAGCTTCGCGCCGAAACCACCCCCGCGCCCTGCTCCGTGGTGATGCTCGCCACCTGGGCGATGACATTGCCCGCCTCGTCGGCGATCAGGCCCCCGCTGGAGCCGGGGCTGAACTCCGTCGTGACCTCCAGCGAAAGCGTCGGGCGGCTTTTGTCCACCGGGAGCCCGTCCACCTCGTCATAGTTCACGGCCGCCTCGCTCACCCGCGCGACCATGCCCTCGGTGAACATGAAATAGTGGCCGTCCGGATGGCTCAGGCAATAGGCCCGCTCGCCCGTCCTCGCCCCCGGACGCAGCGCCAGGGGCGGAAGCTCCGGCGCCGCGACCCGGATCAGACAGGAATCCGACTCCGCATCGTCGGCCAGAAGTTCCAAGACCGGGTAAACGTTTCCCCCCGTGTCCACCGCCACGGCAAAAGAATCCCCCTCCTGCTCCATGGAAAGCTCCATGACGTGGCTGCAGGTGGAAACCACCCCACCCTGGGCCACGACAAAACCGGAGGAAAGGCTCAGCACCCACTCGGCCTTTTCCTCGTCATGATAAAGCGAGCCCACCGCCACCATGCCCTTGCGCAGCCGGTCATAGAGATCGGCGGGCGGGACCGTCGCGGACACCGGAGGCTGGAAAACGAACTTCTCCCGCGAAGGCTGCTGGGCGTGAAGTTTTTCAAAGGACAGCAGCCGGCCCGACTCGCGCAAGGCGTTCGCCTTCTCGGTCGCGGCCCGTTCGAAGGCCTCGTTGTCCATCACAAAGCGTCCCGAGGATGCCGCCGTCAGACTGATGTTTTCCAGACGGGCGCAAACCGTCACCGGCTGGCACCAGGCGAGCAGAAGCAGGGGGGCGGGCAGAAAACGGAGGGCGAGACGCATACGCATGCGGCTAAGAAACTTAACCGGAAAGGCGAGCCGTAACCAGGAGGGCTTCCGCCACGCTCAGCGGAAGAGGATCACGGCCATGACCACGGTCAGGACGATGCGATACCAGGCAAAGGGGGCGAGGCCGAAGCGGGTCAGCATGGCCACCAGCCATTTGACGGCCAGGGCGGCGGAAACGCCGGCCACAAGGATGCCGACCAGCAGGGGCCCCACATCAAGAACCTTCATCATGGTGGAACCGTTTTTCAGGAGTTTGTAGCCGGAGGCGGCGCTGAGGGTGAGAAGCCCGAGCAGAAAGCTGAACTCGGCCGCCCGCTTGGGGGAAAGTCCCGCCACATAGCCACCCAGCATCGTCATCATGGAACGGCTGGTGCCGGGCCAGAGCGCCACACACTGGAGCAGGCCCACGGTCAGGGATTGTTTCGGTGTAAGTTCATGCAGCTGCATGTTTTCCGGAGTGCCGAAAATGGGCTGCCGGCGGCGCCAGCGCTCGATGCCAAACATCAGGAAGGCACCCACGAAGGTGGCGAAAATGACCGGCCCCGGGCTGAAGAGTTTTTCCTCAATGGCCTTCTTGGCGACAAACCCGATGCCGGCCGCGGGGATGAAGGCGATGATGAGGTTCCGGAGCACCAGCAGTCCCTTGGGATTACGTCCCATCAGCCCGTAAAACATGCCCAGCAGGTCCGTCCAATAAAGGAGGACGACCGCCATGATGGCCCCGCCCTGGATGATGATCGAATAGGAGTCCACCGCCTCCTTGAGGGTGTAGGGTTTGCGGTTCCCGTCCTTGTCCTTTTCCGGGCCCGGGATGGTTTTTCCGTCCTTGTCGAGGAGGGGGCGCTCGTCGTCGAGGTTGAGAAAATGCCCGGCCAGGATGAGGTGCCCGGTCGAGGAGATCGGGAGGTATTCCGTGACTCCCTCAATCAGCCCCAGGACGACGGCATCGCCGTAGCCGAGCCGCCGGGGCGGGGCTTCCGGTGCGGAGGGCCGGGCCGCCACCACGGGAGTGGGGCTGGTCGTCACGTTGGCGCTGGCCGGAATCGGCGGGCGGACCGGCGTGGGTGTGGGCGCGGCAAAGACCAGGGTGGTCAGACCAAGCGAAAGAAGAACCCATCGAAAGGTCCGGGAGAGAGTAAAACGCATCGGCGGGAAAGTGGAAAAACGGGGAGTCCAAGTGGAAAGGTGACAGCCCGCAACCATGCAGAGCGGGAGTTTTGCATGGCTCATGGTGCGGCAGGGGGGGGGCGTTTATGGAGTCCGGTGGCAGGGCCTCCAAAGCTCCGCCAAACCTCCCAGACTGCTTCGTTTCTTTGCGTTCTCTGCGTTCTTTTGCGGCAAAAAAAGCCGGCCGCAAAGGCCGATCCGAACTTAGCGGTCGCGGCGGATCTGCATGCCGGCAAAACGGATGCTGAAACGGTAAACCCGCTTGGTCCGTGTCGAGATCTTGCCCGTGGCCAGGTCGAACCGGTCGGGAATCTCGATCTTATGCACGTCCACGGCGGCATGAAATCCGCGCTCCGAGAAGACGTCCACCAGCATTTCCAGGGCCAGCGGGTCGTTGAAGAGTTTCTCCTCGGAATTGATGTGGGCCACCCCGGAAATCGCATGGATGCGGATGATGGGGATCATCTTCTCTTTGATGACGCCCAGCACGTCCAGAAACAGCTTGGTGTTGTCACGGGTGTAGGAGTCGAGGCGCATGACCATCTCCTGGCGGCAGTGGACCAGCACCTCGGAGGCCGTGGGGATGCCGCGGATGGCGTTGAAGGTGGCCTGGTCGAGCTCCAGGCCGCTTTGGTAACGAAGTTCCTCCAGGATGCTTTCCTGCACCTTTTCGACGTTCTCGTTGGCGTTGATGAAGTGGTATTGGAAGACCTCCCGCAGGGATTTGAGGGCCTCGTAGGTGACCTCCTTGAAGGTCCGGTAACGGCTGCGGGCGGCCTCGGGGCTGAGATCCGTTTTCCGGGTCTCGATCAGCTCGCCCATGCCGGTCTTGCGGACCTGCTCGTTGTGGGCGATGGCCTCATGGCCGCGCTTCAGCTGGCGGTCCACCGACTCGGCCTCGTCCACAAAGAGGACGATGATGTGGAAGTTGGGCCTGAAAAAGTGCCGTTCCAAAGCGGTGCCGGCGAAGCTGTTGTGCAGTTCCACCAGCTTGGTGTAGAACATCTTGAGGCAGTGGACCTGCACCTTCGTGCGGGGAAAGCCGTCCACCACCGCGCCAGACTGGTATTCGGGGTCGAGCAGGCGGCGGAAGACGAGGCCCGTGACCTCCTTGTCGCCCACCATCATGCCGGCATCAATCATGCGCTTGGCCTCGGGGCTGCTGAGCAGCGAGCTCACCATCACCGGGGCGGCGGTGTAGCCGCGCAGCTTCATGATAAACTCCGTCTGCGTGCCCTTGCCCGCGCCGGGACCGCCGTTGAGCCAGAAGATTTCCTTGGGAAAACGAAGGTTCTCCCGCCCCATCTGGGCCTCCAGATCGTTCCACGCGGCGTTGAAGATGATCTGCGCGTCCTTCACCTCCAGGTCGAAGGCGGAAGCCTTGGCGGCAGGGTTGGTGGCGTTGCTTTCGGAGGACGAAGTGGGCGCTGACATAAGTGCGTGGGAAAGGGAAAACCGGTCAACGTGGAGAACGCTCCCACCGAGGGCAAGCTGTTAACCGGTGGAGAATCGTCGCCTTACGGTGGACTTCGGAAACATGGACGTTACCTCGATTCTGGCGGGTTGCCTCCCCCACCCCCGCCTGTCTCCCTGCCCTCATGCCTGTGCTGGAAATCTCCGTCTATTCCCTGGAATCAGCCCTGAACGCCGCGCGGGCCGGGGCCGGACGCCTGGAGTTGTGCGCGGGTTTCCCCGAGGGCGGCACCACCCCCTCGCCGGGGCTCATGCAGGCCATCAGGAGGGAAACAAACATTCCTCTTCACGTCATGATCCGGCCCCGGGGCGGTGACTTTCTCCTGACCAAGGCCGAAACCGCTTACCTCGCCGACGACATCGCCCACTTTCATGATCTCGGGGCCGACGGCTTCGTCTGTGGCGCCCTCGACCCGGACGGAAACCTGGACGAAGCGACCTGCGCCGCCCTCCTTGCCGCCGCCCAGGGCCGGCCTTGTGTTTTCCACCGCGCCTTCGACCTCTGCCGCGATCCCCTGGCCACTTTTGAAACTCTACACCGACTCGGCTTTGCCGGGCTGCTCTCCTCCGGCCAGGCCCGCACCGCCCCTGAAGGTGCCGAGCTTCTCGCCGAACTGGTCCGCCTCGCCCCGCCGGGTTTCGACGTTATCCCCGCGTGCGGCATCAATCCGTCCAACCTGACCGAACTGCATGCCGCCGTCCGCGCCCCGGCCTACCACGCCTCCGCCACGGCCATGACGGATTCCCCCATGCGTTTCCGCCGCGCCGAGGCCTTGATGAACAAGGATATCGTCGGCCAGGAATACCGCCGCCAAACCACGGATCCGGCCACGGTCCGAGCCCTCAGGACCCTTCTGGACCAATCCTCATAAAAAGGGGACCCGGGGCCGCCCCACGTCATTCCCCAACTCGTCACTTGTCACTCCCTCCCCCGCCTCTCAATTTCCCCGCTTCACTTTTACCGACCGCGATGATCCAACGCCTTTTTGTCGAACGCAAACCCGGCTTCCGCTTTGAAGCCGAAGCCGCCCTGGCCGACCTCCGCGAGAGCCTTTCCCTGCCCGGCCTCACCGGTCTGCGTTTCCTCAACCGCTACGACATCGAGGGCCTCTCCGCCGATGACCTCGCACGCGCCACGCCGGTCGTCTTCTCCGAGCCGCCCGTGGACGACGTCCAACCCGGCGACTTCCCCCGCTCCGCTTCCGACCGCGTCCTGGCCGTAGAATTTCTCCCCGGCCAGTTCGACCAGCGCGCCGATTCCGCCGCCCAGTGTGTCCAGATCCTGACCCACCGCGAGCGCCCCACCGTCGCCACCGCCCGCGTCTATGTTCTTGAAGGTCAAGTGTCCGACGCCGAATTCGCGAAAGTCCGTTCCTTCCTGATCAACCCGGTGGACTCCCGCGAGGCCTCGCCGAAACAGCCCGAAACCCTCCGCCAATCCGTCCCTGAACCCAAGCCAGTCGCCTCGCTCACCGGTTTCCAAACCCTTGACGCCGAAAAACTTGCGAAACTCCGACGCGACCTCGGCCTGGCCATGTCCGACGCCGACCTCGCCTTCTGCCAGAACTACTTCCGCGACGAGGAACACCGCGACCCCACCCTGACCGAAATCCGCGTCCTCGACACCTACTGGTCCGACCACTGCCGCCACACCACCTTCCTGACCGAGCTCACCGAGGTCACCTTCGACGATTCCCCCGCCACTGCCCCCATGCGCGCCGCCTGGGATCTCTACCAGAAGGCCCGCGCCGAAGTTTACGCCGGCCGTGAACCCAAGGCCCAAAGCCTCATGGACCTCGCCACCGTCGGCATGAAGCTTCTCCGCAAACGTGCTCAGCTCAAAGACTTGGAAGAGTCCGAGGAGATCAACGCCGCCTCCCTCGTCGTCCCCATCGAGATTGACGGCAAAACCGAGGAGTGGCTCGTCATGTTCAAAAACGAGACACACAACCACCCGACCGAAATCGAACCCTTCGGCGGCGCGGCGACCTGCCTTGGCGGCGCCATCCGCGACCCGCTTTCCGGCCGCAGCTACGTTTACCAGGCCATGCGCCTGACCGGCTCGGCCGATCCCCGCACACCCTTCTCCCAAACCCTTCCCGGCAAACTCCCCCAGCGCGTCATCACGCGCGGCGCGGCCCGCGGCTATTCCAGCTACGGCAACCAGATCGGCCTCGCCACCGGCCTCGTCCAGGAGTGCTACCACCCCGGCTTCGTCGCCAAACGCATGGAAATCGGCGCGGTCGTCGCGGCCGGTCCCCGTTCGCAGGTGACCCGTGGCAACCCCGCTCCCGGCGATATCATCGTCCTGGCCGGCGGACGCACCGGCCGCGACGGCATCGGCGGCGCCACCGGTTCCTCCAAGGAGCACACCGAAACGGCCCTGCAAAACTCCGCCGAGGTCCAGAAGGGCGACGCCCCCGTCGAACGCAAACTCCAGCGCCTCTTCCGCGACCCCGTCCTCAGCCGCAGCATCAAGCGCTGCAACGACTTCGGCGCGGGCGGCGTCTGCGTCGCCATCGGCGAACTCGCCCCCTCGCTTGAGGTGGACCTCGACAAAGTCCCCCTCAAATACGCCGGCCTCGACGGCACTGAAATCGCCACCTCCGAATCGCAGGAACGCATGGCCGTCGTCCTCGATCCCGCCGACGTCCCCGCCTTCATCGCCGCCGCCGCCCGTGAAAACCTCGAGGCCGTGGCCGTCGCCCAGGTGACCGACTCCGGCCGCCTCCGCATGGTCTGGCGCGGCCAGACGGTGGTGAATCTCTCGCGTAACTTCCTCGACACCAACGGCGTAGCCCAGACCTCAAAAGCTCACATCACCGCCCCAAGCGGCATCTCGCCCTTAAATCAAGAATCAAGAATCAAGAATCAAGAATCCCTCGCCGACGCGTGGCTCGCCACGCTCGGCAACTTGAACGTCTGCGGCCAACGCGGCCTGGGCGAACGTTTCGACGCCTCCATCGGCGCGGGCACCGTCCTCCATCCCTTCGGCGGCAAAACCCAGACCACCCCCACTGAGGCCATGGTCGCCCTCATTCCGATGCTCGAAGGCAGCACCGAGGCCTGCACCTTCATGGCCCCCGGCTACCACCCCGACATCGCCCAGTGGTCGCCCTACCACGGCGCGGTTTACGCCGTGACCGAGGCCGTCTGCCGGACCGTCGCCGCCGGGGCCGATCCCGCCCGCATCCGCCTCTCCCTCCAGGAATACTTCCCCAAACTCGGCGCGAAACCCGAACGCTGGGGCCAGCCCGCCGCCGCCCTCCTCGGCGCGCTCCACGCCCAGGTCGCCCTCGGCGCGGCCGCCATCGGCGGCAAGGACAGCATGTCCGGCTCCTTCAAGGACTTGGACGTGCCCCCCACCCTCGCCGCCTTCGCCCTCGCCCCCGGCCTTGCGACCCACGCCGTCTCCCCCGAATTCAAGCAGCCCGGCAGCCGCGTCGTTCTGGTTGAACCCAAGCGCGACGCCGACGCTGCAAGTCCCGGCCTTGGCGGCGGGAGCCTCCCCGACCTGGCCGACCTTCGCGCCCAACTCACTGAAATCCATAAACTTGCCGCCAACGGCAAACTCCTCGCCGCCGGCACCGTCCGCGCCGGCGGCCTCGGCGCCGCCCTGGCCAGAATGACCTTCGGCAACCGCCTCGGCCTGGCTCTCTCCGCCTCGCCTTCTGAAATCTCAAATCTGAAATCTGAAATTTCTACCTCTGCCTTTTTCGCCCCCGCCATCGGCTCATTCGTCCTCGAACTCACCTCCGGCACCGACACCGGAACACTCCGCGTCACCAACCTCGGCACCACCACCGAAAAGCCCGAGATCACCTGGCCCTCCAGCTTGTCTGGTTCGTTACATCAAGAATCAAGAATCAAGAATCAAGAATGCGACGGTCTCTCCGTCGCCCAACTCTTCGCCGCCTGGGACTCGCCCCTCGAATCCACCTTCCCGACCACGGCCGCCACGCGGAAAACCGACGCCATCGAAGCCCTTTC
>JANOBW010000130.1:0-18085 GCA_031411855.1 Opitutia bacterium
CTCACCTCCGTCGCTAACAAGAACGACGGAGGTGAGGACATTGACCAGGGTTTCCGTCAGAGAAAGCTTCTTCAATTTAGCCAACTCGGAAAGTGCCACCGCCCGTTGTTCCATCTTCACGTCGGGGCGGGTGAGCATCGCGGTGAAAGTCACCGGCGACTTGGGCAGCTTCATCAGATCCGCGCTGCTAACGGAATCCAGCAGGAATGAAATCCCGGCGGGATTGTCGGTGGCGAGTTCCTTGCCCTCGGCCACGGCGTCCTTCCACCATGGCTTGAGCTGGCGCATGGTTTCCTTGAAGGTGTATTCGAGGTAGTAATCCATCTCCTGTTTGGGGACCTCGTGGGCGACCTGGATGGCCTCCTTGGCGGAGTCCCCGCTGAAGAAACTGGCGGCGCGGACGGCTTCGAGGCGGACGCGGGGGGCGGGGTCGTTGGCGGCCTTTTTGATGAGTTCCAACACCTGGGGGAGTTTGTCGCGCAGATAGGTGGCGACGCGGATGGCCTGGGCGCGGGCGCGGGGATCGGTGGAGCCGAAGACCTGCTGGATGAGGGCGGGGTCGGCGACATTGTTCCACTGCTTGACCCAGAGGCCTTCGAGGCGGTGGTGCTCAAACTCGGGGTCTTTCTTGTCGAGACCGGCCAGCCACTTGTCCAAGGCGGGGATGACCTCCGAGGCGGCGTGCGTGCTGAGTTCGATCTTGGCGCGCTCGCGGACGTTGTTTTCCGGGGTCTTGAGCAGGTCGAGGAGGGCGGGGACGGGCTGCCCGGCGATGACGGCGGGCTTGAGGAGGGGCATGCCCTCGTAGGTCAGGCGGTAGATGCGGCCGTGATCCTTTTCGCGGTTGGGGTCGCGGAGGTGGTGCTGGAGGTGGCCGATGAGCGGCTTGTGCCAGTCCATGAAATAGAGCGAGCCGTCGGGGGCGACGCTGATGCCGGAGGGGCGGAAGTTGGGGTCGTCCGAGGTGATGAGGTGCTCGAGCGTCTCACCCTGGAGGCCGGAGCCGTCCTCGGTGACCTTGACGCGGAAGATGCCCTGAATGCTGATGACGTTGCAGTTGAGGAAGTTGCCGTTGTATTCGGCGGGCCAGGCGCGGCTGCTGAGGATGGCGGTGCCGGGGCAGGGGCGGGAGGGGCGGTTCCAGAACTGTTTGATGCCGGAGTGGGTGGCGGGGAAGTCTATGTGTCCGCTGAAGGCCGGGCCGAAGTAGTTGGCGTTGCCGGTGGCGTCGGTCATGAGGTCGTTGCCCCAGTAATCAAAGACTTTGCCGTGGGGGTTGGCGAAACCGTAGGCGATGTAGCGCTCGAATCTGCCGGTGTTGGGCTCCCAGCGGTAGAGGGCGCCGTTGATGTTGTGGACGGGCCCCCAGGCGGTTTCGACGCCGGTGCGGTGGAAGACGCCGTCGCTCAGGTAGATGGCCCCGCCGGGCTCGATCGCCATGGAGTTGGTCTCGTGGTGGGAGTCGGCCGCGTCGAGGCCGTTGAGGAGGCGTTCCTGGACCTCGCCCTTGCCGTCGCCATTGGTGTCGCGGAGGAAGAGAAGTTCGGGGGATTTCATGACCACGACGCCGTCCTTGAGGAACTGGAAGCCGGTGGGGCAGTTGAGGTCGTCAAAGAAGGTGGTGCACTTGGCGGCCTTGCCGTCGGGACCGATATCGAAGACGAGGAGTTTGTCGCCGTCCTTGCTGTCGGGGGTGCGCTCGGGGTAGTTTTTCCAGGCCGCAACCCAGAGGCGCCCCTTGGTGTCCCAGGCCATTTGGACGGGGCTGACGAGTTCGGGGAACTGCACCTCGCTGGCGACCAGCTCGACCTTCACGCCCTTGGGCACGGTCATGTGTTTGATGGCCTCGACGGGGTCGAGATAGGCGTGGCTGCCATCGGCCTTGGGGCCGGGTTTGTTGGTCCCGATCTTGGGGACGGGGGGGACGTTGGAGTCGTCTATCTTGAGATCGCCGCCCTTGGCCAGGGCCCAGACGCGTTTCTCGCGGTTGGCGGTCATGACATCACGGACGGCCAGTTCGGGAAACAGGACGTAGCGGTTGTCGCGGTTCTCGCCGTCGGTGCTGGTGGACTTGTAGGGGAGGGTGGAACGACCGCCGAAAATGTTGAATTGGTCCACGGTGCGGTAGCGGGCCAGCCAGGTCTCGTTTTTGACGACCACGGCCGAGCGGATCTTTTCCAGCAGCTCGTCCTTGGCCGGGGGCTGGGTGCCGAAGGCGGCCTGGTAGATGACCGGGGCCAGCTGCTGGTAACCGTTGATGGTGAGGTGGACGCCGTTGTGGGTCAGGGGGGCTTTGGCCTTGGCAAACAGTTCCTGGGAAGGGGTGTAGAGGTCCACAAACTGGACATCATTGGCCTTGGCCACCTCGGCCATGGCGGCGGTGTAGAGCTTGAGGTTGGTGTTGTTGGCGGCGGGATCGGGCCAGTTGGGGTCCACGCCCTTTTCCTGGGCGATGGGGGAGAAGAGGACGACGCGGGGGGAACTCTTGCCGTTGAACTGGGCGGATTTGAGATCCTTGAGGTAGGAATCGAGGTCGGATTTGAACTTGGCCACACCGTCCGGTCCCTTGAAGGACTCGTTGAAACCCCAGAAGGCCATGATGGCGTCGGCCTGCATCGTCTTGAGCCACTCGTTGGGGGCGGGAACGGCATCGGAGCGGATGTGCAGGTTGACCTCGTCGGAGGTGAAACCGAGGTTGCGGACGGTCAGGTCGTGTTTTGGCAAAGCCTTGTGCATGAAGGCCTCCAGCGTGCCGTCGTGCAGCATGCGGTCGGCCAGGCCGTTGCCGACGATGGCGACGTGTTCACCGGGCTGGAGTTCCAGCTTGGCCGGCGGGGCCGCGAAAAGTGATGAACCCAGGGCGCTCAGGCAAAGGGTGATGACGAGGGGGGAACGTTTCATGAAATGAGAACTGAGGGAAGGTAAGGGCTGTCCGACATGTTTTTGGGGAACTGGTGCCCACCTGGGCAAGAAAAGAGCTTTGATAAAACGCCGGTCCGGGTGTTTATGTGCGGACAGCTTGGGACGGGCGCGCAGGGGGAGAGGGACGGGAAGGTTTCATGGAAACCTTTGAACCGCCAAGGATGGCCTCAGGGATTCGCAGAACAAAAACACACTTCCTCAGATGTTTCGGGGGTAGGTTACCCCGCCTTTAGTCGGAAGCAACTTGTTGAAACATCTGGATTTGTGAAGTTTGTCCCACTGATTCCGTCCAAAGGCGGGACAATGTGCGAAAGGCACCCTTGCCCCCGCAATTTTGGCCGCGTCCCTCAGAGCTTTTTCAGGTAATCCATGCTCTGCCTGATGCTGGCCAGGGCGTCGGGGGATTGGTCCTGCTCGACGTGGCAGTGTTTCACCCCGGCTTCCTGGGCGGCCTTCATGAGCGGCTCGGTCGGGATGATGCCGTTGCCGAGTTCCTTGAAGGCGTCGGCCGGAACGCTGGCATAGGTGGGAAGGGTCAGGCCGGCCTTGAGATCCTTGAGGTGGACCTGGCTGACGCGTCCGGAAAGTTTTTTGAGCAGGGCGACGGGATCGGCACCGCCCACCTTGACCCAGAACAGGTCGAGTTCGAAGCGCATGTCCGGGCCGAATTCGGCGATGAAAACATCGAAGCCGGATTTGCCGCCCTCGCGGGGCTGGAACTCAAAGTTGTGGTTGTGGTAGGCGAGCTGGATGCCGGCGGTTTTGGCTTTGGCGGCGGCCTTGTTGGCGTTTTCGGCGATGCGCTTGTAGGCGTCGAGTCCGCCGCGCTGGGTGTCCTTGAGGTAGGGGATGACCAGGTGGCTGAGGCCGATGGACTTGGCTTTCTCCAGGATCTTCATGAAGTCGGACATGCCGTCGTCCTTGGGCTCGACCACGCACTCCCAGTCGAAGTGGGACGAATTGAGGGCCAGGCCGGCATCGCGGGCGGCCTTGACCATGTCGTCCGTGCCGGGAAAACCGAACATTTCGCCCTGGCTGTAACCGGCGGCGGCCACGGCCTTCATGGTGGCGGCGACGTCCTTCTTGATCTCGTTGCGCAGGGTGTAGAGCTGCAGCCCCATGTTTTTGCGGTAGGCGTTGCCCGGCTCCAGGGCGGCGAGGGCGCGGCTGTGCAGGGCCACGAAGGAGGCGAGGGCGGTGGTGTGAAGGAAGTTGCGGCGGTTCATGGGGAGGGGGTGGGGAGAGGCGGTGGGGGGGCTGTGGTGAAGAGGGGCAAACCAAGGAAGTGGGAAGTGAGTCGGAAAAGGCAACTCCGGTTCCTGGGGAGGGTGGATGTGAAAAGACGAGGGCACCGTTTCCCGCGCCCTTTTCCTCCCTGGTCGCGAGGTGGGTTCGCGTAATTTGGGTTGAAACTGAGGCTGTCCTGTTTCTCTGCTTTGATTCCTTAAGCACTTACTCCCAAAAACTTCCAACGATGACACTCCGACTGACCCCGAACCTGTGCCGTCTGCTTCTGGCCGTCCTGCCGCTTTCTTCCGCCTGCGCGCTCACGCTGGAGAGCCCGCGGGAACTCCAGGTGTTTCAGCGTCACAGCGCCGCGCAGGGCAGCGTCCGCATCGCCGGCACCTCGGAGGGCGGGGAGTTTCGTTTCCGCATCAACGCGGGGCCGTGGCAGACGCTGCCGGTGGATGCCGCCAGCCACAAGTTTGAGGCGAAGGTGGAGGTTCCGGCCGGCGGCTGGTTCCGCTTCGAAGGCGAGGATGGAACCGGCGCCACATCAGCCGTGGAGAAGTTTGGCGTGGGCGAGGTTTTCATCGTCGCGGGCCAGTCCAACTCCGCCAACCACGGCAGCGAGCCTCAGAAACCGGAGTCCGGGCGCGTCAGCTCCTTCGACGGCAAGGGCTGGAGGCTTTCCGACGACCCGCAGCCCGGGGCGAGCGGGAAGGGGGGCAGCTTCATGCCCTCCTTTGGCGACGCCCTCGTCAAACGCTTTGATGTGCCGGTCGGCCTCATCGCCGTGGGAGTCGGCTCGACCAGCGTCCGCGAGTGGCTGCCCACGGGCATCCGTTTCAAGCAGAACACCAGCACCGGAGCCGGGGTGAAGGCGGTGGGCGGGGAGTTTGAGTCCAACGGCTACAACTTTGGCAAACTCACCAAACCCATGAAGGACTTGGGGTTGGGTGGTTTCCGAGCCGTCCTCTGGCATCAGGGTGAGAGTGACGCCGGGCAGGCCCGTTCGGGCAAGCCGGCCGATCGCCAGATTTCGGGCGATCAGTATCTGGAGTTCATGGAGCAGCTGATCCGCCGTTCCCGCAATGTGGCCGCCTGGCCTGTGCCGTGGTTCACCGCCCAGGTCACCTACCACGGCGAAAATGACCCGGCCGACGAGGAGTTCCGCACCGCGCAGAAGCGCGTCTGGGACAAGGGTTTGGCCTGGCCGGGGCCCGACACCGACGCCCTCCGCGCCGAATACCGCTCCGGCGTCCATTTCAACCCCAAGGGTTTGCGCAAACACGGCGAGTTGTGGGCCGAAAAAGTGGGTGACTGGGTCGCCGCCATGACCGCCGCTCCCAAGGACGGTCCACCTTCCCCCGATTACCAACTGGTCTGGCAGGACGAGTTTGACGGTCCGAAACTCGACGGGACCAAATGGGCGCACCGCTACGTCGGCCAGAGGCGCAGCGCCTGGATTGACCCCGAGTGCGTCACCTTCGACGGCCAGGGGCACATGCTCATTTCGGTGAAACAGGTGGGCGACCAGTTCCATGGCGGCATGATCGGGACCGAACCGAAGAAAAAGTGGACCTATGGTTACTTCGAGTGCCGGGTCCAGGTCGCGACCGAGCCCGGCATGAACACCGCCTTCTGGCTCCAGGCCCCGCGCATGTCGGCTCCCGACAACGGCAAGGGCATCGCGGATGACACCGCCACAAACGGCACGGAGATAGATATCCTGGAATACATTGCGCGGCAAGGGGATGTGGCTCACCACAACCTCCACTGGAACGGCTACGCCACACTTCACAAAAGCCTTCCGGCCGACACCTGGCAGCACCACCTGAGGAAGGATTTCCATGTTTACGCGGTGGAATGGACCCCGGCGGGTTACACCTTTTACGTGGACGGCCATCCCTCGGTCCGCATGGCCGAAGCCATCTCCCACACGGACGAATACCTGATCCTGGACCTGGAGGTCAGCGAATGGGCCGGCGGCATCAAGACCGCCACACTCCCGGCCAGCGCGGTCTTCGACTGGGTGCGGGTCTGGCAGAAACCGGCGAAGTGAGAGGGACTCCCGTGATTTTCTCCGCGGCAGGAATGGCCGCGAAAGAACGCAAAGGGCGCAAAACAAGGCAGCATTTTCGGGGATTCCTGTTCAATCGGAAGTTTGCCGGGCATCGTTCCTGCCAGTTTTTTTGAACAGGAGATAGGGAGCGTTGCAGGTGTTTGAAGTTCATGGCTTTGAGTGGATATTTCATGATTCTCAAGCTGTTGAAAACGGGGACTGTCACGCCTCTTTGGCCAAGGCAGAAGGTTCAGCGCCGAGGCCGCACTTTCCCTGGTCGAACAGCTCGAACAGGCCCGTTTAAAACTTTATGGAAACACTCAATCAGCTTCTCCAACGGGTCACGGAGGCTGGAATTGAGTTCGTCATCATCAGCTGCGGTGAAACTGTCGCCATACCAAGCTTCCCCAAACGAATCGGGGGGCTGTCCTGATGGACGGCCCCCCGACTATTTTTTTGCCTTCCAACTGGTGAAGGCTGACGGATGGATACAGCCGGTGGCGTGCCAAGTTTTGGGGCTGTTTGAGGTTGGGGAAAAGAAAGTGGCGGGATGGGATGCTTCGTGGTTCCGAAACGTAGGGTCGTCCCTTGTGGACGGACCGCTGCACGCCAGTAGTCTCCAGCGGCTTGCCGACAAGCGGCAGCCCTGCGACGAAAGCTACGGGCGGTCCTGGAAACCGGGGCCGAAGTTTTCGGCTGGGGTGGGGGCGAGGCGTTCGAGGACTTCGCCTAGCAAGTAGAGGGAACCGCTGACCACGACGGTTTCGCCGGGGTGGCCGAGGGCGCAGGTGGTGGTGTTCGGAAAGGCTTGATTGACCGTGGTTTCGGTGATGTTTCCGGTGAAACCTTCCTGTCTGAGCCAGAGGGCCAGATCGGAGGGCAAAGTGGCCCGGGGTTGGTTGACCGAAGTGACGTGGACCTCGCGGGCGTGGCGGGCGAGGACGGGCAGGAGGGCGCGGGCGCGGGATTCGCCGAGGATGGCGGTGAGGACGGCGGGTTTGCGTCCCGTGGCGGTGACGAGCTGGCCGAGGAGTTCGTCGAGGGTGCGGGCGCCCTCCTCGTTGTGGGAGGCGTCGAGGATGACGGTGTGGTCTCCGACCTGGCGGACATCCCAGCGGCCGGCCCAGACGACCTGCGCAAGGGCCTGGTAGGCAAGGTTTTCGTCGAAGGGGTGGCCGGTGCCGGCCAGGAGGTGGCGGGCGGCGAGGAGGGCGCAGGCGGCGTTGGAGCGCTGGTGGGAGCCGGCGAGGTTGGTGACGGGGGCGCGTTTGAGATCGGGGCCGAAGGTGTCGGCCACGCGGGTCACGGGGCAGCCAAGTTGCGCGGCGAGGGGAAGGATTTCGGCCTCGGCTTCGGTGGGAAGCAGGCCGAGGATGAGGGGCACACCGGGTTTCAGGATACCGGCTTTTTCGCGGGCGATGTGGGCGCGGGTGGGGCCGAGTTGTTCCTGGTGGTCGAGGCCGATGGAGGTGATGACGGTGACGGCCGGGGTGAGGACGTTGGTGGCGTCGAGGCGTCCGCCCAGGCCGACCTCGATGATGGCGGCGTCCACCTGGCGCTGGCGGAAAGTTTCAAAGGCCAGGGCGGTCATGAACTCGAAAAACGACGGGTGGGCGTCGGGGTCGTTTTCCAGGACGAGGCGGTCCGCGACCGGGCGGAGGCGGTTGATGCCGTCGAGGATCTCCTTGCCGGTCAGGGGGATGCGGTTTACCTGGACGCGTTCGCCGAGGTGGACGAGGTGGGGTGAGGTGTAGAGGCCGGTGCGCAGGCCGTGGGCGCGGAGGATGGCCTCGATCATGGCGCTGGTGGAGCCCTTGCCGTTGGTCCCGGCGACGTGGATGCAGGGAAACGCGCGTTCGGGATGGCCGAGGGCGGCGCTGAGCAGGCGCATGCGGTCAATGCCGTAGCGGCTGCCCTGGTTTTTCAGGCTGAAGAGGAAGTCGCGGACCTCCTCGAAACTGGCGCTCCCGGCCATGTGGCGGCCTCAGATTTTTTCGCTGGGAGCCTCGCCCTTGTGGAGGGCGGAGAGGAGCTGGGTGAGCTTTTTCTTCATGTCCTTGCGGGACACGATGAGGTCCACCAGGCCGCGTTCGACGAGAAATTCGGCGGTCTGGAAACCCTCGGGCAGATCCTTGCGGATGGTTTCCTTGATGACGCGGGGACCGGCGAAACCGATGAGCGCGCCGGGCTCGGCGATGTTGATATCGCCTAGGACGGCGAAGCTGGCCGTGACGCCGCCGGTGGTGGGGTGGGTGAGGATGGAGATGAAGGGGAGGCCCTCCTCGCCGTGTTTGCCGAGGGCGGCGCTGGTTTTGACCATCTGCATGAGGCTGTAAACGCCCTCCTGCATGCGGGCGCCGCCGGAGCTGCTGACGATGATGACGGGGATGCGGCGGAGGGTGGCGCGTTCGATGGCGCGGGTGATCTTTTCGCCCACGACGGAGCCCATGGAGGCGGCCATGAAGCGGAAGTCCATGACAGCCAGGGAGACCGGCATGCCGTTCATCCTGCCCACGCCGCAGACGACGGCGTCGCGCTCGCCGGTTTTCTTCTGATATTCGGTGATGCGGGAGGCGTAGGGTTTGCTGTCGCAGAAGCCGAGGGCGTCCACCGGGCCGAGTTCCTGGTCGGTCTCCTCGAAGGTGCCGGCGTCGAGCATGGAGGCGATGCGTTCGCGGGCATCAATGGGGAAGTGGAAACCGGAGTGGGGGACGACCCAGAGGTTTTCGCGCAGCTCGTTGACGAAGACCATTTCGCCGGTGATGGGGCACTTCTCGTAGAGGTTCTTCGGGATGTCCTCTTTCTTTTTGGAGGTCAGGGAGCTGAGTTGCGGTTTGGCGAAGAGCGGTGGCATTGGATTTAAAAAGTGGAGGGAAAGTTCAGCCGTGGCCGAGGGTCAGCACATGGAGGTCGCAGGCACCCGCCCGCCGCAGCACGCGGCAGGCCGAGTTGAGGGTGGCGCCGGTGGTGAAGACGTCGTCCACGATGAGGATGCGGGTGTTGGCTGTGATGCCGGCATTTTCGGCCGGGGCGAAGGCGTTTTTCAAGTTCCTTTTCCGTTCGTCGCGGTTGAGGAAAGTCTGGGTGGGGCTGTCGCTGACGCGGACGAGCCAGTTTTCCACACGTGCCCCCGGAAAACAGCTGGCGGCGGCGCGGGCCAGGATCTCGCTCTGGTTGAAGCCGCGTTCGCGCAATTTCCTGGGATGGAGCGGAATGGGGACGAAAACCGCTTTGGGGCCCAACGACTTGAGGCGTTCGTTGCCGGCGAAGAGCCGGGCGAGGTCGGCCTGGAGGTGGAGCCCGCGGTGGTATTTCAGCTCGTGGACCAGTTTGCGTCCCACGCCTTTGGCGACAAAGACGGCGGTGCCGGAGCTGAAGTCGGGTTCCAGTTCGACGCAATGGGGGCAGAGGCGGGCCACGGCGTCCCGGCCGAGAAAGGGATAGCCGCAGGTGGAGCAGGCGGGATCCCGGATGAGGCGGATTTTGCCCGCGCAGTCCGCGCAGAGGTAGTCGAATCCCGAATCCTCCGCCGGGGCCGAGCACCCCGCGCAGGGGCGGGGAAACAGCAGGTCGGCCAGGCCGGAAAACCATTCGCGGGGCTGCGCGTTCATCGGGTCTGGCGCCGCAGGGAGAGCAGCAGTGCGCCCGCGAGGAGAAGCAGGGGGAGGGTGGTGACCCAGCCGTTGACGAGGGCGGTGGTGCCCCAGAAATCCCCCGGCTGGGCTCCGGGCAGGCTCCAGCCCTCGATGTAGGTGGAGCGGACCAGCACCCAGCCGGCGTGCAGGCCGATCGCGGCCCAGAGGGTGCCGGTTCGCAACGTGATGAGGGAAAGGCAGATGCCCGCGAGAAACAGGTTGAGGAAATGGGCGCCCGGGGCCGTGGTGAAGGCGGCGGCAGACTGGCCCAGGGCAAGGCGGAGGGCGCACTCCAGGGTGCCCGGCTCTCCCATGTCCCAGGCCGGGGGCGGGGAGCGGAAGTGAAGCATGGAGAAAAAGAGCGCCCCCACCATGATCCCCGCGCGGGAGCCCAGCCCGCGTTGAAACACCTTTTGGAGATAACCCCGGAAAAGGACTTCTTCCCAGAAAGACACCAGGACAGCCGTGAGGATGGCTCCGGTCAGCGCGTAGGACCACCAGGAAAAGGAGGAGGGATCGGCCTTGGCCTTTGCGACCGGACTCAAGGCCAGCACCTGCAGGGCGAGGACACCTCCCAGCATGGCGATTCCGAGGAGGACGGAGGCGAGGAGGTGGCGGCGGGGGCCGCTCCCCCAGCGCAGGCGGAGCGATTCCAGGGAAAGAAGGCCTTCCCGTTTCAGGAGAAAGGGGAGGAAAAGAAGCGCTGAGAGCATGCGCACCCGGCTGAAGATACGGTCGAAACCGGTCAAAAGACTTTCGGGATTACCGGTGGTTATTTTCGACCACTTGGGGAAGAGTTCCCGGATGAGGGCGAAAAGGGGAGGGGAGAGCAGGATCGCGATGGCCAGAGAGCCAAAAAAGATGAGCGCGACGCCACCCAGGCCGCCCCGGGGTGGTCTTTCCGCCGCGGGCGTTGCTGTCTGGTTTGCCTGGAGTGCTTTTTCCAAGCCGATTTCTCATAACCCCATGGGAGCCGCCTTCAATGGCAAAACTTTGCCTCTCGCGCCTTGCCCGGTGCTTCCGTTGCTGTCAACGCCTTGAAAACGTCCTTCCATGCCCGAATCAAAGACCGAAGCCGCATCTCCCTCCTCAGCCGAATTGTCCCTGGGCCTGGAGGAACTGATTGCCTCCCTGGTGGGAAAGCACCGTTCCACTCCCGGGCTCTGCGTGGCCGGAGTGGCCAACGGTGGCATCAACTTTGGCCGGCTCCTGTCCGAAGAACTGACCCTCAGGCTGGGGCGCGAGGTGCCTTACGGCACGATTGACATCCTTTTCCACCGCGACGACCTGGCCACCAGGCCGGTGCCCAAAATCACCATCCCCACGGATCTGCCCTTCCCGGTGGATGACGCGCATATCCTTCTGGCCGATGATGTTTTGCACTCCGGACGCACGGTCCGGGCCGCCCTCAACGAGATCTTTGACCAGGGGCGGCCCGCCGCGGTCGAACTGGTGGTGGTCTTTGACCGCATGCGGCCGGCCCTCCCCGTTCTCGCCTCCCACGCCGTGATCCGCCGTGAGGTCCCGGAGTCTGCCAAAGTTCGTCTCAGCCTCTCGGAACACCTGGCCGGCCCCCATTCCTACGAGGTCACGGCGCGTTCCTGACCGTTTCTTTTCCCTCAACCCGACTTTTCCCTCCCTCCGCCATGCCCAACGTCTGGAAACGTAAGGACTTCATCTCCACCGAGGATCTTTCCCGGGAGGAGATTGAGACCATTTTTGATCTCGCCTCCTCCTTCAAGCGCACGCTGGGCCGGGCCCGGAAAACGCTGCCCAGCCTGCGGGGCAAGACCGTGGTCAACCTCTTTCTGGAACCCAGCACACGGACCCGGGTGGCCTTCGAAATGGCGGCCAAACGCCTCGGGGCCGATGTGATTTCCATCGCGGGGGACTCTTCCAGCCTGACCAAGGGGGAAACCCTGCGCGACACCATCTGCAACATCCGCGCCCTGAACGCCGACCTCATTGTCATCCGTCACAAAAGCTCCGGGGCACCCCTGTATCTTTCGCGGATTCTCGACATCCCCGTCATCAACGCCGGGGACGGCGCCCACGAGCACCCCACCCAGGCCATGCTCGACTGTTACACCCTCCGTGAGCACCTGGGCGATCTGGCCGGGAAAAAGGTCACCATCCTGGGGGACATCCTTTCCTCGCGGGTGGCGCGTTCCAACATCCACGCCCTCAAGACTTTGGGGGCGTCGGTCACCCTGGCCGGCCCCTCCACCCTGGTCCCGGAAACCTTTCGCTGCCTCGGTGTCGAGGTGGTGCATGATCTCAAGGCGGCCCTGGCCGACGCCGACGCCGTGATGCTGCTCCGGGTCCAGATGGAGCGCTCCGCCGCCAATTATTTTCCTTCCCTCGCGGAATACACCCGGATGTTTGGCCTGAACAAGCAGCGCGCCTCCTGGCTGAAGCCGGGAGCCCTCCTGCTTCACCCCGGCCCCATCAACCGGGGGGTGGAAATTGACGGAGAACTGGCCGATGGTGAGCGGTCGGTCATTTTGGAGCAGGTCACAAACGGGGTGCTCTGCCGGATGGCGGTGCTCTTTCTGTGCAGTCATGCCTATGACAGTTCACGGCTGGCGGCTTCGCCCCAATGGTAAAGCAGTTGTGTAAATAAAGTGTAAAGATTTTGTTTTGTCCTTTGGTTTCTTTTTGGCGATTGCCAGCCCTATGGTTTTTTCCGTGCAATAATAAGCATTATGAAGACCCCCCGCCGCCCATCCTCCCAAGGTTTCACCCTCATTGAAATCATGGTGATTGTGATGATTATCGGCATGCTTGCCGCCTTGGCCATTCCCTCCTTCAACCGGATGCGGAAACGGTCGCGCCAGACCATCATGATCAACGACGCGCGGCAGCTTGGTTTGGCCGCGCAGCAATATTTTCTGAGCACGGCCCACTCCGCCGCGACCATCCAGTATGATTCCAGCACGGGGATCATCACCGGAGATCTTTCGCCGTGGATCAAACACATGACTTCGAATTATGTTTTCTCTGATGCGGTGATTGAGTCCGGCAGCACCGCGGCCTTCACCTTCACCCTTCCCAGCGCCTTCAGCGGCACGGCCGTAACCTTCACGGACGAAGGCAGGACGGATCTGCGGGATGACGCTCCCTGAGCGTTTGCCTGGCTGATTTTCAGTTACCTTCACGGGGGAAAAGTTTCCCCCCTTCACCTTAAGGGATTGTTTTCCCGGCGGGGCGTGTTTTTTTGGCACCAGCCCGCATGAACCGGTTCACTTTTCCCCACATCACCTGCCGCGCGGGATGGCTTTTGGCCGTCAATCTGTTCCTGGGGTTGGCTGCGGGTTTGTTTTCGTTTCTCGTCTTGGGACCGGGCGTGGCTTTGGGGAGTCGGAAACTTGAGTCCCTGGGAGTGGAGGTGACTTATTTTTGGAACGCCCATTGTGCCTATCCCCTTTATCTTTTGGCACTTGCCTGGGCCTGTTTTGTGTTTTTCCGGGAACGGCCCCTTTCCGCCTGGAAGTCCTGGGCGGCTGGCTCCCGCTGGCTTTTCCTCGGGATTTTGGGCGGGGCGGTTTTTCTTCAGCTGGGTGAGTTTTGGGATTACCGGGTTTATTTTGACGAACCGAGCCATGCCGGGGCCGCGCGCCTCCTGCACATGGGGAAAAAGTTTGAGGGCATCGCCTCCTGGCACCAGCCCTTTGAGGTGGGCGAGGTGTGCAACACCATCCTGCCCATGAGGATGGGGCTGTTTCCTTTCCTCCTTTCCCTGGTCCATGACCTGGCGGGTTACCGCGAGTCCAACATCTTTGTCCTGAACGCGCTCATCTCGGCGGCCTTCCTTCTTGTGCTGGCCTTGCTGGGAAATCGGCTGGGCGGCCGGGCCGGGGCCTGGAGCGCCCTGCTGGGTGCCGTCTCCCTCCCTCTGCTCTGCCAGGTGGTGAACAGCGGGAGTTACGACCAGCTGTTCCTTCTCCTGCTCGCCGCCCTTCTGCTTCAGGCCCTCCGGGTCGAGGAGTCGCCGACCCCGCTGCGCCAGGCCCAGCTTCTCGCCCTGGCGCTTCTGCTGATGCTCTGCCGCTACGAGGGTTCCGTCTATCTTGTTGTCACCGCGGTGTTTGTGCTGAGAGCCTGGATGCGCTCGCACCGGGTCTGGCTCCCCTGGGGCAGCCTGATGTTTCCCGCCGCCGTGCTGACCGTGGGCATTGTCCGGGACCGTTTCATGGAGGTGAACAAAAACCTGGTTTCGGACATGCGGGGATCCGATGCCGGCCTCTTTTCCCTTTCCCATGTGGCGGACAATGTGCGCGGCACCCTGGGTTATCTTTTTTTGCCGGACCGGCTTGGCACCGGGTCCGCCCTGCTGTGCTGGCTGGGGCTGACCTCCGTGCTGGCGCTGTTGGCGGCCCGGTTTCTCCCCCGTCGGCCACCCTTCTCCCGGCCTCACCTGGCCCTGCCGGTCCTGTTTTTCACCGTCTTCACCGTCCTGCTGTGGTGCGCGGTCTTCCTCCCCACCTTCTGGTCGGTCCCGACCGATCCCGTGTCTTCCCGTTTCACCCTGCCGCTTTTTCTCGTGGCGATCATCGCGGTGGCGGTGGCGGCGGGAAACCTGGTCCGGTGGAACCGCCTCACCGCCGGCATCGCGCTGGGCCTGGCCGGCGTTCACCTCCTGGGGTGGACCCTGCCCTCCATGTTTGCCCATCGGGCCACGTTGGACATGAAAACCGCCCTGGCGCAGGCGGAGTGGAGGCGGTTTGCCGACGAACATCCCGGGAAAGGCCGCCTCTTCGCCGGCGAAAGCAACCTGCCTCTTTCGCTCTCCAACCGTTCGGCGACCCTGACCGTGGCCATCAACCACGCGCCCGACAAGATCCGGCGCATTTTCGGCCTGGGGATTTACCAGGAACTCTATTGCCTGGAGATGTTCTGGGCCGAGGCGCCCGACAAAGGGCGGAATTACGGTGTCAGCCCGCGCCTGGCCAAGGAATGGGAGCGGACCCATGTCCTGTTCAAGGAAATCGCCCCGAAGGCCTGGATCGAGATCTCACGGGTCACCGGTTACACGCCGGCCGACGGTTCCCCCGCCTGGAAACTGGAGGTCACGGACGAAAAACCTCCCTCGTTTGACGAGGTGGAAAACTGGAACCATTACGTGACGGGCTTCATCCTTTCGGAGATTTAAGTTGAGGAAACCGCGCCGGACCCTCTGCTGCATCCGATGTCCGAAGAGCTCATCCGCCACTTTAATGACCGAGCCGACCGCCAGCCGGCCGACTCCTGGTGGCGGCGCGGCTACCACCGCCAGATCCTGGCCATCCACCGCCACCGCATCCCGCCGGGGGAGACGGTCCTCGAATGGGGCTGCGGCGACGGCGCCCTGCTCGGCGGTCTGGCCGCCTCCCGCGCGGTCGGGCTCGACCTGAGCGACCGGATGGTGGCCCTGGCCCGGAAAAGCCAGGGAGACACCTGCGAGTTCGCCCAGGGTGACATGCAGGGCACCCGTCTGGAAGGCACCTTTGACCACCTCATCTCCTGCATGGTCTCGGGTTATCAGACCGATATCCAGGCCGCCCTGGAAAACGCCCGGCTCCATGCCCATCCCCGCACCCGCCTCCACCTCACCAGCCTGAACACCGTCTGGAAACCGATCCTGAGGCTGTGCGAAAAAATCGGCCTGATCTCACCGCAGCCACAGACCAACTGGCTTTCCCGGGACGACCTCGAAAACCTTCTGGAACTGGCCGGATGGGAAGTGGTGCTGTCCCGCACCGAGCAGCTTTGCCCGCTCGACATCCCGCTCCTCTCCACCTTCTGCAACCGCTTTCTGGTGCGGCTGCCCGTTTTCAACTGGTTCGGGCTGAGCCTCATGCTCACGGCCCGGCCCCGCACCGTTCCCGTGCTGGACGGGGCCGTCTCCTGCTCCGTCATCGTGCCGGTCCGGAACGAGGCCGGAAACATCCGCGCCGCCCTGGAGCGCATCCCCGTCCTGGGCCGCCGCACCGAGGTCATCTTTGTCGAGGGTAACTCGAAGGACGACACCTGGGAAACCGTCCGGCGCGAATGCGCCGCCTACACCGGCCCCCACCTGGTCAGTTTCTGCCAGCAGCCCGGCAAGGGCAAGTGGGACGCCGTTTTCACCGGCTTCGCCCGCGCCACCGGGGACGTGCTCGTCATCCAGGACGGCGACCTGACCGCCCCGCCCGAGGATCTGCCGAAGTTTTTCGAGGCCGTCACCTCCGGCCGGGCCGAGTTCGCCAATGGCAGCCGCCTGGTCTATCCGATGGAGCAGGGCGCGATGCGTTTTCTCAACCTGCTGGGCAACAAGTTTTTCGCCATGGCCCTGACCTTCGTGCTGGGCCAGCCCGTCAAGGACAGCCTGTGCGGCACCAAGATGCTCCTGCGCCGCGACTACCAGCGCCTGCTCCTGAGAATCAGGGAGTTGGGAGACTTCGACCCCTTCGGCGACTTCAACCTCCTCTTCGGCTCCGCCCTGCTCAACCTCCGCATCCGCGACATCCCCGTCCGCTACCGGGACCGCACCTACGGGGAGACGAACATCAGCCGCTGGAAACACGGCCTCATGCTGCTCCGCATGACCTGTTTTGCCGCCATCCACATCCGTTTCTTCCGCCTGCGCGGCCGGGCCGCCACCCCCGGGTCATGAGCGGCGACCGCACCTACGACCTCGGCCTGCTGGCCCCATCCCGCGCCAAGTGGGAGAGCTCGCCGGCCCTCCGCGCCTATTACGGGGCGATCTACGCCCGCGTCCGCCCCCGGCTCGTTCCCGGCCCCGCCCTGGAACTCGGCGCCGGCCTGGGCTTCAGCCGCAACTTCCTGCCCGGCATCGTGTTGAGCGATTTGGAAAAGACCCCTTTCGTGGACCGCGCGGTCTCCTGCTACGACCTGCCCGCCGGGGAGACGTGGGGCAACCTTGTCGCGGTGGATGTCCTCCACCACCTCCGCCGCCCGCTTGTTTTCCTTGAACAGGCCGCGCGCGCGCTCCGACCCGGCGGCCGCCTCATCCTGGCCGAGCCCGCCGCCACGCCGGGCGCCCGCCTGGCCTTCGGCCTCTGCCATGTCGAGCCCGTCTGGCCCGGCGAGTGCGGCCCGCCCTGGGAGTTTCCCGCCAACGGGCGGGGCGGGCGCTACTTCCGCCGCGGCACCGGGCCGGAAGGGCTGGAGGAGTTCGCCAACATGGCCATGGCCACCGCCCTTTTCTTTCGTTACCGAAAGGAAACGTCGGGGTGGCTCCGGGAGCGGGGGCTTCGCCTGGCCGAGACGCGGCACGACGATTTCCTCGGCTACCTCCTCACCGGCGGCTTTTCCCGGCGGCAGTTCGCCCCCGCGCGGGTCACGGCCGGGCTGACCGCCCTGGAGGAAAGGCTACCCGGTTTCGCGCGCGGCATGTTCGGCCTGCGCCTCCTGGTGGTGATCGAAAAGGACCCCGCCTGAAACCACCGCCATGTTCAACGTCAAACAGAAGATGATGATCGCCCGCCTGCTTAACCGCGGCCTGCTGCTCGCCCGGCGCCTTTGCGGCAGGGGACCGGTGGCCCGCGTCCGGCGCCGGGGGGTGAACTGGGACCTCGACCTGAACGAGGGGCTGGACCTTTCCATCTACCTGCTGGGGGCCTACGAACCCCGGATGCTCCGGGCCTACGCGCCGCTGATCCGGCCGGGGGACACCGTCTTCGACATCGGGGCCAACATCGGGGCCCACACCCTGCATTTCGCCCGGCTGGTCGGGGCCGCCGGCCAGGTTCACGCCTTCGAGCCGACTGACTTCGCCTTTGGGAAACTCCAGGCCAACCTCCGGCTCAATCCCGAATGCGCGGCCCGGGTCAGGTCCAACCAGGTCTTCCTGGTCGCCGAGGAATCGGCTGCCCTGCCGGGCTCGGTCTATTCCAGCTGGCCGGTGGGCGAGGCGGAGGACGGGGTCCATGAGAAACACCTGGGCAAGGCCATGTCCCTGGCCGAGGCCAGGGCCCTGACGGTGGACTCCTATTGCCGGAGCCAGGGGGTGGGCCGTCTCGACCTGGTGAAAATAGACGTTGATGGCCATGAGTTTGCCGTGCTCCAGGGCTTCCGCCAAACCCTGGCCCGCTTCCGTCCCAAGATCCTGATCGAGCTGGCCCCGTTCGTTTTCGACGAGGTGTCCCCGGCCGCCTTTGGCGAGGTGGTGGATTTCCTTTCCGGTCTGGGTTACGATTTTTGTGACGCCTATTCCGGAAAACGCGTCCCCTCCGACGCGGCCGGCCTGCGCGCCCTCATG
>JANOBW010000131.1:0-2518 GCA_031411855.1 Opitutia bacterium
TTCAATCTGAAAACAGGAGATAGGCGGGAGTTGCAAGCATAGGACTGTGCCACGGATGGCGTTGAGTCCCCACCGATGCCAATGAGTTCGAAAAACACTGGTTCCTATGCCTGGGACTGGATGCCCGGACCGCTTCAACCCCGCAGGCCCTTGAGCTCACCCGTGCTGTCCCCGAAGGAATCAGCCTTCACTCCCACGCTTTTGAGGAGTGACAGGTAGAGGTTGGAAAGCGGCGAATCATTGGGTGCGACCACATGGCGGCCGCCCGCAACGGCTCCCCCGCCATGGCCCGCCAGGACGAGGGGAAGGTTGTGCGGTGAGTGGGCGTTGCCGTCGGAAATGCTGGACCCGAAGAGGATCAGGGAATCATCGAGCAGGCTGCGGCCCTCCTGTTTGATGTCGCGAAGTTTGCCCAGGAAACGGGCGTAGCGCTCCACGTGCCAGCGGTTGATCAGGGCGTATTGGGCGAGTTTGTCCTCGTTTTTGTCGTGGTGGGAAATCTCGTGGTGGGCGCCGTGGACCCCGGGGACGAAGCTGAAGTCGCGGCCACTCACGTCGTTGCCAAACATGAAGGTCGAAACGCGGGTCGAATCGCTCCAGAAGGCCAGGACCTGGAGGTCGAGCATCAGGTCCACATGCTCCTGGTGGTTGGCCGAAAAGCCCCACTTTTTGCCCTTTTCCTTCTTGTCCGCGGGAGGAGTGAACCCGTCCAGCCGGGCCTCGTATTCCTTGACGGCCGCCACGAGGTTGGAGTCGAGGGCGTCCTTGTCCTTCAAGCGTTTGTCTTCCATCGAGATGCGGCGTTCGACGGAGTGGACGGACTCCAGATATTCGTCGAGTTTTTCGCGGTCGCGGACCGAAACCTCGCGGCGGAGCCGGGTGGCCTCGCCACGGACCAGGTCGAGCACGGAGCGGTCGTCGCCCGGATCGCGGCCGGAGGGACGGAACAGTCGGTCGAAAGCCTTGCGCGGGTTGATGTCCCGGGCGGCCGGAGTGCGGGGATCACGCCAGGAGATGTGGGAGCCGTAGAGACGGGTGTAGCCGACGTTGGTATCCACCCCCATGGAAACGGGCTCCACCGCGAGATCAAGCGAGGCCAGGCGGGTCTGGGAACCCAGGTGCTGGGCTGCCAGCTGGTCCACGGAAACCCCGCCGGAGTTAAGTTCGGCCCCGGTCGTTTTGGTGATGGTGGTGGAGGTAAGCCAGCCGCCGGTCTTGACGTAATGCCCGTCGCCGGTGTCGGCATGTTTGTTCCAGAGGTTTTTCACCACCGTGATGTCGGACTGAAACGGCGCCAGGGGCTGGAGCGTGGGGGAAAGTTCAAATTTCGAACCTTCGCCCGCCGGGCTCCACTGGTTCATGTTGCAGCCGTTTGGGAAATACAGGAAGGCCAGCCGCACGGGCCGGGCCGATGCCGCCACCGAGGGGGCTCCCAGCAACGGACGCGACAAACTCTCCAGAAACGGAAGGGCGAGCAGGGCACCGGAACCACGGAGAAAAGCGCGACGGTTAAACATGGGGAAAATTGGTCAGACACACCAAAGAAGGGTAAGGTTCTCTTGTTTAGTGAAATTGGTGACATCACGGCACGTTTGAGTGAAACGCGGCAACCATGTTCGGCTCACTCCAGCGGAGTCACGGGAGATCGTCCCCTGACGGAAAACACCACCGCCACCACGATCATCGTCACCCCGGCCAACCAGCAGCCAAAATGGTAAGGCTCTGACATGTCGCCCCCGAGCGATATGGAAGAATAATCAGTCAGTTTCGTCATCAATTCAACAAGATGACGCTGATAGAGATAATCGGCAATCGGGGGCGTCATGATCAGCAAAGTTCCCATCAAAATAAGGACTACGGCGAGCGGGGTTTTCATGGTAAAACCAAAAAGGTCAACAGACACGAATCCGGCAAGCGAATCCCAAGCAAGCGATACCACGACATGACAACCATTTAACTCAACGGTTCTGAATCCCCCACTTGCCAAGGGCCGGAACGGGTGTTTCTCTGCACCTTTAACCCGAACCTCTTTGCATGAAGCAGCAAACTTTTGCGACCACTTGGAACGCCGACGCCATTGACGCGTATTACCAGCAATGGCTCGACGCCCCCGACTCGCTCGACCCCACGTGGCGCGCCTTTTTCGAGGGGTTCAACCTCGGCAACTCCGGCACCGTCGCCGGTGGGCGACCCATCGCCGCCGCCGCCCAGGCCGCCGGTGTCAAAATCGTGGACTCCTACAAGCAGGCCCAGGTGCTGCGCTATATCAACGCCCACCGCTCCCATGGCCACCTGGAGGCCCATCTCGACCCCCTCGGTGACAAGCCCAGCCCCCACGCCAAGCTGGCCCTCGACCACTTCGCACTGGGTGAGTCCGACCTGGATGACACCTTCACCCTGACCAACTTCCAGGGCGGCGGTCAGCGCAAACTCCGCGACATCGTCACGGCCGTGAAACGCACCTACTGCGGCAACATCGGGGTCGAATACATGCACGTGCAGGACCACGACGCCCGCG
>JANOBW010000132.1:0-2500 GCA_031411855.1 Opitutia bacterium
TGACCATCACCTTCAACGGCGCCGTCACCTCCGGCAAGAAATTCGGCCGCGTCTCCGTCACCTACTGATCGTTCGTCCCCCCCCCTCTCCGGGCCCGCCGCGCTTCACGCCGGCGGGCCTTTTTTTTGCCCCGGGTCCCGGGTGCGCACGCCCAAAACTTTCACCCCGGGGCCGGAAACTTTCGGGGTGTTTTCGACCGCCCCAACCGGGGTGGCAAAAAATGACCGGGCTGGCACGGTGGTTGCATTACCCATGCCTTCCCTAGACAAAGCTACATGCCATTACACGTCTCGCTGCGCCACGTCACCACCTACCGGTATGACCGTCCGATCAACCTCGGACCCCATGTCGTCAGGCTGCGGCCCGCGCCCCACGCCCGGACCCCGATCATCAGCTACTCGCTGAAGGTCTCTCCGGCCCAACACTTTCTCAACTGGCAGCAGGACCCCCAATCCAACTATCTGGCACGCCTCGTCTTTCCCGAAAAGGCCTCGGAACTGAAGGTCGAGGTCGAGGTGGTGGCGGAAATGTCCGTCTTCAACCCCTTCGACTTCTTCCTCGAACCGTCCGCCGAACGTTTCCCCTTCACCTACGACAAGGGGCTCGACCATGAGTTGGAACCCTTCCTCATCAAGACGCCGCTGACCCCGAAACTCTCGGAGTATCTGCGCGTCGTGAAACAGCGCCTCCTGCCCGGCAAACTGCCCGAGGTCATCACCGAGAAAAACGACCCCCGGCCCCGGTCCCTGGACTTCCTCGTCACCCTCAACCAGATGGTGCAGAAGGACGTCCGCTACCTCGTCCGCCTCGACCCCGGCGTGCAGACCCCGGAGGAAACCCTCACCCTCGGCAGCGGTTCCTGCCGCGATTCCGCCTGGCTGCTCTGCCAGGTCATGCGCCGCCTCGGCCTGGCCTCCCGCTTCGTCAGCGGCTATCTCATCCAGCTCAAGCCCGATGTCGCCAGTCTCGACGGTCCCAGCGGCGCCACCGAGGACTTCACCGACCTCCACGCCTGGACCGAGGTTTACCTGCCGGGAGCCGGCTGGATCGGCCTTGATCCCACCTCCGGCCTCCTCGCCGGCGAGGGCCACATCCCGCTCGCCGCCACGCCCGATCCGCAGAGCGCCGCGCCCATCTCCGGGCTGATTGACAAATGCGAGGTCGAGTTCGACTTCGAGATGTCCGTCACCCGCATCCACGAGTCCCCCCGCGTCACCAAGCCCTACACCGAGGAGCAGTGGCGCAAGATCGAGGCCCTCGGCCATCTCATTGATGCCGAGATGGAAGTGGGCGACATGCGCCTGACCATGGGCGGCGAGCCCACCTTCGTCTCGGTGGACGACCCCGACGGCGAGGAATGGAACACCGGCGCGGTCGGCGCGGCCAAACGCCTCCTCTCCGACCGCCTCCTGCGCCGCCTCCGCGACAAGTTCGCCCCCGGCGGCCTCCTCTTCCACGGCATCGGCAAATGGTATCCGGGAGAACAACTTCCGCGCTACGCCCTGGCCTGCCACTGGCGCAAGGACGGCATCCCCCTCTGGTCCCGCGACGACCTCATCGCCGACGAGTCCAAAAACTACGGCCACACCTCCGAGGACGCCCGCCGTTTCGGCCAGGCCCTGGCCGGCGCCCTCGGGGTGGACCCGCAGTTCGTCCAGCCCGGCTACGAGGACGTCTTCTACTACCTGTGGAAGGAACGCCGCCTGCCGTCCAACGTGGACCCGCTCAACTCCAAGCTGAAGGACCCGCTGGAGCGTGCCCGCATCGCCCGCCTGTTTGAGCAGGGCCTCGACCAGATCGTGGGCTACTCCCTGCCCCTCAAACGCCAGTGGGAAGGCGCCGAGCTCCGCTGGAAAAGCGGACCCTGGTTCCTCCGCGATGAAAAGATCTGGCTCATTCCCGGCGACTCGCCGATGGGCCTGCGCCTTCCGCTGGACTCGCTTCCCTGGGTCGCCCCCTCGGAGTATCCCTGGGTCGTCCCGGCCGATCCCATGGCCGACCACCCGCCCCTCCCCTCCCGCCAGGGCCTGCGCCGCGTCAGCCCGAACTCACCCGACGGCTCCTTCACCCAGGCCGGCCGCCCGCATGGCCAGGGCCCGGCCGAGACACGCTCCGACTCCCCTCCCGCCAGCCCGCAGCCCCGCCAGTCCGCCCCGTGGGTCATCCGCACCGCCCTCTGCATCGAGGCCCGCGAAGGCCGCCTCCACATCTTCCTGCCCCCGGTCTCGCACACCGAGGACTGCCTTGATCTGGTCGAGGCCATCGAGGGCACCGCCGCCGCGCTGAACCTGCCCGTGATTCTGGAAGGCACTGCGCCCCAGCACGATCCGCGCCTCAACGTCTTCCGCGTCACCCCCGACCCGGGAGTCATCGAGGTCAACCTGCACCCGGCCCACTCCTGGGACGAGCTCGTCTCCAACACCACCACGCTCTACGAGGAGGCCCGCCAGTCCCGCCTCACCACCGAGAAATTCATGGTGGACGGGCGCCACACCGGCAC